>NZ_BPRG01000008.1:0-101689 GCF_036984265.1 Pseudonocardia sp. D17 | reverse complement strand
CTGATCTTCAACACCCTCCTGTCACGTCCCGGGCCCGGCACGCCGTTAGGACTTACTCGTCTAGGTCTGCGATGGTGGTGGCTGCAGCAGCTCGACGCGCACGCCGTCGGGGTCCTGGACGTAGACGACCTTGCCGCCCTTGGCGATCCCCGCGTCGGGCGCGACGATGGTGCGCGACACCGGCCGCACGCCCGCGGCGAGCAGCGCGGCGTGCACGGCCTCGACGTCGTCGACGACGTAGCAGGTGTGGGCGGTGCCGGGGTTGGCCGTCGAGGTGTCGACCGGTGTCCGCTCGACGCCGCGGTACTCGGTCAGCTCCACGACGACCGACGAGTTCGGCGGCCGCAGGTGCGCGAGGTGCAGCTCGACGCCGGGGTACCCGACGATCTCGCCCGCGTAGGCCTCGCCGCGGACCTGCCGGGTGATCACCTCGAACCCGAGGATGCCCTCGTAGAAGGCCAGTGACCGGTCGAGGTCGGCGACCTGGATCCCGACGTGGTGCATCCGGACGATGCCGTCGGCTGCGGGGCCGCCTCTCGACCCGGCGGCGGTGCCGCCTGTCGATCCGGCGGCGGACCCGTCCCCAGGTCGTGAGCGGGAATCGTCGCCATGGCGACCATCGGCGCTCACCGGGGTGCCGCTCATGCCGCCGTCTGCCCGCCGTCGACGGCCCAGACCTGGCCGGTGATCCATGTCGACTCGTCGCTGCCGAGGTAGACCGCCGCCATCGCGACGTCCTCCTCGGTACCGAGGCGTCCCAACGGGAACCGGAGCGTGCGCTGCATCTCCAGCGTCTCGTCGACGGACTCGCCCGTGTCGGTGCCGAACCCGCCGCGCGCCTCGTAGGTGGCCCTGACCAGCGGCGTCGGGACCGTCCCCGGACACAGGGCGTTGACCCGGATCTGCTGCGGACCGTACTCGACGGCGAGCTGGCGGGTCAGCCCGATCACGCCTGCCTTCGCCGCGGCGTAGGGCGCGATCCCGGCGACGCCGACGAGCCCGCCGACGCTGGCCTGGTTCACGATCGACCCGCCGGTCCCCTGGGCCAGCAGCCTGCGCAGCGCGTACTTGTCGGACAGGAAGACCCCGGTGAGGTTGACGTCGATGACGCGCTGCCAGGCCTCCAGCGTCGTGTCCGCGCCGGTGCCGACGCCCGGGATGCCGGCGTTGGCGTACAGCACGTCGAGCCCGCCGTAGGCGTCGACGCAGGCCGCGACCATCGCCTCCGCGTCGGCCTCGACGGCGACGTCGGCGGCGTGCGCGAGCGCGGTGCCGCCCTTCTCGGTGATCATCGTGACTGTCTCCTGGGCCCCGGCGAGGTCACGGTCGACGCACACGACCGACGCGCCCTCCGCGGCGAACCGCAGCGCGGTCCCCCGCCCGATGCCGGAGCCGGCCCCGGTGATCACGGCCCTCTTGCCCGACAAGCGGGTCACGGTGTCCTCCTCGACGGTCAGGGGTGCAGAAGCAGGTGCAGGTCGGGCGCCGACCGCAGCATGAAGCCCGCGTCGACCGGTGGTTCGCCCGCGAACGACAGCCGCCGGTAGCGGTCCAGCAGGTGCTCCATGGCCAGCTCCATCTCCAGCTTCGCCAGCAGCGATCCCGAGCACGTGTGCTCGCCGCCGCCGAAGGCGCGCAACGGCCCGACGGGCGTGAACTGCGGATCGGCGTTGTCGGCGAAGCGCCCGACGTCGAACGTGTCCGGGTCGGGGAAGACGGCGGGGTCACGGTTGGCCGCGCCGAGCAGCAGGATCAGCTTCTCCCCGGCGGCGATCGAGGCCCCGCCCAGCGACGCGTCGACGAGGGCCTGGCGTACCGAGCCCTGCACCGGCGCCTTCCAGCGCAGGACCTCGGCGACGGCCGACGGCACCAGGTCGGGGGCGGCGCGCAGCCGCTCCCACTGCTCGGGATGGCGGACGAGCCCACCGAGGAGGTTGACCAGTGCGCGGTCGGTGGTCTCGATACCCGCGGCGAGGAAGAACGCGGTGTTGGACTTGATCTCGGTGTCGGAGAGCCGCTGGCCCTCGTACTCGACGGTGCACAGGTCCGACAGCAGGTCGTCGCCGGGGTCGGCGCGCTTGCGGGCGATCGCCGGGTCGAGCCAGGCGTCGATCTCCTCGCGGGCGGCCACGCCGCGGGCGTGCACCGCAGGGTCACGCGAGACGTTGGAGACGCTCGCGCCCGCGAGGTCGTGATACCACTGCGGGAAGTTGACGGCCTCGTGCATCGTCGTCAGCTCGGCGATCACGGTGAGCGGCAACGGGGTCGTGAGCCCGGCGCGGATGTCGGCGACACCCGGGGCCGCGGGCAGCTCGTCCCCCAGCGCGGAGACGAGCGCGCTGATCCGCTCGCGCAGGGTGCCGCGCAGCTCGCGGCGGTTGCGGATCCGCCGGGCGACGATGGCGGCCTTGCGACGGTGCTCGTCGCCGCTCATGTGCAGGATCGTCCGGCCGTAGATCGCACTGCTGCCGGCCCCGGACGAGAGCGGGCCGAACGTCGCGGCGTCCTTGAACGCGCGGGTGACCTCGGCCCAGCCGGTGACGAGCCAGGCCTGCAGCGGCGCGCTCCACACGACGGGCGACTCGGCGCGCAGCCGGGCGTAGATCGGGTAGGGGTCGGGCGTGCTCGCCCCGGCGGCGAACGCCTCCAGCTCGGCGAGCGCCGTCGGCGCCGTCGCGGTCATGAAGCCTCCCGGACCGGGTCCGACGTCGGCGTCGGCCCGGAGCGATAGTAGCTATAAATCTAACGCCGTGTCAGGATCACGGGCATGCTGTCGTACATGTCGTGGCTGCTCGACGCGGCCGCGACGGGCGGGTTCGCCGGGTCCAGCCGCACGTCGGCGGCGTAGAGGGCACGCAGGATCCGCATCATCGTGCCCTCGGTGGGCGCCTGCCCGTCGCGCTTGGCCAGGCCCGTGACCAGCGGCCGGCCGACGCAGACGTGCGCTCCGCCGCCGAACGTGAGCCCCCACGGGCGCACCCCGGACAGCTCCGGCGCCCCGCGGTAGGGGTTGAAGCTCCCCGCGTCCTCGCCGAACACCCCCGGGTCCCGGTTGGCCGGCGTGAACAGCAGGGCGACGCGCTCCCCCTCGGCGATCTCCCGGCCGGTCGCGAGCGTGACGGCGGCCGTGGCGTAGCGCAGCAGCGTCGGCGCGGGCTGGTGCAGGCGCAGCGACTCGTTGACCATGAGCCGCAGGAAGTCCGGATCGCTGCGCTTGTCGGCGTCCTCGGGATGGTCGCGCAGCCACTCCTCCATGTGCACGATCACGTGCGGGAGGGTGTGCGTCGTCGTCTGGGTGGCGGCGACGAGGAAGAGCGTCGCCTCCCGCAGCGGGAACTCCTCGTCCCACGAGTCGTCCCAGTGCAGGTGCAGCAGCGTCAGCAGGTCGACGGGCACGTCCTCGCGGGCGATCCGGCCCGCCCGGAACTCCTCGACGATCCGCTTGCGCCGCTCCTGCGAGGGGCCGAAGAACTCCTCGACGAACTCGGCGCGGCGGGCCAGCCCGTACGCGAGCACCTCGTCGTGGTCCTTCGTCGACCACTCGACCGTCGCGGCGGCGCCCAGGTCCTCGAGGAACCGGCGGAACCGCTCGGTGGCCTCCGGGGTGTCGACGCCGTCGATCCCGGTCGTGGCCGCGGCGATGCGGTGCAGCATCGCGCGCACGAGCGGGACCAGGTCGACGGTGACGGTGCCGTCCTCGCCCGCCTCGGCGAGGCAGTCGCGCACCATCTGCTCGACGACGGGGTTGAGAGCCTCGTGGTCGTAGGACATGAGCGCGGTCCGGTCGAACAGCGGGTTCTCCAGCCGGCGCCGCTCGCGGTGGTCGGGCCCGTCGAGCAGGAGCAGCGAGTCCGCGAACAGCGGGCGGCTCTCGGTGTGCGAGCCCTGTCGGAAGTCCTTGGAGCGCAAGATCTCGTCGATCTCACGGAAGTCCGAGATCTGGGTCATCGTCGCGATGTGCGGCGGTGGCGTCCACTCGCGCATGAGGTGTCTCCCGGGGTCGTCGTCGATCCAGCGGGTGGTGAATCCAGGGTCATAGTCAACAGCATCTGGCACCCCTTCTCAAGGGCCCCTTCGATGCATACCATGACCCTTGATTGCAGTCCGACGCGAGGAGGGGACGCCGGATGGGGTCCTCGCGGGCGATCGTGGCCGTCAGCACCGTCGCCGTCGGGCTGGGGACCGCTCCGGCGTTCCTGTTCGGCTTCCTCGGGCCGGTCCTGCAGGACGACCTCGGACTCTCGCGGACCCGGATCGGGCTGCTCGTCGGGCTGATGTTCGGGCTCACCGGCATCGGCTGCCTGCTCGCGGGCCGGGTCACCGAGCGCATCGGCGCCCGCTGGACCGTCGTGCTCTCCACCGTGCTGCTCGTCGTCGCCCTGTGCGCGCCGCTGCTCTCCCCCGGCTATCCCGCGCTCGTCGGCTGCGCCCTGGTGTCCGGCGTCGGCTACGCGCTGGCCAACGTGGGCACGAACGTCTCGGTCACGGCCGCGCTGCCCGTGGCGCGGCATGCGGTCGGACTCGCGGTGAAGACGGCGGGCGTGCCCGGGGCGGTGGCGGTGACCTCGTTCGTCGTGCCCGGGCTCGGTGCCGCCTACGGCTGGCAGCCGGTCCTGCTGTGGTCGGTCCCGGTCGTCGTGGCGGTCGGCGTCCTCGCCGCCGCGGTGCTGCCCGACGCGCGCGGCCGCATCACCCCGGCGCTCGACACCACAACCGCGGATGACCCGCCCCCCTCCCCCGCCGACCTGCACGAACGGCACATTGGCGCAACCCCGCTGCACGAACGGGACGTTCGTGCAGACAGCGGGGGCAGGCTCCCGTCCGGGTTCTGGCGGTTCACGCTCGCCGCGACGCTGCTCATCGGGGGCTCGCAGGCGATCTACTCGTGGGCCGTCCCGTTCCTGCACGAGGGCGCGGGGGCGACCCTGCCGGTCGCCGGGGTACTGACGGCCGTCGCCTCGCTGGTCGCGCTCGCCCCGATGATCGGCGCCGCGCGGCTGGCCGACCGGCTCGGCACGACGCGCCGGCTCCCGCTGGCCGCGGCCCTGTGCGCGACGCTCGCCGTCGCCGAGGTCGTCCTCGCCACCGGGTGGGGCCTGGCCGCCGCGGCCGTCGCCCTCGTCGTCGCGACCGGGGCGCAGCTGGGCGCGGTGTCGCTCATGCACGCCTCCGTCGTCGCGGCGGCCCCGCACGCGGTCGGCCGCGGGTCGGGCGCGGCGATGGCGGGCTTCTACCTCGGAGCGCTGTTCGCGGCGCCGCTGTTCGGTCTGCTCGTCGACGTCACCGGCGGCTATCCGGTCGCCTGGGTCTCGGGCGCGGTCCTGACGACGGCGGCCGCGGCGTGCTTCCTGTGGTGCCGGGGCGTGGGTCGGCGTCCGACGGCGCCCGACGGGCCCGTCACCACAGGTCCCGCATCGCCCCCCACGGCCCGCCCTGCGCACTGATCCCGCCGTCGACGGTGATCACCTGCCCGGAGATCATCGCGGCCGCGGGGGACACGAGGAACGCGGCCACCTCGGCGATGTCGGACGGCGTGCACAGCCGCCCCACCGGCGTGTGGTCGACGAGCAGCGTGCGGACGTCCTCGCGGCCGTCGAGGTAGGTCTCCAACGAGTCGGTCAGCACCGGGCCCGGGACGATCGCGTTGGCGGTGACCCCGCGCGGCCCCAGTTCGACGGCCCACGACCGGGTCAGCGCTTCCGACGCGGCCTTGGCCCCGCCGAGCAGACCGTGCCCCGACTGCGCGAACCGGGCGTCGAGACCGCTGATCGTCAGCAGCCGCCCGCCCTCGCCCATCGCGGGCGCGAGCCGGTGCACGAGCTCCACCAGCGAGTCGACGACCGTCGCGAACGTGAGCCGGCTGTGCCGCCCGGTGACCTCGACGAGCGGCCGGAACGCGGTGGCCGCGGCGTTGGCGACGAGGGTGTCGACGCGGCCGTACCGGTCGAGCACGGCATCGGCCAGAGCCGTGACCTGGGCGGGATCGGCGAGGTCGGCGGTGACGACGAGCGCCCGCGCGCCGCGCGCCTCGACCGCGCGGGCCACCTCCGCGGCGGCGCGGGCGTCACGACGGCCGTGCACGACGCAGTCGTGGTCGTCGGCGAGACGTTCGGTGATCGCCCGGCCGATCCCGCGCGCGCTGCCGGTCACGAGTGCCACCCGCCGCTCGCCCACGGTCAGAGCCCGAGCAGCCGCGCGAGGTTCCCGCCGAGGATCGCCGCGGTGTCGTCGTCGGAGAACCCGAGGTCGCGGATGGTCGCGATCTCGGCGCCCGGGTCGGCCATGGGCCAGTCGGAGGCGAAGCAGATCCGTTCGGGTCCGTGCTTCTCGATGATCTCCCGCACGCGGCGGGGGTCGAGGGTCGCGAGGCTCGGCGGCCACGAGGTGTCGAGGTGCACCGGCAGCCCGATGACGATCTCCGCGGCCTCCTCGAACCGCTTGTAGCCGCCGAAGTGGCAGGCGATGAGGTCGAGCCGCGGGAACTGCCGGACCAGCTCGGCCAGCATCGCGGGGCTGCACCGGTCGCCCGGGTCCTCCCCCGCGCCGCCGACGTGCACGATCACGGCGAACTCGCCCGACATCGCGTCGAGCGTGGCGAGCAGCCGCGGGTCGTCGAGCGTGAGCTGCTGGAACATCGGGTGCACCTTGGCCCCGCGCAGCCCGTGGGCGCGCAGGCTCGCGACGTTCTGCTCCGGGGACAGGCCCGGGTGCACCGAGCCGAACCCGATGAACCGGGAGGGGTCCAGCGAGCCGGCGAAGCGGTTGGCGTTGTCGACGCGGTCGGGGGTGTTGGCGATGCCCAGGCAGACGGAGCGGTCGACGCCCGACGCCGCCATGACCTCGGTCAACGACGAGACGGTGCCGTCGCCGAAGCGCTTCAGGTCGGCCGGGGAACCCGCGATCGCCTTGCGGGCCACCGCATCCGGATAGACGTGGGTATGTCCGTCGATGATCACAGCTTCGTGACCTCTCCCCCGTCGATGACCAGGACGGACCCGTTGACGAAGTCCGACAGCGGCGACGCCAGGTAGCAGACGAGCGGCCCGAACTCGGCGGGGTCGGCCATCCGCCCGGCCGGGATCTTGCGCAGCCGACGTTCCAGCATCGTGGGGTCACCCGTCACCGCCGCCTGCGCGTCCGTCGTGAACGCGCCGGGGGCGATGGCGTTGACCTGGATGCCGAAGGGGGCCCACTCCGCGCCGAGTGCCTTCGTGAACTGCACCAGCGCGCCCTTCGAGGCCGAGTACGACACGAGGATCGGCTTCCCGTTGATCCCCGACGTGCTCGCCACGTTGATGACCTTGCCCGAGCGCTGGGCGAGGAAGTGCTTCCCGGCGGCGCGGGCGAGGACCGCGGGCGCGTGCACGTTGACCGCGAAGACCTCCTCCCACTCCGCCTGCGGCTGCGCGGAGAACTTCCCCGCGGGCGCGATGCCGGCGTTGTTGACGACGACGTCGAGGCGCCCGAAGCGGTCGACGGCCAGGTCGGCGAGCGCGGCGACGGCGTCGGCGTCACGCATGTCGACGGTGGCGATCGCGATGTGCTCGGGGTCGGTGGCCTGCAGCTTTTCGAGGTCGGCGGTGGACCGGGCGGCGGCGAGCACCGACGCGCCCTCCGCCACCAGCGCCTCCACCGCCGCCTTCCCGAGCCCGCGGCTCGCGCCGGTGACGACCGCGACCCGGCCGTCGAGACCGAGATCCATCAGTTCCCTCCGGGCTTCGACGACGTCGTGGCGATCTCGGCGACCGCCCGCTTGGCGATCTTGCCGACCGCGTTCTTCGGCAGCGAGTCCATCGTGAGCACCCGTTCCGGGATCTTGATGCTCGGCAGCCCGGCCGCCTTGCAGTGTGCCCGGAGCTCGGCCTCGTCGACGCCCGATCCTTCCCGGAGGGCGACCGCGGCCAGCACCGCCTCACCCCACTCCGTGTCCGGCACCCCGACGACGGCTGCCTCGATGACCGCCGGGTGCGAGTAGAGGACGTGCTCGATCTCCGACGGGGTGATGTTGTAGCCGCCCCGGATGATGAGGTCCTTCATCCGGTCGACGATGTAGAGGTAGCCCTCGTCGTCGAACATGCCCACGTCGCCGGACCGGACCCAGCCGTCGACCAGCGTCTCCGCCGTCTTCTCCGGGTTCCGGTGGTAGCCGCGCATCGTGTACGGGGTGTGGAAGCGGACCTCGCCGCGCTCGCCGGGCGGGCAGTCCCTGCCGTCGGCGTCGACGACGCGCACGTCGGCCAGGAACGACGCCCGGCCCGCCGACGCCATCAGCTCGCTGCGGCCCGAGGCGATCAGCCGGTGGTCGTCCTGGGTGAGCATCGTCGCGATCGAGGCGATCTCGGCCATGCCGTAGAGCTGGCTGAACACCGGCCCGAACCGGCCGACGAGCTCGCCGACGCGGTCGTGCGCGATCGGGGCGGCGCCGTAGCCGATCGACGTCAGCGTGGCGACGTCGTCGTGACCGAGCCCGGCCTCCAGCACCCGGTAGAGCTGCGTCGGGACGAGGTAGGTGTGCGTCGCGGCCTGTGTCGTGGCCTCGGCGGCGAACTGGTGCGGGTCGAAGCCGCGGCCGTCGAGGAAGCCGACCGCGCCACCCAGGAAGAACGTGGGCGCCAACGTGATCTGCACGCTGGAGTTGTGCGGGATGGTCGTGAGCCAGCGGCTGTGCCGCGACATCCCGTACTCCAGCCCGGCGACCATCGCGTGCGTCGCGACGGCCTGCGCGTCGAACAGGATCCCCTTCGGGGCGCCGGTCGTCCCGCTGGTGTAGACGATGCAGAACTCGTCGGACGGTGCCCGCGCGTGCAGCGTGGGCGGAGCCGCCGCCGAGGCCGACGCGAGGCCGCCCCAGCCGGCCTCGGAGGGGTCGTCGACATCGACGACGGCAAGTCCGAACTCGTCGGCGAGCGTGGCCGCCATGTCCCGGAACGGGCCCTCGGTCACGAGCACCCGGGCACCCGCGTTGGCCAGGATCGACCGGTACTCCTCCAGGCTCATCCGGAAGTTGAGCCCGCAGTAGACCGCGCCCGCCTTGGTGACGCCGACGATCGCCTCGGCGACCTCCAGCCTGTTGCGCAGCAGCACCGCGACCCGGTCGCCGGGCGCGACGCCGTAGCGCCCCGTCAGGAGGTTGGCCAGCCGGTTGGTGCGCTCGTCGAGCTCGCGGTAGCTGAGGGTGCGGTCGCCCTCGAACGCCGCGTCGGCGTCCGGGGTCTTGCGGGCGTGGGCGGCGACGGCGACGCCGATGTCCATCTGCGTTCCCCCGGTTCAGACGTAGACGACGACGTCGCCGTCCTCGACCGCGACCTCGTAGGTGCGCACGCGCAGCTTCTCGGGTTCGACGATCGAGCGGCCGGTGGCCAGGGTGAACTCGTACCCGTGCCACGGGCAGACGATGAACTCGTTGTGCCGCACGTAGGAGTACTCGTGCGCAGGGGTGTCGTCCATCGTCCCCTTGACCACACCCTCGCACAGGGGCGCGCCGTGGTGCGGACAGCTGTTGCGCAGGGCGTAGAACGTGCCGCCGACGTTGATCACCCCGATCGACCGGCCGTCGACGGTCACGACCCGCCGCTCGCCCCAGGCGAAGTCCGCCAGCTTCTCGACGACGACGCGGGTGCCACGGTTCGTCCCGGGGTTCGCGTCCGGAAGGGTCTCAGTCAAGGCGGTCTCCGTAGACGGCGCGCGGGGTCTCGACGAGGATCTTGTGCCGCAGCTCCTTGGAGACGGCCTGCAGCGAGCGGTCCGGGTTGTCGAAGTCCCAGTGCGGGTAGTCGGAGCTGAACATCAGCGTCCGGTCGGCGTGCAGCATCTCCATCAGCGGCGCGATGTGCTTCGGGTCGTGCGGCTCGATGAACGGCTGCGTCGTGAAGCGGATGTGCTCGAGCAGGTACTCCGACGGGGGCTTGACCAGCCACGGGACCTCGTTGCGCAGCCCCTTCCAGTCACGGTCGAGCTTCCACATGACCTCGAGCGCCCAGAGGAAGCCGCCCTCGGCGATGATGTACTTCAGCTTCGGGAACTTCTCGAACACGCCGTGGCAGATCATCGAGAGCGTGTTCGACTGGTGGATCTGGCCGAGCGCGGTGTGCCACTCCAGGTAGAACGTCGGGGTGCCGGCCATCTTCGGGGCCTTGGCGAAGACGTTCTCGCAGCCCGACGGGTGCACGATCAGGGGCAGCTCGTGGCGGGAGCAGGCCTCGTAGATGGGCCAGTAGTGCTTCTCCCCCATCAGGATCTCGCCGAGCGGCATGAAGACGGCGACGATCCCGTCGCGCCGTGCCACCCGGTCGATCTCGGCGACCGCCGCCTCCGGGTCCTGCGGGGCGATGACGAGCGCGCCGCGCCAGCGGACGTCGTTCTGCAGCCAGCGCTCGCACATCCACTCGTTGTAGGCGGACGCGATCGTCGCCGCGACCATCCCGTCGGGCATCGCGCCGATGCCGAGGCACTGCCCGGCGAGCAGCACGGCGCGGTAGATGCCGTGCTGGTCGAGCAGGTGGCGCGCGGTGAAGTCGGGGTCGGTCGCGGGCGGCATGCCCGGGCGGGCCGCGTCCTCGCGGTAGGCGCCGGCCGCGTTGATGTAGAGGTAGTCCAACGGGAGGGTGAACTGGGCCGCGGCCATGCCCTTCGCCCAGTCGTCGCCGCTCACGCCGAGGCGGTTGCGCCACGTCTCCGTCATGTACGGCGTGAGATCCCGGATGCCGTTGACGAAGTTGGGGTGCACGTCGGAGTCGATGATCCCGGTCTTCTTCGGGTCGCTGCGTTCCGCGTCCCGCGGTGCCTCGATGGTCGTCATGATCTTCTCCTCTCGACCTACCGCGCCCGGCCGAGCAGCGCGAGGTTGTAGTACTGGGCGCCGGACCCGGCGCCCGCGGCGATCGCGACCTCGGCCCCCGCCACCTGCCGGTCGCCGCACTGTCCGCGCAGCTGGCGCACGGCCTCGGCGAGCTTGAGCGTCGGTGCGCCCCAACCGATGTGGCTGAACGCGAGCAGCCCCCCGTCGGTGCAGGTGGGGAGCTTGCCGTCGAGGCCGATCCCGGTGGCGAGGGCGAAGTCGGTGCCCTCGCCGGGGCCGCAGAACCCCAGCGCCTCGAACTGCCGGGCCACCTCGAGGGAGTTGACGTCGTAGAGCTGCGCGGTGTCGACGTCCGACGGCCCGATGCCCGCCTGCGCGAACGCCTTGCGCGCCGCGACCGCCCCGATGTCCCAGACCTGCTCGTAGCGGGCGGGGTCGACGTACTGCTGGCGCATCCACTCCATGCCCGCGCCGAGTAGCACGACCGGCGGGTGCGGCAGGTCGCGGGCCCGTTCCAGCGTCGTCACCACGACGGCGGCACCGCCCTCGGACGCCAGGCACAGGTCGAGCAACGTGAACGGGTCGACGACGGGCGGCGCGTCGAGGACGTCCTGGGCGGTGTAGGGGCCCCGCCCGGCCATGACGGCGTCGGGGTTGGCCGATCCGACGGTGCGGATCGTGGCCGCGATCTCGGCCATCCCCTGCCGCGCATGCGGATACCGCGCGAGGTGACGCTGCGCCACCAGCGCGAAGTGCGCCGCGGTGAACGCCCCGAACGGCTCGACGAACTCGTTGCCGGGCTGGGTGTACGCGGCGACGCGGCCCCCGCCCAGCACCCCCGCCTGCCCGCCCGTGATCAGCACCGTCGTCGCCTGGCCGGTCAGGATCGCGCCGGCGGCGTCGACCAGCGCGGGGATGCCCTGCGGATAGGAGTCGCCGATCCAGCCGAGCGGGATGCCGAGCAGTGTCGACCAGTCGGCCGAGCCGGGCGCGAGGACCGTTCCGCCGGGGCCGGGCCAGCGCGCGGCGATGCCGTCGACATCGGTGTGGGCCAGCCCGGCGTCGGCCAGCGCGAGCTTGGCCGCGTCGAGGGCGACCTGCAGCGAGTTGCGGTCGGACCGCTTGAGCTGCGAGGTGACCCCGACCCCGACGATCGCGATCTCGTCGAGCCTCATGACGTGACCCCGTCCTCGGTGAACGCGGGCAGGACCCGGCCGTCGCGCTCGGTCCAGGTGACGCGGACCGGGGCGTCGATCGCGGGCAGCCTGCCATCCGGACCGCCGACCAGCTCGGCGAGCATGCTCCAGCCCTCGTCGAGGTCGACGATCCCCAGCCGGAACGGCACCACGAACCCCGGGCTCGGCGGCTTGTGGACGACCGTCGCGCTGTAGACGCGGCCGCGGCCGGTGCTGGGCTCGTAGGCCCAGTTCTCCGACAGGCAGCCGGGGCAGGCGATCTGCGGGGTGAAGAAGCTGCGCCCGCAGTCGCGGCAGACCGGGCGGACCAGCTCACGACGGCCGGCCGCCGCCCAGAAGGCGTCGGTCAGCCCGGCGGCCGGACCGGTCAGCGCGGCGTCGACACCCACACCCTCACTCCCCGCCGACGAGCAGCCGGTGCGCGGCCTCCTTGACCGTCATCCCGACCGCGACGCCCCGCGCCGCGGCGGCCTCGTTGTGCGCGCTGATCAGCCCCTGGGAGTAGCCGAGGAACGCGTCGCCGATCGGGGCCGTGGTGCCGTCGATACAGGCCCCGGCCAGCCCCGCCTCGTCGGCGGTGACGAGCCCGGAGATGCCGGAGCGGTTCTTGCTCATGCCCCCGTCGTGGCAGATGAAGCCCCACGGCTTGGCCTCGAGGAGGAATTTGGCGCCGCTGCGCCCGGTGTGCCCGGCGGTGACGAGGACGCTGGTGTTCTCGTCCTCGGGGTAGGCCCACACGATCGAGTCGGTGACGACGACGCGCCGCCCGCTGGGGTGGGTCTCGGCGATCTCGCGGCGGACCTTGTTGCCGACCTCGACGTCGGTCGGGTCGTTGAGCAGCAGGATCTCGGCGGCCTCGGACACGGGCATGCCGGGCTTGACGCCACAGGTCTCGGCCACGTAGTTGACGTGCTTGACGACGCCGTTGCGGTACAGGTCCTCGCCGTTGCCCATCTCGGCGGTCAGCCCGTCGGCGGTGGCGGCGGCGATGCCGAGCGCCTCCAGGTACCAGAGCCCCGCGATCCCGGCCCCGTCCTTGCCGACGCACGCGTCGTGCCCGATCACGCCGCGCGGGCGGTGGATCGCCATCATCCGCGCGGGCAGGACGCCGACGTAGGACGCCGGGACGACGACGTCCTTCCCCGTGTTGCGGGCATCGACGTAGCGGGCGGAGTCCATCGTGCAGATGCGCCTGCCATCGCGTTCGACCACGATCTCCTGCGGGTGGTCCTGCTCCCGCTCCAGCAGCGTCTTGCCATCCATGCGCGATCCTGACGTCGTCGTCGGTACCGGGTGACGGTACGAATCTCTGGATATGATTAACAGGTGGCACGATCCTATCCGGCAATGCGGCGCATCGCCAGAGAGCGTCGGCCGCCGGACGGGGAGACCAGGGCCACACCCGCGGCCGGGCCCGTGACGAGACGGCGCCGCGACCCGGGAGGCGGGTGGCGGCGCCGTGCGGCCGGTCTCGGGGGACGGCTCAGGTCCCGTACATCTCCCAGCTGAGGACCTCGTCCATCTGCCGCTGGTAGTGGCGCTCGAAGTAGGCGAGCGTGTCGTCCATGTGCTTGCGCATGGCGAGCTCGGCCTTCTCGCCCTCGCCGGACTCGATGCCGACGCAGACCTCGTCGTGGGCCTGCCAGACGAGCTTGCGGAACCGGCGCGGGTAGTCGACGCCGAGGACCGTGCCGTCGGTGATCCAGTGCAGCGAGTTGATGCAGTAGCCGAACAGCGGGTTCTCCGAGCCCCACGCCACGAGGTCGTGGAAGCGGCGGTTCTCGTCGAGGAACGCGTCGCGGTCGTCGAGGCTCGAGCCCATCCGGTCGACCGAGGCCCGCAGGTCGGCGAGCAGGCCCGCGTCGCCGCGCTCGGCGCACAGCCGCGCGGTCAGCGGCTCGAGCAGCTGACGGGTCTCGATCACCGCCCGGAACGGGGTGTCGGCGAACTGCATGAGCAGCGCGAGCGTGCTGGCCAGGTGCCGCGAGTCCGGCGAGGTGATGACGGGCCCGCCGCCGGGACCCGGCCGGATGGTCAGCACGCCCTGCAGCTCCAGCACCCGCAGCGCCTCGCGCAGCGTGTTGCGACCGACGTTGTAGGTCTCGAGCATCTCCCGCTCGGGCGGCAGGTGGCTGCCCGGCTGCAGGTTGCGGTCCTTGATCTCCTTGACGATGCGCTGCGCGATCACGGTGGCCCGCTTGGGAGGCATGCCGGACGGCACCGAACGCGGCGTCACGTCCCTGCGCGCGACGGACATGCGACCCCCTACGGCGAACACCGGGCCGGCAGCTGACCACCGGCGATTTCGTGACGATCATACTCAGCAAAACACCCGCACCGACCTTGTGGCCCCGGGCGGTCCGGCAGACGCTACCTGGCACCTCGCCGGCCACTCGGTCCCCGGCCGCGCACCCACCCGGCGCCGTCGGGTGACCACGTATCCCGCAGGTCGTCGACGACGGCGGCGCGCACCTCAGCCGTCGAGCACGTCGCGCGAGTCGATGACCCCCTGCGCCGCCGGGAGCCAGCTCGCGACGCCCGCGAGCGGCATCGCGACGAGCGTCGCCTCGACGAGCTGTTCCTCGGTGGCTCCCGCGCGCCGGGCGCCGCGGGCGTGGATGGCGACGAAGCGCGGCTGGTACTCGGCGGCGTTGACCGCGCAGAGCAGCAGCTCCATGTCGCGCGGCGGCAGCGGGGTCTCTCCCAGCGACGACTCGCGCATCAGGAAGTAGCCCTCCAGCCCCGCCCCGACGCGGTCGCCGAGCAGCTCGACGTAGTCGGGCACGAAGCCGAAGTAGCGTTCGAAGTAGGCGTAGGCACCGGGCACGTCGGCGGTGAAGCCGTCGGTGGCGCCGGCGTCCGCGGGCGCCCCGTCGGCCGGCCCGTAGGCCGCGTCGGTCGCGGCGACGAACAGCCCGTGCGGGACGACACCGCGCGAGATCAGCAACCCGACGGACGCGCCCTCGACGTGCTCGCGCGCGACACCGGCCTTGGCCGCGGCGGCGAGGAAGTGGTCGACGAGCGGGGCGTCGCGCTTGACCGCGCAGATCGCGGCGGCGAAGACGTACTTCAGTCCGGCGGGCAGCTCGCCGTCGGTGGTGATCACGTCGGCGACGCGGGCGAGGCCCTCGACGAACTTCGGCGTCGACACCTCCAGCCGCGGGAGCCATGCCGGCTCCGGGATCAGCTCGGCGGTCCGCCGACCGCCCGACGTCGTGACCGTGTCCGCCATGTGACCAGCTCCCCGTCGAGTCATGATCCGTCGACGCTGCCGACATCGGCGCCCCGGGCGACCATCGGACCGGGGCCGCTGTCGAACAGCTCTGCAATAAAGTATCATAGTATTCATGGACTCCCCCGAGATGTGGTTCGGCCTCGGCCCGGCGGAGCGCGCGCTGCAGGAGGAGGCACGCGCGGTCGCCGCGTCGGTAGCCGACATCGCCGCCGAGGCCGACGCGATGAGCGAGATCCATCCCGGCATCCGCGAGGCGTTGCGGGCCAGCGGGCTGTCCGCGCTCATGGTCCCCGCCGCATACGGCGGCCGCGCCGAGAGCGTCGATCCGCTGGCCGTCTGCCTGGTCCGCGAGGTGTTCATGCGCGCCTCGTCGCACCTGGACTCGATGTTCGCGCTGCAGGGCATCGGCAGCTACGCGATCACCGTGGGCGGCACCGACGAGCAGCGTGCGCAGTGGCTGCCGCGGGTCGCGTCGCTGGAGGTGCTCGCCGCGCTCGCGCTGACCGAGGAGCAGGCCGGGTCCGACCTCAAGAACGTCGCGACGACCGTCGTGGAGAAGGACGGTGGGCTCCTGCTGCGCGGCGCCAAGTCGTTCATCTCCAACGCCGGCGCCGCCGACTTCTACGTCACGCTCGTCACCGAGGACGCGGGGCTGTCGCTGGTGCTCGTCCCGGCCGACGCCCCCGGCGTCTCGGTCGCCCCGAGTCCCGAGCTGATCGCCCCGCACGTGCTGGGCGAGGTCACGTTCGACGACGTCGCGCTCCCGCCGGAGGCCAGGCTCGGTGCCCCCGGCAAGGCGATGCGGCTGGTCCTGTCCACCCTCGCGGTGTTCCGTGTGTCGGTCGCCGGGGCCGCGTGTGGGCTCGCCGCCGGCGCTCTCACCGAGGCCGCCCGGCACGCGCGCACCCGCGAGCAGTTCGGGCGCCCGCTGCTCAAGCACGGGCCCGTCGCGCAGCTGCTCGCGGACTCGTGGAACGACGTCGAGATGGCGCGCCTGCTCACCTACCAGGCCGCCGCGGCGGCGCGGTCCGACGCGGCGGCCGCGCTCAACCGCTCGTCGATGGCCAAGGTCGCCGCGACCGAGGCGGCGAGCCGCGTCGTCGACCGGTGCGTGCAGGTCATGGGCCGCTGGGGGCTGATCGCGAACAGCCCGATCGAGCGCTACTACCGGCAGGCCCGCCCGATGCGCGTGTACGAGGGCGCGTCGGAGGTCCTCAAGCTCGGGATCGCGAAGACGCTCTGCGACGAGGTCTGACCCTCCTCGTGGGCGGCGATGGTCGCCGGGGCGACCATCGCCGCCCACGGGGTCAGCGGCCGGTCCAGCGCGGCGCCCGCTTCTCGACGAACGCGCGCGCTCCCTCCTTGGCGTCCTCCGACGTCCGGACCGTTGCGAGCAGCGGCTCCTGGCGGGTGAACAGCTCGTCGTGCGGCCACAGGGCCGACTCCGTCATCACGGCCTTCGACGCCCGTACCGCCAGCGGGGCGTTCCCCGCGATCTCGGCGGCGAGCTCGCGGGCGGCCGCCAGCGCACCGCCGTCGGCGACGACACGGCTGACCAGGCCCAGCTCGGCGCAGCGGGCCGCGGTCAACGGGCGACCGGTCAGCACGGCCTCGTTCGCGAGGTTGCGCGGCACGAGCCGCGGCAGCCGCAGCACCCCGCCGCCCGCGGCGACGAGCCCGCGCTTGACCTCGGGCAGCCCGAACGTCGCGCCCTCCCCCGCCACGACCAGGTCGCAGGCGAGCGCGATCTCGAACCCGCCGCCCAGCGCGGGGCCCTCGACCGCGGCGACGATCGGCTTCTCCGGCGGCCTGCCGACGATCCCGAACCCGCCGCGCCGCTCGTCGACGGGCCGCTCGCCCGTGGCCGAGTACGCGGCGAGGTCCATGCCCGCCGAGAAGAAGCCCGACGACCCGGTCAGCACGCCGACCCGCAGCTCCGGGTCGGAGTCGAGCTCGTCGAGCGCCGCGCTGATCAGCCGGGCCGTCGCGAGGTCGACGGCGTTGCGCCGCCGGGGCCGGTCGATCGTCAGCACCAGCACCGGCCCGTCGCGCTCGACGAGCAGCCCCGGCGCGGTCGGCGTGGGAGCGGCTCCGTTCGGGTGCACGCCGGTCATCTGGGCGCCATCCGGATGCCGCCGTCGAGGCGGATGGTCTCGCCGTTGATCATCGGGTTCTCCAGGATGTGCGTCGCGAGGGCGCCGAACTCGTCGGGGACCCCGAGCCGGCTGGGGTGCGGCACCATCTTGCCGAGCGAGTCGCGCACCTCCTGGGGAAGGCGCCCGAGCAGCGGCGTGTCGAAGATGCCGGGCGCGATCGTCGCCACCCGGATCTGCTTGGACGCGAGGTCGCGGGCCGCGACGATCGTCATGCCGACGATGCCCGCCTTCGACGACGCGTACGGGATCTGGCCGATCTGGCCCTCCCACGCCGCGACCGACGCCGTCAGCACGATCGCGCCGCGCTCGCCGTCGACGGGCTCGGTCGTGGCGATCCGCGCGGCGGCGAGTCGCAGCACGTTGAACGAGCCGATCAGGTTGAGCTCGATGATCGCGGAGTAGTCCGCGAGCGATCCGGGGCTGCCGTCGCGCTGGAGGACGCGCATCGCGTGCCCGCGCCCCGCGCAGTGCACGACGGCGCGCAACGGCCCGAGCTCCTCGGCGGCGTCGAGCGCGGGAGCCACGCCCTCCTCGGTCCGCACGTCACCGGGGACGAAACGGGCCTGGTCCCCGAGCTCCGCCGCGGCGGCGGCACCCCCCGAGGACTCCAGGTCGAGCAGCACGACGCTCGCGCCCGCCTTCACCAGCCGCCGCGCGGTGGCCAGCCCCAGCCCGGAGGCGCCGCCCGTGACGAGCGCCGAGATGCCTGCGATGTCCACGTGATTCCTCCGGTCAGACCGTCTCGAGCAGCATCGCGTTGGCCATGCCACCCGCCTCGCACATCGTCTGCAGGCCCAGCCCGCCGCCGCGCGCCTCCAGCGCCCCGAGCAACGTCGTCGCCACCCGGGCGCCCGACGCCCCGAGCGGATGGCCCAGCGCGATCGCACCGCCGCGGACGTTGAGCCGGTCGGGGTCGGCGTCGAACGCCGCCTGCCACGCCAGGGGAACCGACGCGAACGCCTCGTTGACCTCGTACAGGTCGACGTCGGCGATCGTCAGCCCGGCGCGGTCGAGCAGGCGCCGCGTGGCGGGGATCGGCGCGGTCAGCATCTCGACGGGGTCGTCGCCGCAGACGGCGAAGCCGCGGAACCGGGCCCGCGGGGTGAGCCCCAGCTCGGCCGCGGCGCGCCCGCTCGCCAGCAGCATCGCCGAGGCCCCGTCGGTGATCTGCGAGGAGTTGCCCGCCGTGATCGACCAGCGGATCTCGGGGAACCGCGCCGCCGTGGCGTCGTCGGCGAAGGCGGGGGCCAGCGTGGCCAGCTTCGCCGGCGTGGTGCCGCGGCGGATGGACTCGTCGGCGGTGACGGCGCCGCCGTCGGGCAGCGGGATCGGCACGATCTCGCGGTCGAACCCGCCGGAGTCGGCCGCGGCGGCGGCCCGCGCGTGCGAGCGGGCGGCGTAGTCGTCGAGCTGCTCGCGGGAGAGCTTCCAGCGCGCGGCGACCAGCTCGGCCGACACGCCCTGCGCGACGAGTCCCGGCGCGTAGCGGGCGGTCACGGAGGGACCGTACGGGTCGGCGCCCAGCCGCGCGGATCCCATCGGCACCCGGCTCATCGACTCCACCCCGGCGACGACGACGAGGTCGTAGGCGCCCGCCAGGATCCCCTGCGCGGCGAAGTGCACGGCCTGCTGGCTCGACCCGCACTTGCGCTCCACCGTCACCGACGGCACGTGCTCGGGGAACCCGGCCGCGAGCCACGCCATGCGCCCGACGTTGCCGGACTGCTCGCCGGCCTGGCTCACACAACCGGTGACGACGTCGTCGATCCGGCCCGGGTCGGCCCCGGTCCGCTCCAGCAGTGCCGCGACCGTCGCCGCCAGCAGGTCGACGGCGTGCACGCCCGACAGCGCGCCACCGGGTTTGCCCCTGCCCATCGGCGAGCGCACGGCGTCGATCACGAACGGCTCGTCCATGCGTTCCCCCTCTCGTCGGTTCGGTGTGTGTCGCGGGGCCCGGCCGCGGCGCGGGTGCGCCCGTCCGCCTCGCCCCGCGCCGTCAGTCCGCGGCGCCCGCGTAGGCCTGCATCAGTCGTTCGTGGGAGGTGAACTCCGACGCCGGGCCCGACGCCTTCACCTCGCCGTTGCTCAGCACGTAGACGTAGGAGCAGTGCTCCAGCGCGACGCTGGGGTTCTGCTCGACGATCACCGCCGGCACGTCGGCGAAGAGCCGGTCGAACCGCCCGTACAGCTCCTTGATCAGGATGGGCGCCAGGCCGAGCGACATCTCGTCGATGAGCACGATCCGCGGCCGCTGCACGACGGCCCGCCCGATCGCGAGCATCTGCTGCTCGCCACCGGAGAGGAACCCCGCGCGCACCCCGAAGCGGTCGCGCAGCCGCGGGAAGGCGTCGAGCACCCGGGCGACGTCGTCGTCGACGTCGCGCCCGCCGCGGGAGTAGGCCGCGGCGCGCAGGTTCTCCTCGACGGTGAAGTCGGGGAACACGCGGCGGCCCTGCGGGACATGGGCGACACCACGCTTGACGATCTCGTCGGGCCGCCGCCCGGTCAGCGCGGCGCCGCCGAGCGTGATCGTCCCGGAACGCACCCCGACCAGGCCGGACACCGCGCGCAGCACCGTCGTCTTGCCGGCGCCGTTGGGGCCGAGGATCGCGACCTTCTGACCGGGGCGGACCTCGATGTCGATGCCGTGCAGCACTGTCGAGCGCCCGTACCCCGCGGTGACGCCCCTCAGGGACAGGCCGCCGCTCTCGTCAGCCGCCAAGGTAGGCCTCCACGAAGTCGTCCTGGCGCCGCACGACGTCGGGTACGTCGTCGGCGATGACCCGGCCGAAGTTCAGCGCGACGACCCGGTCTGCCACCCGCATGACGAGCTCGATGTTGTGCTCGACGAGCACGACGGTGGCCCCGACGTGACGGCTGTGCACCAGCACCCGGCCGACGAGGTCGTCGCCCTCGTCGGGGGTGAGGCCCGCGGCGGGCTCGTCGAGCAGCAGCAGCCGCGGCCGGGCGACGACGGCCCGCGCCACGTCGACGCGCTTCTGCACGCCGTAGGCGAGATTCTCCACCCGCTCGTCGACGAGGTCGGCGAGGCCCAGCAGCTCGGCGGTCTCCAGCGCGTTCTGCCGCAGCAGCCGCTCGCCGCGCACGTACGCCGGCATCCGGAACAGCTGCCCGACCGGGCCGTAGCCCGCGACCGCGTGCTGCCCGATCAGCAGGTGCTCGAGCACCGTCATGCCCTCGTGCAGGCTGAGGTTCTGGAAGGTCCGCCCGACGCCGAGTGCGCGCCGCTGCGCGGGACGGCGCGGAGCGAGCAGGTGCTCCCCCACCCGGATCTCCCCGCCGGTCACCGGGACGAACCCGGACACCGCGTTGAGCAGCGTCGTCTTGCCCGCTCCGTTGGGCCCGACCAGCCCGACGACCGTGCCCGGCGCGACGTCGAGGGTCACGCCGTCGACGGCCGTCACCCCGCCGAACTCGACCCGCACGTCCCGGACGGTCAGCCCGACGCCGCCGCGCTCCGCCGCGGCGGCCGGCGCCGGCTCGGCGGCGACGCTCCTCGCGAGCTCGGCCTCGACGAGCGTCGCGGTGGGTTCCAGCTCGACCGGGCCCGGTGGCGGGGCCGAGCGGCGCGGGCCGAACCGCCGCCACAGCGCGGCGATCCCGCCGGCGAAACCCTCGGGGAAGAAGATCATCACGATGACGAAGACCGCGCCGTAGATGACGTAGCGGAACTCGCCCGCCGTCCGCAGCATCTCCGGCAGGCCCTCGACGAAGATCGCCCCGAGCGCGGCGCCCCACAGGTAGCGCTGGCCGCCGATGATCGCGATGACCAGCGTGACGATCGAGAGTTCGAGGGAGAAGTCCGACGGGGAGACGTAGTTGACCGCGTGCGCGTAGAGCACGCCGGCGCAACCGACCATCGCCCCCGAGACGCCGAACGCGCCGACCTTCTGCCAGCCCAGCGAGATGCCCAGGCTCGACGCGGCGAGCGGGCTCGTGCGCACCGCGTTCCACGCCCGGCCCTGCCTGCCGCGCAACAGGTTGCGGGCGAACAGCAGCGCGATGCCCATGACCACGAGCGCGATGTAGAGCAGTCCGAGCGGGGTGTAGACGGCGCCGAAGAGCTTCGGTGGGCTCACCTGGGTCCCCGCACCGCCGCCGGTGAGGTCGGTCCACTCGAAGAAGATCTGCTGGGCGACGATGCAGAGCGCCAGCGTCGCGATCGCCAGGTAGAGGCTGCCGATCCGCAGCGACGGCAGGCCGATGACGACCCCGATCAGCGCGCCGACCACGATCGCCGCGACGAACTCGCCCTCCATCCCGAACGTCGTGTGCCGCGACACCGCGATCCCGGCGTAGACACCGGCCCCGAGCAGGGCCGCGTGCCCGACCGACGGCTGGCCCGCCGCACCGAACAGGAGGGTGTGGCTGGCGCCGATGATCGTGAAGATCACGACGACCGTCACGACGTAGGCCTGGTACCCGGTGAGCGAGCCGGACAGCGCGAGGACGACGAGGATCGCGAGCAGCGCGACGAGCACGTCACGGCCGGGCAGCCTGCGCAGCAACGCGATCGGCGAGCGGCCACCGGGCCGGGTCGCCGCCTCCTGCCGCGTGTCGGGGGCGCTCATGCCCGGGTCGCCGACAGTCGGCCGAACAGTCCGGCGGGCCGGATCATCAGCACCACCAGGATGATCAGCACCGGCAGGGCGATCGTGACCGCCCGCGGGGCGTAGGCGATCGAGAGCGCCTCCAGCACCCCGAGCACGAACCCGCCCGCGACGGCGCCCGGCAGGCTCGACAGCCCGCCGAGGACGGCCGCGGTGAACGCGGAGATGAACGTGCCCTGCAGGAAGCCGACCGACAGCACCGAGACCGACGCGACCATGATCGCGGCGATCAGCCCGAGCAGGCTGGAGATGATCCACGTCCAGCGCGAGACGGTCCTGGCGGGGACGCCCATGAGCGTCGCCGCCTGCGGGTCCTGCGCATAGGCACGCATGCCGACCCCGAGGTTGGTGTAGCGCAGCACGAGCGCGAGGACGACCGCCCCGGCGACCGCGACACCGAGGATGACCAGCCGGGCGAGGTCGACGTTGACCCCGGCGACGTTCAGCCCGCCGCTGGGCAGCGGCGCGTTGATGTTCTGCACACCCGAGCCGAAGAAGATCTGCGTCGCGTTGTTGAGGACGATGTCCAGTCCCATCGTCGCGAGCACGAGCCGGAAGAGGTCGCCCGAGCCCAGCGGCCGGACGATGCCGCGCTCGACGGCCCAGCCCAGCACGACCGCCCCCGCCGCGGCGACGGCGAGGCCCGCACCCCAGCCGAGCCCGAGCACGGTGCCGACCTGGAAGAACAGGAAGGCGCAGAAGGCGCCCATCGACGCCGTGGCGAAGTTCACCGTGTCCATCGTCTTGAAGATCAGCGCGATCGACAGGGCGAGCAGGGCGTAGACACTGCCCGTCATCAGCCCGTTGACGATCGCCTGCAGCAGCGTGCTCACCGCGACCCCCGGCGAGCCCACCCGGGGCTGACGCATCGGGTCATCGTCGACCTCCCGTCCTCCGGCGACGAGACACGCCGCCCGATTCGGCTGATAACGATATACATGGATTGGGCGCGACGAAAGCCCGGCCCGGCATCTTGCGCAGGCCACTCGGGCGCTCCTAGTCTACGTCTACTATTAACATAGATTCCTGGCCTGAGGCGGCAGCGACGCCGCCGGGGAGGGACGACCGATGCGTCGTGCACGTCGAGTTCTGGGTGTGGCCGTCGCGGCCGTTGCAGCGACCGTGATCGCAGGGTGTGGCGGGGCCACGGTGGCCTCGTCCGACTCGGGGGGCGGTGGTGGCGGCGCCGACGCGCCGGGCATCACGGCCGACACCATCACCCTGGGGATGGTGACGCCGATGACGGGCCCGTTCGCGGCACTGGGAGTCGACGGCCAGGCCGGCGCGGACGCGCTCATCCAGACCGTCAATGCGGCGGGCGGCATCAACGGCCGCAAGCTCGCGCTCTCGGTCCAGGACGACCAGTACGACCCGAAGCAGGCCGTCGCCGGGGCGCGCTACTTCGCCACGCAGCAGCCGGTGCTGGGGATCTGGGGCAACAACGGCACGGCGACGACCCTCGCCGGGATGCCGACCCTGCAGGCCGCGGGCGTGCCGCTGCTGTTCCCGATGGCGCTGAGCACGCAGCTGGCCACCTACGACCGGTCGTTCGCCTCGATGCTGCCGCTGTCGTCGCAGTTCGAGCTGCTGTCGAACTACGCCGCCGGGCAGCCGGAACTGGCGGCCGGGAAGTGGGGCATCCTCTACCAGAACGACGGCACGTCGTCGGAGGTCGCCGAGGGCTTCAAGAAGGGCAAGACGGTACTGACCGACAACGTCAGCTTCGAGCGCAGCGCCACGACCTACGCCCCGCAGCTGCAGAAGCTGCAGGCCGACGGCGTCAGCGACCTCGTCTTCATCGGCAACGTCAACCAGATCTCGGTGGCGCTCAAGGAGGCCGACCAGGTCGGCTACAAGCCCACCTGGTACAGCTCGCTGGGCAACACGAGCCCGGACCTCGCCAAGCTCGTCGGCCCGCTCGCCGAGGGCGTCATCACCGTGAACCCGTACGCCCCGCCGCAGAGCGACCTGCCGGGCACCAACGAGTTCCGCGCGGCGATGGACAAGTACGAGCCCGGGAAGTCGCAGAGCATGTACGCGCTCAACAGCTGGGTCGGCGGTAAGATCATCGTCGACGCGCTGCAGCGGGCGGGCAAGGACCTCACCCGTGACTCGTTCCTCGCCGCGCTGCAGCAGACGAAGGACCTGCAGGTGGGCGGCATCATGCCGCCGATCACGCTGACCGCGCAGGACCGCACCGCGAGCACCTGCATCGTGCTGGCGAAGGTCACCCAGGGCGTGTTCCGCGCCGAGGGCGATCCCACGTGCCAGTGACGGTAGGTCACCGCGGCATGCGCCGTGCCGTCGTCGTCGGGGCCGGCCTCGCCGGCCTCGCGACGGCGGTCGCCGCCGCCGACCGCGGCGTCGCGGTGACCGTGCTGGAGAAGGGCGACCTCGCGGGTGGCGCGGCGTCCTTCTCCGGCGGCCAGGTGTGGGTCGCGGCCAACCATCTCGAAGCGGCGCAAGGCATCCAGGACGACCTCGGCGACGCCGAGCGCTACGTCAGGGCCGTCGGCGCCTCGCACCCGGAACTGATCGACGACGCCGCCCTGCACCGCTGGCTCACCGAGGCCCCGCGGGCCGCGCGGTACTTCGAGGACGCCGGCGCGGTGACCTGGGAGATCATCCCGGACTACCCCGACTACTACCAGGACGCGCCCGGGTCGCGCCCCACCGGCCGCTACCTCACCGCCGCCTACGACGCCCGCAGGCTGGGCCCGTGGCGCGAGCGGCTGCGGGTCTCGCCGCACTTCCCGGTGGGCACCACCTACGCCGAGATCCTCGGCGCGGGCCTGCGGGCGTCGGCGTTCGGCGCCGCCCGCGAGGCCGACGATCTGTCCCGCGAGGACCGCCTCACCTTCGGCACCGGCGTCGTCGCCGGGTTCCTCGCCGCGGCCGTCGAGCGCGGCGTCGACATCCTGCTCGAGCACGCGGCGGTGGAGCTCTGCGTCGACGACGGTCACGTCACCGGTGTCGTCGCGCAGAACCCGGACGGGGCGCGGCGCATCCTCGACGGCGACGTCGTCATCGCGACCAGCGGCTACGACTGGGACGACGAGCTCGCCCACGACTTCCTCGGCCTCAAGCCCGCCGACCGCGGCAGCGTCGCGCCCCGCACGCTGACCGGTGACGGCATCCGGCTGGCCCGGCAGGCCGGCGGCGCCGTCGTCGAGATCCCGGCGAACCGGGTGCCGGTCCAGGTGGGCTACCCGGTCGACGGCTACCCCGGGTTCCAGGTCGCGCGGGAGCACTCGTTGCCGCACACGTTCGTCGTCGACCGGTCGGGACGGCGGTTCTGCGACGACGCGGTGTACTGGGAGATCGTCAAGAAGACGCTGCAGCCGGGCAGCCCGCACCTGCCCTGCTTCATGATCTGGGACTCCCGCCACCACCGGCGCTACGGGCTCGGCCCCACCCCACCCGGCGGCACCTACCCGCCGGAGGTGGTGTCGTCGGCGCCGACGCTGCGGGAGCTGGGCACCGTGCTGGGCATCGACGGCGAGGCCCTCGCCGCCACCGCCGCCCGGTTCAGCGCCGACGTCGCGAGCGGCCACGACCTCGAGTTCGGCCGCGGCACCAACACGACGTGGCAGCGCTTCCAGGGCGATCCCACGCAGCAGCCGCACCCCAACCTCGGCGCGGTCGACGAGCCGCCGTTCTTCGGGATGCGGCTGACGATGGTCAGCACCGGGATCGGGCTCACCGGCATCGCCGTCGACCCCGACGGCCAGGTCCTCACCGCCGACGGCGCACCCGTCGCCGGCCTGCACGCGGCGGGCGCCGCGGCGGCGTTCACGTCGTCGGGCACCGCCTACAACAGCGGCTTCTCGCTCAGCCGCGCGATCACGCTGGGGCTGTTGGTGGCCGAGCGGCTGTGAGTAGCTCCCGATAGGGAGGCCGCCGCGCGCCGGAACCCGGTGAGCGGCGATGGTCGCCATGGCGACCATCGCCGCTCACGGGGACTCGCGGTCGGCGGTCGCGGCGTCGACACCCGTCTCGCGCAGCTCCAGCTTGCGGACCTTGCCCGACGGGGTCATCGGCAGGGCGTCGGCGATGCGGACGTAGCGCGGGACGGCGAAGGCGGGCAGCCGCGGTTCGCACCACTCCCAGATGTCCGCCGCGGTCAGCGGCACGCCCGCCTCCGGGACGACGACGAGCAGCAGCTCGTCCTCACCCGCCTCGGCGTCGGCCGGGACGCCGACGACCGCGCAGTCCAGGACGCCCGGGTGGGCGAGGACCGGCTGCTCGACCTCGAAGGAGCTGATGTTCTCCCCGCGCCGGCGCAACGCGTCCTTGAGCCGGTCGACGAAGTAGTACCAGCCCTCGGCGTCGCGGCGCAGCCCGTCGCCGGTGTGGAACCACAGGTTGCGCTGGGCCTCGACGGTGCGCTCGGGCATGCCGTAGTAGCCCGTCGTCATCGTGAACGGCAGGTGGGCACGCACGACCAGCTCGCCGACCTCCCCGACGGGCACCTCCTCGTCGGTCTCCGGGTCGACCAGCCGCACGTCGAAGTACTCGTCGACGAGCAGGCCGGCCGCGCCCGGCGGGCGCTCCTCGCCGTAGGGGGTGAGGATCGGCATCGCGATCTCGGTGAGCCCGAAGTTCTCGACGAACGCCTCGATCCCGAAGCGCGCCTTGAAGTCCGCGGCGATCGACGTGGCGAGCGGGACGGCGTAGAGGCAGCGCAGCGGGTTGTCGGCGTCGTCGGGACGGCGGGGCTGCTTGTACACCCAGTCCATCATCACGCCGATGAAGTTCGTGACGGTCACGCCGGACTCGCGCAGCTGGTCGACCCAGCGTGAGGCGCTGAAGCGCTGCTGCAGCACGAACCGGGCGCCGACGATCATCGCCGGATAGCACGCGAGGAACTGCGCGTTGCCGTGGAAGAGCGGGCCGACGGCCATGTGGGCGTCGGCGTCGGTGAGCCGGCAGAGCGAGACGCACTCGTCGGCGAAGAAGTGGAAGTGGGCGTGCGGCATCATCACGCCCTTGGACAGGCCGGTCGTGCCGCTGGTGAACAGGATCGCCGCCAGGTCGGAGGCGGCGACGTCGGGAAGCGACCCCGGGCGGTCGGCACCGGTGAGGGCCGCGAAGGGGTGTGCCTCCCAGCCGGCGGCGCGCAGTGCCGCGATCGCCGCGTCGGCGGCTCCGGTGACGTAGAAGGTCTTGATGGCGCGAGCGGCGTCGAGCGTCAGGAAGTGGTCGACGAACTCGGGGTCGACCACCGCCGCGCGCGGCGCCACGGTGCGCACCTGGTGTTCCAGGAACGTGCCGCGGTACGCGGTGTTGATCGGGACCTCGACGAGCCCGGCCACCGAGGCACCGAGCCACGCGAGCAGGTACTCGACGCTGTTGGCCCCCATGATCAGGACCCGGTCGCCCTGCGTGCAGCCCTCCGCGAGCAGCGCCCCGCCGACGCGTTCGGCCGCGTCGAGCGTCTCGGCGTAGGTCAGCTGCGTGCCCTGGAACGGGACGTCGAGGAAGACGGCATCGGCGTGGGTCGCGGCCCGGTGGCGCAGCACCGCGGGCAGCGTCCAGGTCGCGCGGTCGGGGAAGGTCGGGCGCAGGTCGCGGTAGGTCCTCATCGCGGGTCCCGGAACCGCGGCGCCCGCTTCTCCATGAAGGCGGCCGCGCCCTCGCGCATGTCGTCGGACCCGATGGCCTGCACCAGCATCCCGAGCCCGGAGACGTAGCTGTCACGACAGGCGTTCCACCACACGTTCGAGCTGATCTTCGCGATCTCCAGGTAGCGCGGCGAGAGGGCGAGCAGCTCGTCGGCCCAGCGGGTCACCTCCGCCTCCAGGTCGTCGTCGTCGACGACGGCGTTGAGCCACCCCAGCTGCAGGGCCTGCTCGGCGGTGTAGCGCCGGCACATCATCGAGATCTCCTTGGCCCGCTTCTCCCCCACCGAGATCGCGAGCAGGTTCGTCCCGCCCAGCACCGGCGCGCTGCCGACGCGCGGACCGGTCTGGCCGAGCTTGGCGCTGCGCGCGGCGATCGCGAGGTCGCAGGCCACGACGAGCTCGTTGCCGCCGCCCGCCGCGGCGCCGTTGACGGCGGCGATCACCGGCCGCGGCGAGGTGCGGATGACGTCGAACAATTCGAGCGAGGCGAAGAACATGCCCCGCAGCTCCTCGGGATCGGGATCGGCGAGGTTGGCCAGGTAGCCGCCCGCACAGAAGGCGCGACCGGTCCCGGTCAGCACGATCACCCCCGCGTCGGCCGCGCCACGCACCGCGTCGGTGAGCGCCCGGCCCATCGCCGCGTCGTAGGCGTTCATCCGGTCCGGCCTGTTGAGCCGGACCCACGCCACGTCGCCGCGCCGCTCGACCGTCACATCCTCGGAATCCTCCGCCATACAATGATTACTATCACCCTGGATTCGACCGGACAACGAAAGCGGGGCAGCAATGCGCGACGAGGACCTCGAGGCACGCATCCGGCGTCTGGAGGACCGCGCCGAGCTGGGCGAGCTCGTCGCCCGCTACGGCCGGCTGCTCGACGACCGCGACGTCGACGGGCTCGCCGCGCTCTACACCGCCGACGCCGTCTTCGACTCCACCGACGGCCCGATGACCGGCCGGGACGCGGTGATGGACTACTACCGGCGCCAGCTCGACCGCTACGGCATGACCTACCACTACCCGCACAGCCACACGATCGAGTTCACCGGACCCGACGACGCGACGGGCGTCGTGTCCGCCCACGCCGAGCTCGCGATCCTGCCGACGCCGTTCGTCGTCGCGCTGCGCTATCTCGACGTCTACCGCCGCGAGGACGGGTGCTGGCGGTTCGTGTCCCGCCGGGCGCTGCAGCTCTACGCCGCGCCCCTGGCCGAGCTGCCCGACGTGCTGGCCGGGACCCTGCGCCGGCGCTGGCCGGGGACGGAGCCGGCCACGGCCGACATCCCGGAGTCGCTGCCCACCTGGCAGGCCTACGAGCGCGCCCGCGCCTGACCGCCGTCGAGCGCCACCACGTGCACCGCCGCGAGGACGCGCTCGGTGGCGACGACGATCCCGGCGAGAGTCCGCCGGTCGGCCTCCGCCGCGGCCGAGCCCAGGTGGGCGAGCGCGGCGGCGCTGTCGGGGAACCACAGCGCCTCGACGCCGTCGACCACCCCGGGCAGCTCGGGAAGCCGGACGAACGCCTCGACCGCGGTCGCGTGACCACCGCGGCCCGGCAGGCGCAGGACCGCGGCGAGCTCGCCGGGCCCGACGCCCGGCGCCGTGCGCAACAACGTCAGCACCCGCACACCGGTGACGGCCGCGGGCGCAGCCCCGGACACCCGCTCGGTCAGCACGGCCCCGCCGCGCGAACGGTCGACGAACCGGCGCTCGTCGGCGCGTCCGGCGTCGAGGTAGTGCGGGTGGGCGAAGACCGCGTCGAACGCGGCGACGTCGTCGGCGTCCATCTCCGAGCAGGCATCGAAACCCGGCCACGGCAGCGGGGACCCGGCGACCGCGTGGTTCTGCCAGTACCGCCGCAGGCCGGGCAGGGCGCCGATGACGGGGCCGTGCCGGTCGCGCCAGTGCTGCTGGAACCGCGCGACGGTGCAGCCCGCCTTGCGGGGCGCGAGCCCGAACCGGGTGATCACGGCGCGCGGTGCAGCAGCCGGTGCGCGGCCTCGCGCGCGGGCATCCCGATCTCCACGCCGCACGCCGCGGCGAGGGCGTTGCGGGCGCTGATGACGCCGTCGCGGTAGCTGGAGAGCCCGTCGCCCATCATCGCGCTGCGGGCGTCGACGGTGGCGCCGGCGAGCCCGTCGCCCTCGACGATCGCGAGACCGGCGATGCCGGAGTCGTCGCGGCCCCGGCCGCCGTCGGAACAGATGAACCCCCACGGCCGGAACTCGCGCAGGTATGGCACGCTCGACCGGCCCGTGTGTCCGGCGGTGACCAGCACGTTCGTGTCGCGGTCGGCCGGGGTGCCGAAGGCGATCGAGTCGGTGCAGACGACGGCCCGCCCGTCGGGACCGGACTCCATCACGGTCCGGTTGGTGATCTCGTCGGGCGCGCGGGTGACCGGCTCGGCACGCAGGAGCAGCGCGGCCGCGTCGGCGACCGTCATCCCGGGGACGACGCCGCACGCGGCCGCGACGGCGTTCACGCGGCTGATCACCCCGTTGCGGTGCACGTCGACGCCGTCGCCGAGCAGGACGTCGCGGACGTCGGCGGTCGCGGCGGGGATGCCGAGGGCCTCGTAGAACCACAGGCCCGCGATCCCGGCGCCCTCGGGGCCGATCGCGCAGTCGAGCCCGATCGCGGCGCGCGGGCGGCGGTCGGCCACGAACCGGGCCGGCAGCACGCCGGAGTACGAGGCGGAGACGACGACGTCGCGTCCGGTGTTGCGCTCGTCGACGTGGTAGGCGGAGTCGATCGCGACCACCCGCCCCGACTCGTCGCCCGCGACGACCGTCTGCAGGTCCTGCACCTCGTCCACTGTCGACCACGTCCCCTCGCACGAACGGCCTGCCGGTGACGGCCGGGCACGCCACACCCCGCAGGTGCGGACCGCCTCCTCGGCTCGGTCCGCATCGTCGGAATCGGGACCCGGTGCTGTCCACCGTCACCAATCTCTGATAACAATATCCCCTCAGAGCGGTCGATCTCACAGAGAGGTGAGGGCGCCGATGAAGCCCCCCGTCTTCGACTATGTGTCACCCGCGACGCTGGAGGAGGCCATCCAGGCCCTGTCCGCGCCCGACGACGGCGACGTCAAGGTGCTGGCGGGCGGACAGAGCCTCGTCCCGTTGCTCAACCTGCGGCTCTCCCAGCCCGGCCGCATCGTCGACATCAACGGTCTCGACGAGCTGACCGGCATCACCGAGGAGGCCGGATACCTGACCGTCGGCGCGCTCGTGCGGCAGCGCGAGGCCGAGCTGTCCGACGTCGTGCGCACCGCGTGCCCGCTGCTGCACGAGGCGATCCCGCTGATCGGGCACACGGCGATCCGCAACCGCGGGACGGTGGGCGGCAGCATCGCCCACGCCGACCCCGCGGCCGAGCTGCCGACCGTCGCCGCGTGCCTGGACGCCGAGCTCGTCGCGCGCGGTCCGGGCGGCGAGCGGACGATCCCCGCGGCGGACTTCTTCACCGGGTTCTTCACCACCGCGCTCGCCGAGGACGAGATCCTCACCGCGGTGCGGGTCCGCTCGGTCGGGCCGGCCACCGGCGCCGCCTACGAGGAGGTCGCCCGCCGGCACGGCGACTTCGCGATGGCCGGCGTCGCCGCCCAGGTCCGGCTCGACGGCGACACCGTCGCCGAGGCGCGGATCGCGATCTCGGGGGTCGACCTCGCACCCGTGCGGGCGACCAAGGCCGAGGCCGCGCTGGCCGGCCGGACCGTCGACGACTCGATCCTCGACGAGGCGGCCGACGCCGCCGTCGCCGACCTGTCCCCCTCGTCGGACCTGCACGGGTCCGCCGCGTACCGCAAGCACGTCGCGGGCGTGCTGATCCGCAAGGCCGTCGCCGCCGCGGCGGCGCGCGCCCGGGAGGCCCGATGAAAACCCGAGAGATCACCGTCACCGTCAACGGCCGCAAGCGCACCGTCACCGTCGAGGTCCGGCGTACGCTCGCCGACTTCCTGCGCGAGGACCTCGGCCTGACCGCGACGCACCTGGGCTGCGAGCACGGGGTGTGCGGGGCGTGCACCGTCGTCGTCGACGGGCACACCGAGCGCTCGTGCACGCAGCTCGCCGTCCAGGCCGACGGCCGCGAGATCACCACCGTCGAGGGTCTCGCCGGCCCCGACGGGGAGCTGCACCCCGTGCAGCAGGCCCTGCGCGACAACCACTCGTTCCAGTGCGGCTTCTGCACCCCCGGTTTCGTCATGTCGATCTACGGGATGTGCGAGGAGAAGAAGGCCGGCCGGTCCGTGCCGTGCTCGCGCGCCGCGATCCGCGAGGAGCTGTCGGGCAACATCTGCCGGTGCACCGGCTACCAGTCTATCGTCGACGGCGCCGAGGCCGCACTCGCCGGCGCCGGTTCCGACACGGGGAAGGACGCCTGATGGCCGGCGGCAGCGCGATCTCCGGGCTCGTCGGGGCGCGGGTCCACCGCAAGGAGGACCGCACGATCCTGACCGGCACCGGTCGCTACATCGACGACGTGCAGGAACGCGGCATGCTGCACTGCCACTTCCTGCGCAGCACCGTCGCGCACGGGCGGATCACGTCGATCGACGTGTCTGCGGCCCGCGAGGTCGAGGGCGTGGTGCGGGTCTTCACCGGCGCCGACATGAGCGCGATCACCGAGGACCTGAGCTTCGCCCAGCCCATCCCGGGCCTGAACAGCCCCTCCTACCCCGCGATCGCCCGCGACGTCGTGCGGTTCGTCGGCGAGCCGGTGGCGCTGGTCGTCGCCGAGAGCCGCTACATCGCCGAGGACGCGGCAGCGCTGATCGAGATCGAGTACGACCTGCTCGAGCCGGTCATGAGCACCGCCGCCGGGCTCGCCGAGGGTGCCACACAGCTGTTCGACGACGTGCCCGGCAACGTCGTGCACACCGACGAGCAGCTCTTCGGCGACATCGAGGCCGCGTTCGCCCAGGCCGACCACGTCGTCACCCAGTCCCTGGACCAGCACCGCTGGGCGTGCAACCCGATGGAGACCCGGGGCGGCGTCGCCACCTACGAGACGGGCAGCGGCCAGCTCACCTACGAGGCCTCCACCCAGACCACGCACACGCTGCGGTTCCTGCTCGCCGGCTGGATCCGCCACCCCATCCACCAGTTCCGGGTCACCGCGAACAACATCGGCGGCGGGTTCGGGCTGAAGTTCTCCGCGTACCGCGAGGACGTCGCCGTCTGTGCGGCGGCCAAGGCCATCGGCGGCACCGTCAAGTGGGTGGAGGACCGCAACGAGCACCTCGTCGCGGCAGGCGCCGCACGCGAGGAGCAGCTGACGCTCGAGGCCGCGGTGAAGGCCGACGGCACCCTGCTCGGCCTGCGCGTCACCATGAAGCTCGACGCGGGCGCCTACCCGATCAACCCGCCCGCGACCGTCTACGCGGGGCTCGTCCGCACGACCCTGCCGGGCCCCTACAAGCTGCCCGCCTACCAGTTCCGGCACCACATCGTCGCGACCAACAAGGCGTCCTACATCTCGCTGCGCGGGCCGTGGGCGGTCGAGACGCTGGTGCGCGAGCGGCTGATGGACAAGATCGCGCACACCTGCGGGATCTCGCCCGTCGAGGTGCGCAACCGCAACCTGATCACGCTCGACGACCAGCCCACGAAGATGATCACCAACGTGACGCTGGAGAACGTCACCGCGGCCGAGACGTTCCAGAAGCTGGTGGAGATGGTCGACCTGGACGCGGTGCGCCGCGAGCAGGAGGCCGCCCGTGCCGAGGGCCGGCTCCTCGGCTTCGGCGTCGGGACGTTCATCGAGCCGGCGCCGGGCACGCAGGAGTTCTGGGCGGCCGTCGGCTTCCCGTTCGGCTCGGAGCCGTGCCGCATCCGGATCGAGATCGACGGCAAGGTCACCGCGTTCACCCCGCAGACCCCGCACGGGCAGAGCCACGAGACCACGCTGTCGCAGCTGATCGCCGACGAGCTCGGCGTCGGCTTCGACGACATCCGCATCGTCTACGGCGACACCGACGCCACGCCGTTCTCCATGCTCGGCACGGGCGGCAGCCGGGCCGCGACGATGGCCAGCGGCGCGGTCGTCTACGGCTCGCGCGAGCTGCGCAAGCGGCTGCTGGAGATCGCCTCGCACATCCTGGAGGCCAGCGTGGACGACCTGGACATCGCCGACGGCGTCGTCTCGGTCAAGGGCGCCCCGGGCGCGTCGGTGCCGATCGCCCAGATCGCCATGGGCTGCTGGCTCGCGCCGGAGCAGATGCCCCCGGGCACCAACACCGAGATGGAGTTCGTCGCCAACTACGACGGCGAGGGCGGCGGGTTCTCCCAGGCCAGCCACGCGTGCTGGATCGAGGTGGACCAGCAGACCGGGAAGATCGAGATCAAGCGCTTCCTCGTCGTCGAGGACTGCGGCAAGATGATCAACCCGGCCGTCGTGGAGGGCCAGGTCATCGGCGGGATCGCGATGGGCGTCGGCGGCATGCTGCTGGAGCACTCCGCGTACGCCGACGACGGGCAGTACCTCGCCGCGACGTTCATGGACTACCTGATGCCCTCGGCCCCGGAGCTGCCCGAGATCGAGATCGAGCACCTGGAGTTCGAGTCCGACAAGGTCGTCGGCTCGCGCGGTGTCGGCGAGGGCGGCACGGTGCTCGCCCCGGCCGCGCTGCTCAACGCGATCGACGACGCGCTCGCGCAGGTCGGCCGCGAGCGGGTGACCGAGACGCCGGTGACCCCGACCCGGATGCTCGAGCTGCTGGGTGTGATCGAGAAGGAGTGACACTCGCGCGCATCACCTCCTACGCCGAGGCCGACGAGATCCTGACGTCGCGCCGGTTCGCGCAGGAGTCCAAGCACGAGAGCGCGCCGCTCGTGGGCGGGACCGTCCTGGTCATGGACGGCCCCGCCCACCTGCGTCGACGCCGGCTGCTGGCCCCCTTGATGTCGCGGACGGCGCTGGCGGGCTACGACGACGTCGTCGCCAGGACCCTCGACGAGTGCATCCGCGCGCAGGGCGACGACCTCGTCCCGCTGGGGCGGTCGGTGTTCCTGCAGCTCGCGGCATCGATGATCGGGCTGGGTGACCTGGGCGCGCGCACGCCCCGGCTGCTCGCGCTGCTCGGTCCGCTGCTGGAGGCGGTGACGGTCGAGTGGTCGACACGCGACCACGCGGTCGTGCTCGCCGAGGGGCTGGCGGCGCGCGACGCGCTCGTCACGCAGTTCCCGGCGCTGCCCGGCGCCGCCGGCACTCTCGCCACGCTGATGGCCGGCCGTCCCGACGAGTGGGACGACGAGGCGGCCGTCCGCGAGGTAGTGCTGTTCCTCGCGGCGTCCACCCTGAACAACGCGGCGCTGCTGGTCCACGTGGTCGACGAGCTGTCGCGCCGGCCGGTGCCCGACGACGTGCTCCCCGCCGCACTCGCCGAGACCCTGCGGCTCTACCCGCCGACGGTCGCGCTCCTGCGCCGTGCGCTCACTGACGTGACCCTGCGCGACGGCAGGCTCGTCCGCGCGGGCGAGCACGTCGCCGTCGACCTGCACGCCGCCAACCGCGACCCTGCGGTCTTCGGGGCCGACGCCGAGGAGTTCCGGCCCGGCCGCGCGGTGGCGGAGCGCGCCCGGCCGTGGGGGCTGACGTTCGGCAGCGGGCCGCACCTGTGCCTGGGCCGGGCCGTCGTGACGGGCACGGCCGTGACCCCGGGCGTGCACCTGCGGATCCTGGCGCGGCTGCGGGAGCTGGGCGTGCGGCCCGACCCGGACCGCCCGCCCGTCTTCGCCCCGACGGCCCAGCGCCGCCACGACAGCTACCCGGTGCTGCTGGCTTCGTCGGAGAACCGCGGAGCGTGAGCCGGCAGTCCCCGCACCCGGGCAGCGCCTGGTGCGCCGCCGGGAACGTGCCCGCGGGCCCGTGAGTGGTGATGGTCGCCATGGCGACCATCACCACTCACGGGTGCGGCAGTGCTTCAGGGGTGCGACAGGGCCGCGGCTCCGGGGCGTGCGGGCAGCGGGCGCATCCCCAGGAGCTCACGGGCCTGCGCCGGGGTCGCGACCGGCCGACCGATCGTCTCCGCCAGCGCCACCACCTTCGCCACCAGCTCACCGTTGTGCGGGGTGCCGAAGCGGGCGTAGTCGTGGTCCCCCAGCCCGATCGCGACGTGCCCGCCCAGCACGATCGCCGCTGCGGCGAGCGGGAGCACGTCGCCGCCGTAACACATCAGCTGCCACGGCTCCCCCGGCGGCAGCTCCGCGACCATCGCCTGCAGCGCCAGCAGGTTCGTCCCCGCGCCCGACGGCCGGGAGTCGCCGGTGAACACGAGCTCCCAGAACGTCGGTGCCTGGGCGAGCCCCATCTCCCGGAAGCACTTCGCCGTGCGGATCTGGCCGATGTCCCAGACGACCGTCGTCAGGTAGGTGTCGATGTCGTCGAGGATCCGCAGCACGGCCTCGATGTCGTTGCGGCTGTTGACGTACACCCCGTCGCCGGGGGTGAACCGCTGCCCGTCCCAGGTGTCGATGTTGAGCGACCCGAAGTCGACGGCGGCGGCGTCGAAGCGCAGCCACGGGTCGTCGGCCAGGGCGCGGAGGTGCTTGACCCGGTCCTCCACGCCGGTCTGGCTGATGTAGCCCAGCGTCGGCTTGGTGATCAGGTCGGTCGCGCCGCGGATGCCCTCGCTGGCCGCCCGGTAGGTCTCGACGCTGTTGTCCGGGCCGCCCGTGTCAGGGTCGCGGCCGTGCCAGTGGATGATCGCCGCTCCCGCGTCGTGGGCGCGGACGGCCTCGCGGACGATCTCCTCGGTCGAGTACGGCAGGTGCGGGTTGGCCCCGCGCATCGTCGACTCGTTGCAGCGGACCTCGATGAACAGCGGGCTGTCGGTCATCGTCGCGGTCACGACTTCGTCTCCGGCACACCCGGCCGCGGCAGGACGTCGATGAGCATCTGCATCATCCCGCCGTCGACCTCGAGGTTCTGGGCGTTGACGAAGCTCGACGCGTCCGAGAGCAGGAACGCGATCACGGCGGCCACCTCGGACGGGTCCCCGATGCGCCGGCTCGCGATCATCTCCAGCCGGCGACGCAGGGCGTCGGGGTCGGAGTTGAACTTCTCCGACATCGGCGTGCGCATGATCCCGGGGCTCACGCAGTTGCTGCGCACCCCGCGCGGGCCCCACTCGACGGCGAGCTGGCGGGCGAACATGATCGCGGCGGCCTTGCTCGGCGCGTACGCGCCCGCCCGGGCCTCGGGCACGGTCCCCGCGACCGAGCTGATCGTCACGACGCTGCCGGCGCGCTGCGCGAGCATCGGCGGGCCGAAGTGCTTGGCGCCCAGGAAGAGCCCGCGCGCGTTGACGGCCATGACCCGGTCCCACTCGGCGACGTCGAGGTCCTCGATCGGCGTCCAGCTGATGACGCCCGCGTTGGCGACCAGCCCGTGCACCGTCCCGAAGCGCGCGACGGTCGCGGCGGCGGCCGCGGCCATCTGGTCCTCGTCGGCGACGTCGGCCTCGACGGCCAGCGCCGCGTCCCCGATCTCGCCGGCGACGCGCTTCGCCGCGGCCCCGTCGACGTCGAGGACGACGACCGACGCGCCCAGCCCGGCACAGACGTGTGCCGTGGACTCCCCCAGTCCCTGACCCGCCCCGGTCACGACGACGACGCGGCCGGTGAGGTCGATCTGCGCTGCGCTCATGCCTTTGCTCCCCCGATGAGGACGGCGTCGTCCTCGCCGTCGGTGCTCCACGGTGTGACCACCGCTCCCGATGCCGACCGGAACCGTTCCGGCAGCTCGTCGACCATGTGCAGGGCCATCGACAGCCGGCCGTAGCCGACGAACGCGGCGACGTTCATCCCGATCTCGACGACCTCCGCCTCGGAGAAGTACGCGCGCAGGTCGGCGATCGCGGCGTCGTCGATGGCGAGGTGGTTGGTCGCCAGGAGGTCGGCGAAGCGCAGCGCGGCGCGTTCGGCGTCGGTGAGGTCGGGCGCGGCGGTCGGGTCGTCGGGGCTCGCCAGCTGGCAGACCAGGTTCTCGTCGACGCCCTCGGCCGCGCCGTCGGCATAGCGCACGGCCATGCAGCTGCGGCACTGGTTGTGGAACGCCACCCGCAGCCGCAGCAGCTCGACCAGCCGCCGCGACAGCAGGCCGGGCCGGCGCAGCTCGGCCATGTAGGTGGCGTAGGCGCGGGCCAGCTCGGGGCGGTGTGCGTAGAACCGCAGGTTGCCCAGCTCGAGCGGGGTCCGCGACTCCGCCAGGTCGCGCAGGTCCTCGGGGAACTCCTCGGCGGACAACATCCGGATCCGAGCCACGCGGTGCCTCCTCGTCGCGTCTCGCTTCAGTCCTCGTCGACTGAATGACTGATAACGATGACCCTAGACTCCACCGTTCGTCGTGTACACCGTGCCGGGCGCCGACGTCGCGGTCCGTTCGGCGCCGTCCGGCACCCGGCCGCGACGTCGTCGTGAAACTCGGTGGACCCGGCCGCGCCGGAAGCGGAGGATTTCCGGTTCCCCCCGTCCACCGTCTGTGAGGAGACCTGTGTCCGCTCCGGCCGAAGCACGCCCCGCGGCAGCGCCCGCACCACCGACCGGCATCCCCGCCGGGCCGGAGGTCCGGTCGCGCCGTGCGGCTGCGCTGCGCCTGGCCACCCGAATCTATGGACGCGAGCTCGCTCGCCACAAGTTGCTCACCGGCTCCGCGCTCCTGCTGCCGGCGATGGGCAACATCGCACTGTCCTACCTCCCGCCGCTGGCCGTCGCGGCCCTGGTCGACAAGCTCGCCGCGGGCGAGGCCTTCACCACGGCGACCGTGCTGCCGCTGGTGCTCGGCTTCTTCGCGTCGCTGCTCGTCGGCCAGGCGTTCTGGCGCGTCGGTGTCCACTGCCTCAACCGGGCCGACGCCGGGGGCATCGAGCACCTCTACGTCGACGGCATGGACGCGCTGCTGGCCAGGGACGCGGCGTTCTTCCACGAGAACTTCTCCGGGTCGCTGACCAAGCGCGTGCTGAGCTTCGCGTCGCAGTACGAGGACTTCGTCGACACCCTGGCCTTCCAGATCGTGGCGCAGCTGCTGCCGCTGACGTTCGCGTCGGTGGTGCTCTGGCGCTACGACCCGTGGCTGGTCGTGGTGCTGGTGGGCATGATCGTCGTGACCGCGGTCGTCGTCGTGCCGCTGATCCGGCGCCGGCAGGCGCTCGTCGACGCCCGCGAGGTGTCGTGGACGCGGCTGTCCGGGCACGTCGCCGACACCCTGACCAACATGGACGCGGTGCGCGCCTACGCCTCCGAGCTGCGCGAGGCCGCCGAGCACCGGCGGCGGGTGGCCGAGCACAAGCGGCTGACGCTGCGCGCCTGGGACTACAACAACCTGCGGATCGACACCCTGGTCGCGCCGATGTCGGTGCTCACCAACGTCGCCGGCCTGGTGCTGGCGCTGCTGGTGGCGCTGCGCGAGGGCGGTCCTGGAGTCGGCGCGGTCGTCGTGACGGTCGCGTACTTCACCCAGACCACCCGGATCCTGTTCGAGTTCAACCAGACCTACCGGCACCTCGAACGGTCGCTGACCGAGGCCGCCCAGTTCGCCGAGCTGCTGCTCGACGATCCGACGGTGGTCGACGACCCCGATCCGGAACCGGTCGCGGGCGGGCCCGCGGGCGTGACCTTCGACCGCGTCCGGTTCACCCACGCCGGCCAGGACGCGCCGCTGTTCGACGGGCTCGACCTGGTGGTCGCACCCGGGGAGCGGGTGGGGCTCGTCGGCCGTTCCGGCGGCGGCAAGACGACGATCGCGCGGCTGCTGCTGCGGCTGATGGACGTGCAGGGCGGCCGGATCCTGGTCGGCGGGCAGGACGTCACGCGGCTGTCGCAGGCCGACCTGCGCGGACTGATCGCGTCGGTGCCCCAGGACCCGGTGATGTTCCACCGCACGCTGCGGGAGAACATCGCGTTCGGCCGCCCGGACGCGACCGACCGGGAGATCCACGACGCGGCCCGCGCGGCGCACGTGCTGGAGTTCGTCGAGGGACTCCCCGACGGGTTCGACACGCTCGTCGGCGAGCGCGGCGTGAAGCTCTCCGGCGGGCAGCGGCAGCGGGTCGCGATCGCGCGGGCGATCCTGCGCGACGCGCCGATCCTGCTGCTCGACGAGGCGACGAGTGCGCTGGACTCGGAGAGCGAGGCCTTGATCCAGCAGGCGCTGTGGCGGCTGATGGAGGGCCGGACCGCGATCGCGGTCGCACACCGGCTGAGCACCGTCGCAGGCATGGACCGGCTGATCGTGCTCGACCAGGGCCGTGTCGTCGAGGAGGGCACGCACGCCGAGCTCCTCGCGCGCGGCGGCGGCTACGCGCGGCTGTGGGAGCGGCAGTCCGGCGGCTTCCTGTCCGAATGAGGCGGTCCCGGCCCGGGCGGCGCGGCGCGCTCCCCGGGCCGGTGTCGTCGGACCGGACGTCGCCGGACAGGGGTGTCGCCGGGCCGGGTGTCGTTGCCCTGTCTGCCCCGGCTGTCGCCGCGGTGTCGGTCGGCATGGCGATCATCTGACCGTCGGGCACGGGGCGGCAGCCGAGAGGGGGCGTCGCGGAAGGGCCAGGAAGGCGGGGACGGCCGCGGGCGAATACCCACGGGCAGCGCGATAACCCGCTGCGGGTGACACATGCGTTGCGGGTGCAATTTCCGACCATTCTGGGTGATCGGTAGAAACATGTCCACGACAATTCATCGGGACAATTCACCGGATGCCCGACGCGCCGCGCGGGTAGGACGCAGCGGTGGTGGCCGACGGTCACGCATGATGTCGGAGCTGAGCCCGACGCCGCCCGTTCGGGTCCCTGTGCACAGGGCTGACCTGCCTGGACCGGCGTTCGAGTGCCCGCTCCGGAGGCACGCTCTTGCCGGGCTTCCGCCGAGTGTGCGTATAGTGTGCGCCACACAACTGCATACGCTGCTCGAATCACAGCGGGAGATCTGGTCCGTTCCAGAGCCGTAGGAGCAATCCTCCCCGGGAATCTCTCAGGCTGCCGTACCGCTGTGACGAGGCAACTCTGGAAAGCGTTCCTCCCGGAATTCCGGGTGGACCACCGACGGGGCAAGTGGGGTCACCCCCACGAAATCTCTCAGGTCCGAAGACAGAGCGGGGAGACGGTGCACGACAGGTGCCATCTGTCCCCCCGACCTCGGAGTGAGCGTATGTCGATCTTCGCCGACCGTCACATCGGTCCCGACCCCGACGCCGAGCAGAAGATGCTCGAGGTGGTCGGTCACGCCGACCTGGATTCGCTCGTCGACGCCGCCGTGCCGCAGGGCATCCGCGCGTCCCAGTCGCTGAAGCTGCCGGCTGCGCTGAGCGAGCAGGACGCCCTCGCGGCCCTTGACGGCATCGCCGGGCGCAACCGCACCATGGTGCAGATGATCGGCCTGGGCCACAGCGACACGGTCACCCCGCCGGTGTTGCGCCGCAACATGTTGGAGTCGCCCGCCTGGTACACGGCCTACACGCCGTACCAGCCGGAGATCTCCCAGGGCCGCCTCGAGGCGCTGATCAACTTCCAGACCATGGTCGAGGACCTCACCGCCCTCCCGGTCGCCGGCGCGTCGCTGCTCGACGAGGCCACCGCCGTCGTCGAGGCCGTGCTGCTGATGAACCGCGCGAACAAGGCCGCCCCGGCCGGCGCGCGGATCGTCGTCGACTCCGAGACCCTGCCGCAGACGCTGTCGGTCCTGCACACCCGGACCGAGCCGGTCGGCATCCCGGTCGACGTCGTCGACCTCTCCAGCCCCGAGGCGCTCGCCTCGCTGGCCGAGGGCGACGTGTTCGGAATCGTCCTGCAGGCCCCCGGCGCCTCCGGCGTCGTCCGTGACCTGCGCCCGATCATCGCGGCGGCCAAGGACAAGGGCGCGCTCGTCACCGTCTCCGCCGATCTGCTGTCGCTGACCCTGCTCACCCCGCCCGGCGAGCTCGGTGCGGACATCGCGGTGGGTTCGACCCAGCGCTTCGGCGTCCCGCTGTTCTTCGGCGGCCCGCACGCCGGCTACATGTCCGTCCGCAGTGGACTCGAGCGGATGCTGCCCGGCCGCCTCGTCGGTGTCTCGCAGGACGCCGCGGGCCGCCCCGGCTACCGCCTGGCGCTGCAGACCCGTGAGCAGCACATCCGTCGCGAGAAGGCGACGAGCAACATCTGCACCGTACAGGCGCTGCTGGCCAACGTCGCGTCGATGTACGCCGTCTACCACGGCCCCGAGGGCCTGCGGGAGATCGCCGAGCGCGTCCACGCGCACGCCGCCGCGGTCGCCGCCGGTCTGCGCGCCGCGGGCGTCGAGGTCGTACACGGCGAGTTCTTCGACACCGTCACCGCGAAGGTCCCCGGCCGCGCGCTCGCGGTCGTCGAGGCCGCCGCCGCCGACGGGATCAACCTGCGCCACACCGACTCCGACCACGTCGCGGTCGCCTGCGACGAGGTCACCACCGACGCGATCGTCGCCCGCGTGCTCGCCGCGTTCGGCGCCTCGGCCGTCGCGGACGCGGCGGCCGCGCTGCCCGCCTCGGAGAAGCGCACCAGCCCGTACCTGTCGCACCCGGTCTTCTCGGCGCACCGCTCCGAGACCTCGATGCTGCGCTACCTGCGGCTGCTGTCCGACCGCGACCTCGCGCTCGACCGCACGATGATCCCGCTCGGCTCCTGCACCATGAAGCTGAACGCGACCGCTGAGATGGAGCCGATCAGCAAGCCCGGCTTCGCCTCGCTGCACCCGTTCGCCCCGGCCGACCAGACCCGCGGCTACGCCGAGCTGACCGACACGCTCGAGAACTGGCTCGCCGAGATCACCGGCTACGCCAAGGTGTCGCTGCAGCCCAACGCCGGCTCGCAGGGTGAGCTCGCCGGTCTGCTCGCCATCCGCGACTACCACCGCAGCCGTGGCGACGACCAGCGCACCGTCTGCGTCATCCCGTCGTCGGCACACGGCACCAACGCCGCGTCGGCCGTCCTCGCGGGGATGAGCGTCGTCGTCGTGGCCACCGCGCCCGACGGCAGCATCGAGCTCGACGACCTGCGCGCCAAGCTCGGGGCCAACAGCGGCCGCGTCGCCGCGATCATGCTGACCTACCCGTCGACGCACGGCGTCTACGAGACCGAGGTCCGCACCGTCTGCGAGCTGGTCCACCAGGCCGGCGGCCAGGTCTACATCGACGGCGCCAACCTCAACGCGCTCGTCGGGCTGGCCAAGCCGGGCGAGTTCGGCGGCGACGTCTCGCACCTGAACCTCCACAAGACGTTCTGCATCCCGCACGGTGGTGGCGGCCCCGGCGTCGGCCCGGTCGCGGTGCGCTCGCACCTCGCGCCGTTCCTGCCCGGTGACCCGCTCGACCCGAAGCGCGGCGCCGTCTCCGCGGCCGCGTACGGCTCGGCCGGCATCCTGCCGATCACCTACGCCTACATCGCGATGATGGGCCCGGACGGCCTCACGAAGGCGACCGCGTCGGCCGTCCTGTCGGCCAACTACCTGGCGCGGCGCCTCGACGAGCACTACCCCGTGCTCTACACCGGCCCGGGCGGGCTGGTCGCGCACGAGTGCATCCTCGACCTGCGCGCGATCACCAAGCAGACCGGCGTCACCGCCGAGGACGTCGCCAAGCGCCTCATCGACTACGGCTTCCACGCGCCGACGCTGTCGTTCCCCGTCGCGGGCGCGCTGATGATCGAGCCGACGGAGTCGGAGTCGCTGGCCGAGATCGACCGCTTCATCGACGCGATGATCGCCATCAAGGGCGAGATCGACGAGGTCGGCGACGGCACCTGGCCGCTCGAGGACAGCCCGCTGCGCAACGCGCCGCACACCGCCGACGTGGTCCTCGTCGAGAACTGGACCCGTCCGTACACCCGTGAGCAAGCGGTGTTCCCGGTTCCCGAGCTGCGCCGCGCGAAGTACTGGCCGCCGATCGGCCGCATCGACGGCGCCAAGGGCGACCGCAACCTGGTCTGCTCCTGCCCCTTGCCCGAGGCCTTCGCCGCGCCTGCCCTGGAGACGTCATGACCGCGAACGACGACCTCGTCCGCACCCCGCTGGACGCCGAGCACGAGCGCCTGGGAGCGACGTTCACCGACTTCGCCGGTTGGCGGATGCCGGTCCGCTACGACAGCGACCTCGCCGAGCACCACGCCGTCCGCAACTCGGCCGGCCTGTTCGACCTGTCCCACATGGGTGAGGTGGAGTTCGTCGGCCCGCAGGCCGCCGAGGCGCTCGACCACGCGCTCGCCGGGAAGCTGTCGGCGGTGACGGTCGGCCGCGCCAAGTACTCGCTGCTCTGCGCGCCCGACGGCGGCGTGCTCGACGACCTCGTCGTCTACCGCCTCGCCGACGACCGCTTCCTCGTCGTCGTCAACGCGTCCAACGCCGCGCAGGACGCCGCCGAGCTGATCTCGCGCGCCAAGGGTTTCGACGTCGACGTCACCGACCACTCGGCCGAGACCGCGCTGATCGCCGTGCAGGGCCCGCGCTCGCCCGACGTGCTGCGCAGCGCCGAGCCCGGCGTCGCGTCGATCCTCGAGAGCCTGCGCTACTACGCGTCGGAGCCCGCGACGATCGCCGGCATCGACGTCCTGCTCGCCCGCACCGGGTACACCGGTGAGGACGGTTTCGAGCTCTACGTCGCCGACGAACACGCGCCGGCCCTGTGGAACACCCTGCTCGCCGCGGGGGGACAGCACGCACTGCACCCCGCAGGCCTCGCCTGCCGCGACACCCTGCGGCTGGAGGCCGGGATGGCCCTCTACGGCCACGAGCTCACCGCCGGGACCAACCCGTTCGCCGCCGGGCTGCGCCGCGTCGTCGCCCTCGACAAGGAGTTCGTCGGTCGCGACACGCTCGCCGCTCTGGCCGAGGACGAGCCCGCCCGGGTCCTCGCCGGCCTCACCGGCACTGGCCGCCGCGCGGGCCGGGCGGGGGCGACGGTGCTCGGCGCGGACGACGCGCCCGTCGGCGTCGTCACCTCCGGTGTCCTGTCCCCCACGCTGGGCGTGCCGATCGCGCTGGCCTACATCGACCGCGGGCTGTCGGAGGTGGGCACCGAGCTACGCGTCGACGTCCGCGGCCGCAGCCAGCCCTACACCGTCTCGTCTCTGCCCTTCTACCAGCGCGCCTGAACCGTCCGACATCAGTCCCGAGAGGACCCCCCGATGACTTCTCCCGATCTCGTCCCCGCGAACCTCAGCTACACCTCCGACCACGAGTGGATCGCCGTCGAGCCGGGCGCCACCGCGTCCGGCGAGGTCCGGGTCGGCCTGTCTGCCATCGCCACCGAGGCGCTCGGCGAGATCGTGTTCGTCGACCTGCCGGCCGTCGGCACCGAGCTGACCGCGGGCGAGGCCTGTGGCGAGATCGAGTCGACCAAGTCCGTCTCCGAGCTGGTCAGCCCGGCCGACGGCACGGTCGTCTCGGTCAACGAGGCGCTCGCCGACAACCCCGCGCTCGTGGGCGAGGACCCCTACGGCGAGGGCTGGCTGTTCACCGTCGAGGTCGCGTCGCTGGGCGAGGTCCTCGATGCGGCCGCATACCGCGCCCGGAACGAGGGGTGACCGACGTGTCCGAGACCGTCCTCGACCAGCCCCTCGCGGAGTTCGACCCCGAGGTTGCCGCGCTGATCGGCCGCGAGCTCTCCCGCCAGCAGGACGGGCTGGAAATGATCGCATCGGAGAACCACGCCCCGCTCGCGGTGATGCAGGCCCAAGGGTCGGTCCTGACCAACAAGTACGCCGAGGGGTACCCGGGTCGCCGGTACTACGGCGGCTGCGAGTTCGTCGACGAGATCGAGACGCTCGCGCTGGACCGCGTCAAGACCCTGTTCGGCGCCGGGTTCGCCAACGTGCAGCCGCACTCCGGCGCGCAGGCCAACGCGGCAGCCATGCAGGCCCTGATCAAGCCGGGCGACACCATCCTCGGGCTTTCGCTGGCCCACGGCGGGCACTTGACCCACGGCATGCGGATCAACTTCTCCGGCCTGCTCTACGACGCCGCCGCTTACGAGGTCTCCCCGTACGACTTCCGGATCGACCTGGACGAGGTCGCGCGGCTGGCCGAGGAGCACCGACCCCAGCTGATCATCGCGGGCTGGTCTGCCTACCCGCGGCACCTGGACTTCGCCCGGTTCCGCGAGATCGCCGACGAGGCCGGCGCCTACCTCATGGTCGACATGGCGCACTTCGCCGGGCTCGTCGCCACCGGACTCCACCCCTCACCGGTGCCGCACGCGCACGTCACGACGTCGACAACACACAAGACCCTCGGCGGACCGCGCGGTGGCCTCATCCTCACCAACGACCCCGCGATCGCCAAGAGGATCAACTCGGCGGTGTTCCCCGGACAGCAGGGCGGGCCGCTCGAACACGTCATCGCCGCCAAGGCGGCCGCGTTCAAGATGGCTGCCACCGCGGAGTTCGCCGACCGCCAGCGGCGCACACTCGAGGGCGCGCGCATCCTGGCCGAGCGGCTCACCCGCCCCGACGTCGCCGAGGCAGGTATCGGCGTCGTCAGCGGCGGCACCGACGTCCATCTCGTGCTGGTCGACCTGGGTGCCGAGGGCATGGACGGCCGCCAGGCCGAGGACCGGCTCGCGGCAGTCGAGATCACCGTGAACCGCAACGCGGTGCCGTTCGACACCCGCCCGCCGATGGTGACGTCCGGCTTGCGGATCGGGACAGCCGCGCTCGCCACCCGCAGGTTCGGCACCGAGGCGTTCACAGCAGTCGCCGACGTGATCGCCCGCGCCCTGCTGCTGCCCGCCGACCTCCCCGTCCACGACGAGGCGATCAGCGGGTTGCGCGACCAGGTCCGGTCGCTCGCCCGTGCCCACCCGCTCTACCCAGGACTGGGGTGAGCAGCGGTGACGGTGAGCGTCTTCGAGCTGTTCTCGATCGGCATCGGTCCGTCGAGCTCGCACACGGTCGGTCCGATGCGGGCCGGCGCCCGGTTCGCCGAGGAGCTGTGCGCGGACGGTGTGCTCGACGAGGTCGCGGAGCTCGAGGTGGTGCTCTACGGCTCGCTTGCCGCGACCGGCGCCGGGCACGGCACGCTCCCGGCGGTGCTGCTGGGCTTGGAGGGACGCCATCCCGAGCGGATCAGCGGTGACCGGGTCCGGACCCGAGCCGCGGAGATCGCCGACTGCGGGCGCGTCCGGCTCGGCGGCGTCCGCGAGGTGCCGCAGCGGATCGACGACATCGTGCTGCGGCCCCACACCGTTCTGCCCGAACACCCCAACGGTCTGACCCTCACGGTCCGCAACGGTGCAGGCACGACCCTGCGCGAGAAGACCTACTTCTCGGTCGGCGGCGGTTTCGTCGTCGAGAATGGCGAGGTCGACGCGGCCACCGTCGACGACGGGCCCGGAAGCCCGTTCCGGACGGCGCAGGAGCTGCTCGAACGCTGCGCCGACTCGGGCTCCTCCATCAGCGACGTCATGCTCGCCTTCGAGTGCCGGTCGCGATCCGAGGCTGACGTGCGGAAGGGCCTCCTCGAGATCCGCGACGTCATGTGGGAGTGCGTGGGCCGGGGCATCACGCAGGACGGTGAGCTGCCCGGCGGCTTGTCCGTGGAGCGGCGCGCCCGCAGCTGGTACGAGCGGCTGCGCATCGAGGACCCGCAGCGCGAGCCCGCCTACGCCCTCGACTGGGTCAACCTCGTCGCGATGGCGGTGAACGAGGAGAACGCGGCCGGTGGGCGCATCGTCACGGCGCCGACGAACGGCGCCGCGGGGATCGTCCCAGCGGTGCTGCACTACGCGACGCACTACACCCCACTGGGTCTGAGCGACCCTGATGAGACGGCCGTGTGCTTCCTGCTCACGGCCGGCGCCATCGGCTCGCTCTACAAGGAACGCGCGTCGATATCCGGTGCGGAGGTGGGGTGTCAGGGCGAGGTCGGGTCGGCGGCGTCGATGGCGGCGGCCGGGCTCGCGGAGGTGCTCGGCGGCACGCCCGCCCAGGTGGAGAACGCCGCCGAGATCGCCATGGAGCACAGCCTCGGACTGACGTGCGACCCGATCGGCGGGCTCGTCCAGATCCCCTGCATCGAGCGCAACGCCATCTCCGCAGGTAAGGCGGTCAACGCCGCCCGGATGGCGCTGCGTGGCGACGGCCGACACCGCGTCTCGCTCGACCAGGTCATCACGACGATGCGCGAGACGGGCCGAGACATGAGCGACAAGTACAAGGAGACCTCGCGCGGCGGGCTGGCGCTCACCATCCCGGTGAACGTCGTCGAGTGCTGAAGGACCCGGCCGTGGCGCGGTCAGCGGCCGGGGCTGATCTCCTTGACCTGGCCCTCCATGACGAGCGAGTCGGTCGTGCTCACCAGGTGGTCGAGCATCGCGTCGGCGGCGCCCGGGGCGTCGCCTGCGCGGATCGCGTCATAGATGCGCCGGTGGTCCGCGAGCGAGGTGGCCGGCTGACCGCTGCGCGTCAGCGACGTCGCCGACGTCCGATCGAGGGCCTGGCGCATGCTTTCGAGCAGCCGGATCAGGATCGGGTTGTGTGACGCCGTCGCGATGCCGAGGTGGAACCGCCGGTCGCCGACCAGGCCCGGCTCGCCGGCGTCGACCTCCCGTGCCATGTCGTCGAGCGCCGTACCGAGCTCGGCGAGGTCCTCGGCCGTCGCCCGGTGCGCGGCGAGCCGAGCGCACTGCGTCTCCAGGGCCTGGCGCGTCTCCCAGATCGCGGGGTGGTCGAGGTGGGTCTCGACGAGCTCGGCGGCCAGTGACGAGATCAGGTCCTCGGGCCTGCGGACGAGGTAGATGCCGTCGCCGTGGCGCACCTCGACCTCGCCGCGGGCGCGCAGCGCGGTGATCGCCTCGCGGATCGAGGAGCGCCCGACCGAGAGCTGGCGCGCGAGGTCCCGCTCGGTCATCAGCCGGTCGCCGGGCTGGAGCTGGTTGATGTCGATGAACTCGCGGAGACGGTCGCTGACCTGCTCGTACAGCGGCCTGCGGTCCACGGGTCGGATGGGCGAGATACCCCGTCGGTCCTCACTCATGACAACCCCCACGACGGCGATCCGACCGCCTCGAACGCGGTGGTCTGCTGGTCTGAGCATACGCGGACGACGGTGCGTCCCCGTCCCGCGCCTACGACGCGACGACGCCCGTGGGCGCGGAGCAGCAGGCGCGGACGGTTCCGGGACGTCGAGCCATCGGGGCTGGTCAGGGCCCGTGTGAACGGGATGTCACGGGCACGATACCGACGATTAGACGGTTGACACATCGTCCCACCGACGCCAAACTGGTCTGACCACCTGATGACCCTGCCAAGCGATGCGATGGTGGATTTTCTCCCTCCCCTGCACGACGACAGCGAGGAGATGTGACGTGCGCGCATTGACGGCCACCGGTCTCACGGTGGGTGTGCTCGCCGGCCTTTGGATCTGGGTGAGCGGAATGGTCGGCCTCCCGCCGTGGGTGGCCGTGATCGCCTGGGCCGGCTTCTTCGCGGCCGGCGGCAAGGCCGCCGGCGTGGTGAAGATGGGCCTGTCCGGGCTGGTCGGCGTGGTGTGGGGCTGGCTCGCCGTCCTCGGCGCCGGCCTGCTCGCCGGGTGGACGGGTGCGCTGCCCGTCGCGGTCGCCGTGATCGCCTTCCTGATGTGCGTCCAGGCCAACTGGGTGCACCTGTCGTTCATCCCTGGCGCCTTCATCGGTGCTGCGTGCCTGTTCGGCAACGAGCTCAACGTCTGGACGACCGCGATCTGCATCGTGGTCGGCGTCGCCCTCGGCTATGTTTCCGAGTGGTCGGCCGCTGCGATCACCAAGAAGGAGCCGGCGCCATCCGCGTCGTCGGCGCAGGCCTGATTTCTTCCTTCCCGAATTGGTCTGACCACCCGACCTGTAAGGAGTAGTCGATGGGTTCCACCTTCATCCAGCGCCACGGCTTGTGGACCGCTGAGCAGCAGGAACAGGCCGACCGTATCGCGGCCCAGGTCACCGAGCAGGGCCTGCGCCAGGTCCGCGTGGCCTGGGGCGACCAGCACGGCATCCTGCGCGGCAAGACGCTCGAGGCCGGTCACTTCCAGTCCGTGCTGCGCAACGGCAAGGACTTCCAGACCGCGACCCTGATCTTCGACACCACCAACAACCCCGCCGTGCCGCCCTTCGCGGCCGACGGCTTCGGCGACCCGCGCATGACGGGCCTGCCCGACGGCGTCCTCGTGCCCGACCCGTCGACGTTCCGCGTCCTGCCGTGGCTGGACCGGACCGGCTGGGTGCTCTGCAACCTGCACTACCGCTCCGGCGAGGTCGTCCCCTTCGACACCCGCGGCATCCTGCAGTCGCAGCTGTCCCAGCTCTCGGATGAGGGGTACGGCTTCGTCGCCGGCATCGAGCTCGAGTTCTACATCACCAAGCTCGAGGACCCGTGCCTGTCGTTCGAGTCCAGCGGCTACCCGCCCGATCCGCCGCGGGTCACCGCCGTCTCGCACGGCTTCCAGTACCTCACCGAGAACCGCGGCGACGAGATCACCGGGATCCTCGACATCCTGCGCGACAACGTCGTGGCCCTCGGCCTGCCGCTCGCCACCATCGAAGACGAGTGGGGCCCCGGTCAGACCGAGTTCACGTTCGACGTGATGGAGGGCCTGCGAGCCGCCGACTCCGCGATCCTGCTGCGCAGCGCCATCAAGCAGCTCTGCCGTCGCAACGGCTACCACGCGACGTTCATGTCCCGGCCCGCCCTGCCGAACGCCTTCTCCAGCGGCTGGCACCTGCACCAGTCGTTGAGCAGCGCCGACGTCGAGAACACCTTCGCGGGCGGTGCCGACGAGGTCCTCTCCGACACCGGGCGGCATTGGATGGGAGGCCTGCTCGAGCACGCCCGCTCGTGCTCGCTGCTCAGCACCCCGACCGTCAACGGCTACAAGCGCTACCTGCCCGACTCCTTCGCCCCGGACCGCATCGCATGGGCCGAGGAGAACCGCGGCGCGCTCGTCCGTGTCGCCGGCGGCCGCGGCGACGAGAACACCCACCTCGAGAACCGCGTCGGCGAGCCCGCGGCCAACCCCTACCTGTACCTCGCGTCGCAGGTCATCTCGGGTCGCGACGGCCTGCGCAACAAGCTCGACCCCGGCCCCTCGGCCGACGAGCCGTATCTGACCGAGGCCGAGCGTCTCCCGGGCTCGCTCGAGGAGGCCGTGCAGCTCTTCACCTCCAGCAGCCTGCTCCGCGCCGAGCTCGGGGACCCGTTCGTCGAGTACCTGTCGACGGTCAAGGGCAGCGAGGTCAAGCGCTTCAACGCCGCGGTGACCGACTGGGAGCAGCGCGAGTACTTCGAGGTCTACTGACGTGATCGACGACGCCGGCGCGGGAGTACCGGAACTTCGTGTCCTGGCCGCCTCCCGCCTCCCGGACCCGGACCCGCGATCGACCCTCACGGTCGCGGCCGCCCAGCTCGGCGGACGGTGGCTCGATGTCGGTGCGCGCATGAAGCGCCTCGCGGAGGCGGCCCACGTGGCCGCCTCCGCGGGGGTTCAGACGCTCGCCTTCCCCGAGACCTACCTGTCCGGTTATCCGTTCTGGCTCACCCGCACGCACGGCGCCAACTTCGACGACGCCGCCCAGAAGGAGTGCTATGCCTACTACCTCGACTCCGCGATCGAGGTCGGCGGGCCGGAGCAGCGCGAACTCGAGGCGCTCGCGACCGACCTCGGCCTGACTCTCTTCGTCGGCGTCACGGAGCGCGGTCGCGGGCCGGCCAGCGGTTCGACCTACTGCACGCTCCTGGCAATCAGGCCCGGCGACGGGCTCGTCGGCCACCACCGCAAGCTCGTCCCGACCTACGACGAGCGCCTCGTCTGGGCCCAGGGCGACGGCGCCGGCCTGCGGACCCACGCCGTCGGCCCGGCGCGGGTCGGCGGGCTGAACTGCTGGGAGAACTGGATGCCCCAGGCGCGACACGCCCTCTACGCAGACGGCGAGCAGGTACACGTCGGGACGTGGCCGGGCGCGAGCTCGATCAACGCCGACATCACCCGCTTCACCGCGCAGGAGGGCCGCGTGTTCGCCGTCTCGGCGTCGGGCATCCTCACCCTCGACGACGTCCCGGAGGACTTCCCATTGTTCCGTGAGCTGCGCGAGAACTCGTCGGAGATGCCGTTCGACGGCGGTTCCGGGATCGCGGCGCCGGACGGGACCTGGCTGGTCGAGCCCGTGACCGGGGAGGAGGGCGTCATCGTGGCGGACCTCGACCTGCGAGCCGTCGGCCGCGAGCGGCTGACGTTCGACCCGACCGGCCACTACAGCCGGCCCGACATCTTCTCCGTCACCGTCGACCGGACGCGACGGGAAGCAGCGCGGTTCGTCGACACGAAGGAGTGCGAGGCGAGCCGTGACTGACCGCGCATCGAGTCGGGACACGATCCTCGTCATCCAGCACCAGGACGACGCCGGCCCTGGAAACCTCGGGGAGTGGCTGACCGCCAACTCCCTGTCGTGGGAGCTGGTCGACGCGTCGACCGACGGTCTGGGTGTGCCGCAACGGTTTCGCGCGCTCGTCGTCCTCGGCAGCCGGGAGGCCGCCTACGACGAGAGCGTCCCGTGGCTCTCGGCGGAGAAGGAGTTCGTCCGCGAGACGATGGCGCTGGGCACCCCGGTGTTCGGCATCTGCTTCGGCGCCCAGCTCCTCGCGGGTCTGCTGGGCGGGACCGTGCAGCAGGCGGCGACGATCGAGCGCGGCTGGATCCCCATCGCCCCGTGCGTCGACGCGTCCCCGGACGACCCGGCCGATGACTGGGCCGACCTCGTCGACGCGACGTGGTTCGAGTGGCACGGCGACGAGATCACCGCGCCGGGGACGGCGACGGTCATCGCGCGCGGTAGCTGCGTCCAGGCGTTCCGCCAGGACGGCCACCTGGGTGTGCAGTTCCATCCCGAGGTGACCGAGACGCAACTCGTCCAGTGGATGGACAGCGACCGGCGGCTTCGGCTGCTCGTCGAGGCAGGCGGGGAGCGGGCAGAGCTGCTCGCCGACACGGCGAAGCAGCTGCCCGATGCGATCGCCGCTGCACATCGCCTGTATGCCCGGTTCTTCGGGGTGGGCTGACGAGGGAGGCCGTGCCGGCCCACGACCGAGCGCCTGAGCGGGTCGGTAGCCGCCGAGCCCGAGCTCGCGACGATCGACACCCTGAACCCTTCGTCTGCACCGCGGCCCGGCCGGGGGTCCCTCGATCAGATCTCGATACGGAGGCTCGGGTTGAACGCGAGGATCGCTGCGACCACCGCCTCCTTCTCGGTCCGAGCACGAACGAGGTGGGCCCATCCGTCCGGGGTCTCGACGACGGTGGGCGTGTTCCGCCCCGACACGAAAGCCGAAGGGCGCACCTGTCGTACGGCGTGGGCGCGGGTGCGCAGCTCGCCCAGCGGGCGCCGGATCACCACGGTTCCGTCCACGCCCACGGACACCGTGGTCGCGATGTGCCACAGCTGCCACCCCATGATCGAGGCGACGGCGAGCAGTATCGCCGCGGGCAGGAGCAGGACCGACCACGTCGCGTCAGGCGGCGGCCCCAGCCCACGCGAAGTGGAGAGCAGCTTCGAGGTCGCCGCGGCGACTCGGGTCGGTGTCCGGCTCGCGCGGCCGCTGTGGGACGGTCGTCGGGAGAGCCGGCGGTGGCGCCGGCACCGGACCGGGGACGGCGGATGACGGACGTGGCGACCGGCGCACCCGGGTCAGCCGTCGAGGCGCTGGTCGCGGCGGTGCTGCGCGCCGTGCCGGTCGTCGACGGGCACAACGACCTCGCGTCCGCGCTGCGGGCCACCACCGGCTACGCCGTCGACGGCCTCGACGGGCCCTGCCCCGAGCTGCACACCGACCTCCCGCGGCTGCGCGCCGGCGGTGTCGGCGCGCAGTTCTGGTCGGCCTACGTGCCCTCGTCGCTGCCCGAGCCCGAGGCCGTCGTCGCCACGCTCGAACAGATCGACGCCGTGTACCGGATGGTCGAACGGCACCGCAGGACGCTCGCGATCGCCTACACCGCCGAGATGGTCCGCGCGGCGTGGCGCGAGGGTCGCATCGCCTCCCTGATCGGACTGGAGGGCGGCCACAGCATCGCCTCGTCCCCGGGCGTGCTGCGTGCGCTCGCGCGCCTCGGTGTCCGGTACATGACGTTGACGCACAACGACAACACGCCTTGGGCCGACTCGGCGACCGACGAGCCCGGCGTCGGCGGGCTCGACGACACGGGCCGCGCCGTCGTCGCCGAGATGACCCGCCTCGGCATCCTCGTCGACCTCTCCCACGTCGCGGCGACGACCATGCACGCCGCGCTCGACGTCGCGACCGCACCCGTGCTGTTCAGCCACTCGTCGGCACGGGCGCTGTGCGACCATCCGCGCAACGTCGCCGACGACGTGCTGGCCCGCGTCCCCGGCAACGGCGGCGTCGTGCAGGTGACGTTCGTGCCGTACTTCCTCTCCGCCGAGGTCGACGCCTGGGACCGGGCGGCCGACGCCGAACGCGCGCGGCTGGGCGTGCCGGACTCGCTGTCGTGGTGGCCGCGCGCGCCGCGGCCCGGCGAGTCGGCCGCCGACGTCGCCGCCGAGTACCGCGCCGCGACGAAGGGCACCGTCCACGCCGGGTTCGCCGACTGGCTCGCCCGCAACCCCCGCCCGCCCGTCACCGTGGCCCGGGTCGCCGACCACGTCGAGCACGTGCGCGAGGTGGCGGGCGTCGAGCACGTCGGGATCGGCGGGGACTACGACGGCGTCGACATCCAGCCCGTCGGTCTCGAGGACGTCTCCGGCTACCCGCGGCTGCTCGCCGAGCTCGCCCGCCGCGGCTGGTCGCAACCGGACCTCGAGGCCTTGACCGGGCGCAACGTCCTGCGCGTGCTGCACGAGGCCGAGTGCGTCGCCACGGCCCCCCTCTGGCCGTGAGCGACGCAGCCTTCGTGCCGCTCAGCGTTCGTCGACGACCCGGCGGGCCTTGAACGTCGTCTCCGGCAGGGTGCCCGGCGCGAGCAGCGTGACGCCTGCCCGGATGCCCAGGACCCGCAGCAGCGCCTCCTCGGTGCGGGCGCGCAGGGCGTCGCCGGCGGGCTCCGCCTCGGCCTCGACGGTCAGCTCGTCCAGCGCCCCACGCTTGTGGACCCGGATGCGGAACTCCGGGCCCAGCTCCGGGACGCTGCGCAACGCGGTCTCCACCGCGCTGGGGAACACGTTGGCGCCCCGGATGACGAGCATGTCGTCGAGCCGGCCGAGCACGCCCTCGGGCAGCCGCGGGTAGGTGCGCCCGCACGGGCAGGGGTCCGTCGCCAGGTACGTCTCGTCGCCGGGCGCGAACCGGATCATCGGTTGGGAGTCCCGCCAGAGGTGGGTGTAGACGACAGCGCCGCGCCGGCCGGCCGGGATCGGCACGTTGGGGTCGGTGCCGTCGACGACCTCGGTGTAGACCTCGTCGGTGTAGAGGTGGGTGCCCGTGCCGGCCTCGCAGCCGACGCTCGTCTGGAACGGGTACATCTCCGAGGTCGAACCGGCGTCGGCGACGACGGCGTCCCAGCCCTGCTCGATGATCGCGCGGGTGCCCGGCAGCGAGCCGCCCGGCTCCCCGCCGACGAGCAGGTGCCGGACCGTCGAGGCGCGCAGGTCGACGCCGAGGTTCTCGGCCACCGACAACAGATGGATGCAGTACGACGGCGTCGCGCTGAACACCGTCGAGCCCAGTCGCTCGATGAGCTCGAGGTGCCGCTGCGAGTCGGTGACGCCGAGCGGGAAGAGCGTGGCGCCGATCCGCTCCGCGCCCTGCACGACACCCCAGCCGCCGAAGAACAGCCCGAACGGGAAGCCCACCTGGACGATGTCGTCCGGCCGCACACCGGCGCACCACTGCGCCATCGCGTGCACCTCGCCCGCGCGCTCCCAGTCGGTCTTCGAGACCGCGTACATCGTCGGCGTGCCCGACGTCCCCGACGAGCCGTGGATGCGCGCGATGCCGCCGGGCGGCAGGGCACGGGCGTAGCTGCCGAACGGCGGATGCTCGGCCTGGTCGGCGACGAGCATCTTCTTCGTGATCACCGGGACCTTCGTCGTGAAGTCCTCGAGCGAGCGCACCTGGTCGGGGTGGAAGCCGTGGGCCTGCCAGTGCCGCCGGTAGAACGGCAGCTCGGCCCACGCGTAGGCGAGCTGGTGGTGGATCCGGTCGAGGATCAGCGCGTCGCGCTTCGCGGGGTCGAGGGTCTCGCGCTCCTCGTCCCAGAACCGCGGGTAGCCGCGGGCGTCCGTGGAGGTCGATCTCGGGGCGACCGAGCGGGGTTGCGACACTGGGGCTCCTATCCGATCGCGCGGTCCCGGCCCGCCCAGTGCGGGGCCCGCAGGACCTTCTTATCGATCTTGCCGAACGGGGTCTCCGGCAGGGCGTCGACGATCTCGACGGTCTTCGGGCGGGCGTAGCCGGCGAGCTCGCCGCGGGCCCATTCCAGCAGTGCGGCGGCGTCGAACCCCGGGCCGGGCACGACGACGGCGTGCACGGCCTCGCCCCAGTCGTCGTGCGGCACGCCGATGACGGCGACGCGGGCGACCGCGGGGTGCCTGACCAGCGTGTCCTCGACCTCGCGGCAGTAGACGTTCATGCCACCGGAGATGACCATGTCCGACGTGCGGTCGCGCAGGTGGAGGTAGCCGTCGTCGTCGAGGAACCCGACGTCGCCGGTGCGGATCCACCCGCCGGGCAGGAACTTCGCGGCGGTGGCCCCGGGGTCGTCGAGGTAGCACTCCAGCGTGTACGGCGAGCGCAGGCAGATCTCCCCGGTCTCGCCCGCGGGCAGTGGGGCACCGGCGTCGGACACGACCTGCACGTCCGCGTCGATCGAGGCCTGCCCGGCCGAGCCGAGGCGGTCGGGCCGGGCGGGGTCGTGGTCGGACTTGGCGAGGCGGGTGCCCCAGTTCGGGCACTCGGTCTGTCCGTAGAGCTGCACGAACACCGGCCCGAACACCTCCAGCGCGGCGGCGAGGCGGCTCGGCGCGATGGGTGCTGCACCATAGACGACGGTCCGCAGCACGTGGGCCGCCGATCCGCCGGCGGCGTCGAGGAGCCGGTAGATCATCGTCGGCACCAGGAAGGTCCAGGTGATCCCGTTGTCGCGCAACTGGTGCAGCACAGACGACGCGTCGAAGCCGGACTCGATCACCGACGTCGCGCCGCGGATCAGCGCACTCTGGGCGAACAGCCCGGCGGCGTGGGCGAGCGGGGTGGTGAGCAGCAGCCGGTCGTCGGCGGTGATCTCCGCTTCGAGCAGCTGCGCCCGGTGCACCGCGACCGCCGACGCCTGCGTGTGGACGACGCCCTTCGGCAGCCCGGTCGTGCCGCCGGTGAAGTAGATCGCGGCCCGGTCACCTGCGCCGATACCGGGATCGGGCGGCGCCGGGGCCAGTCCGGGTGGCGGCCGTCCGGGTGGCGGTGAGGGGACGAGGACCTCGTCGCGCGCGCGGGGCCGCCCTCCCCCGTCGTCGACGACCAGCGACGGTACGCCGGCCGTCGTGGGCAGGCTCGTACCCCGGACGACCACGCGGGCCTTCGACGCGCGCAGCACGTGCTCGACCGTCGACGGTGGCAGCAACGGGTTGACCGGCACCTTCACCGCGCCGAGCCGGGCCACCGCGACGTCGGCGACCAGGAACTCGACGCAGTTGCCCATGTGCAGTGCGACGGCGTCGCCCGCGCGCACGCCGTGGTCGGCGAGCTGCACGGCGACGGCCGCCGACCAGCGGTCGACGTCGTGGTACGTCCATCGCCGGCCGGCGTGCTCCACCGCGACCCGCGCCCGGTACCGCCGGAGCGCGTGGTCGAACTCCTCACGCAGAGTCGTGCGCACCTCTCAGGACGGCCTCTCGACCAGGCCCTGTTCGAGCGCCACGTCCCAGTACGAGTGCAGGCCGCGGACGTGCTGCCCACCGTCGACCGGGACGAAGTGACCGGTGATCCGCTGCGCCGCGGGCGACATCAGGAACAGCGCCACGTCGGCGATGTCCGACGGGTCCTGGTGCCGCTTCTCGACGAGCGTCCGGTCGAGGAACTCCTTGCCGATCTGCCCGACGGTGAAGCCCGCGCCGAGCGGGGTGTTCACCGTGCCGGGGCCGATGGCGTTGACCCGGATCCCGCGCCGGCCCAGCTCACCCGCACAGGTCTGGGTGAACTGCATGACGCCGGCCTTGGCCGCGCAGTAGTGGCCGAGGCCGTCGGTCGCCGCGATCGCGTTCAACGACGAGATGTTGACGATCGAGCGGGGCTCCCCGTCGTCGGCCGCCTGCCGGGCGAACGCCCGCGTGCACAGGAACGTGCCCTTGAGCAGGGTGTCGACGATGAGGTCCCAGTCCTCCTCCGTCGTGTCCTCCACCAGTGACAACGACGCCGTCCCGGCGTTGTTGACGAGGTGGTGGACCTGGCCGTACCGCTCGGCGGCCAGCGCGAACGCGGCCTCGACGTCGGCCGCGACCGACACCGAGCCCTCGTGCCAGGCGATCCGATCGCCGCCGCCGAGTTCCTCGGACGCCGACTTGATGTTGGCGGGCTCGATCTCCAGGACGACGACGTTGGCGCCCTTCTCCAGCAGGGCCGCGGCGATGCCTTTGCCGATGCCGCTGCCCCCGCCGGTCACCACGACCGTCCGGCCGTCGAGCTCCGGGACCGGCGAGGACAGCCCGGCCTCCATCAGTCGATGCCCAGCGCGCGGTTCGCGAGCCGCTGGCGCCGGTCGAGCCGCTCACGCTTGGTGAAGTGCGGCATGACGTAGCGGGCGAACATCTCGTTCGACCGGTTCCACTTGTCGGTGGTCACCCAGTCGCGGACGTTGATCAGCAGCGTGCCGAAGCCGCCGACCTCCTCCTCCAGCTCCTTGAGCTGGCGGGTGCACTCCTCCGGGCTGCCGACGATCCACGGGATGTTGTCGACCATCCACTCGAAGGTCAGGTCGGCGTCCTCCATCCCGTCGCCGATCTTCATCAGCGCGCCGAGGCCCAGCCCGAACAGGTAGTCGTAGGAGAGCTTGACGCCCTCACGGATGTCCTTGAGCGCCTGGTTCTTGTCGTCGGTGACGTAGACCTCGCGGACGATGCGCCAGTTGTCGCGGGTGACGGCCGGGTCGATGCCCGCGGCGGCTCCGGCGTCGAGCATCGCCTTGCCCATGGCCTTGAGGTCGGGCGCGAGCTCGTAGGTGCCGTTGTCGATCGGGGCGAAGTGCACGGACAGGGGCTTCCAGCCGCGCTCGCCGCACTTGGCGTAGTTGTGGGTGCCGGTGAGGCCGGCGATCGCGAAGGGCGGGACGTCCTGGTAGGGGCCGACCTGCAGCTGGCGGTTCTCGTACTTCCAGTACTGGCCCTCGTAGCTGACCGGGTCGTCCGACGTCAGCAGCTGCCAGATGATCTCCAGCGCCTCGTTGGTCCGCGGCGAGGCCTCCGACGGCTCCAGCCCGAACAGCTCCTTGTCGGTCGGCAGCCCGCCGCCGCCGAAGCCGTACTCCAGTCGGCCGTGGGTGAGGTGGTCGAGGAACGCCATGCGCTCGGCGACCATGAACGGGTCCTGGTAGGGCAGGTTGATGACACCGGTGCCCAGCCGGATCCGGTGCGTCACGGCCGACGCCTTGGCGATCATGTACTCGGGCACCGGCACGTTCTCGTACCCGCCGGTGTGGTGCTCGCCCACCCAGAACTCGTGGAAGCCCAGCCGCTCGGCATCCACGATGTTCGCGATGTCGCGGTCGTAGGACAGCGTCCAGTTCTCGCGCGGCGGGTGCTCGGGCATGGTGAAGAAGCCGAACTTCATCGGTCGGGGTCCTTTCGACGGCTCCGGTCGTCCGGCTTCGGGTGGTCACCCGACGGCACCGGTCGACGAAATTTGACAAACGCCGGTTTGCTGAAGGTGCTTCGCGTCACTGTGTCGCGAGCCCTTGCCGGGTGTCAAGACTCCGCGATCAACGTGCTCCGACGCGGTGTCGCCCCGAGGGGCGAAGATGCCGCTGGCCATTGATAGCCGACCCGCGGTTTGGTTTCATGTCGATGTGACCGTCGTCGATCCACGCCCGCGCATCGTCGTCGCGCCCGATGGCGCGCCGCATGTCGCCGGAGTCCGGTGTCAGGCGTGTGCCGAGCCGGTCGCCTACCCCTGGCCCGCGTGCCCGGAGTGCGGCGGCCCGGTCGTCGCGGCCGAGTTCGGCCCCGAGGGCGTGGTGTGGAGCGCGACCGTCGTCCGCATCCCCGTCGCCGGCCGCACACCCCCGTACGCGTTGGCCTACGTCGACCTCGACGACGGCCCCCGTGTGCTCGCCCACGTCGTCGTCGATGGAGATGGTGACACGGCACCGGCCGTCGGCACGCGGGTCCGGCTGCGCGCCGGGGCACCCGATCCGCAGGTGGAGGTCATCGGATGAGCGACATCGCCGTGCACGGGGTCGGGACCTCGCACTTCGGGCGCGCCCCCGGCACCGACCTCGTCACCCTCGCCTGGACCGCGGTGTCCGAGGCGCTGGCCGACGCCGGTCCCGGGCCGATCGACGCCGTCTGGGTCGGGACCGTGTTCGCACCGGCCGGGGTGGCACAGCGGGTCCTGCGGGCCATGGGCATCACCCGGGTCCCCGTCGTGACCGTCGAGAACGCCTGCGCCAGCGGCACCACCGCGTTCGCCGAGGCATGCGAGGCCGTCCGCACCGGCCGCTACGGCCGCGTCCTCGCCCTGGGCATCGAGCAGATGAGCACCGCGTTCGACGGCGCGATCACCCCCGAGGACACCGACCCGGAGGGCGCCACCGGCCTCGCGCTCCCCGCCCTCTACGCCATGGCCGCCACCCGCTACCTGCACGACGGCGCCGTCACCCCCGCCCAGCTCGCCGCCGTCTCGGTGAAGAACCACGCGCACGCCCTGCACAACCCACGCGCCCAGTACTCCGGCCGCTACACCGTCGACGAGGTGCTGGCCTCGCGGATGATCGCCGACCCGCTGACGTTGCTGCAGTGCTGCCCCACCTCCGACGGGGCGGGCGCCGCGGTCGTCGGACCGGCGCGCGGCGGCGCGCGCGAGGTCGGCGTCCGCGGGATCGCGCTGCGTTCCGGCGCCCCCTGGGGCCGACGCTCCCCGCACGTATGGGGCTACGACATCGTCGCCGAGACCGCCGCCGACGCCCTCGCCGCCGCCGGCCTGCACGCCGCCACCGACGTCGACGTCGTCGAGGTGCACGACGCGTTCACCATCGGCGAGATCGTCACCACCGAGGCCCTGGGCCTCGTCGCCCCCGGCGAGGGCGGCAAGGCCGCCGAGACCGGGGTGACCGCACTCGGCGGTGCGCACCCGGTCAACCCGTCGGGCGGACTCCTCTCGCGCGGGCACCCGTTGGGCGCCACCGGGTTGGCCCAGCTCGCCGAGATCGTGTGGCAGCTGCGCGGCGAGGCCGGCGGGCGGCAGGTCGACGGCGCGCGGATCGGGCTCGTCGAGACCATGGGCGGTGGCGTCAGCGCCCTCGACGGCAACGCCTGCGTGGTCGCCGTGCTGGAGGCACCGTGACCACCGCACCCCCGGATGCCGACCTGCTCGGCCCGGGTGCCGTCGAGAATCCCTATCCGCTGCTCGCGGCGTTGCGCGAGCACGATCCCGTGCACTGGAGCGAGCGCTACCGCTCGTGGTTCCTCACCCGCTACGACGACGTCGACGCCGCGCTGCGCGACCCGCGGTTCTCCTCCGACCGCATCGCCCCCTACCGCCGGGCCCGACTCGAGCGCGACGACGCCGACCCCGCCGTGCGCGCGGCGTTCGGCGTGCTCGAGGACTGGATGGTGTTCAAGGACCCGCCCGACCACACCCGCCTGCGCAAGCTGCTGTCGCGCGCGTTCACCCCGCGCGCCGTCGAGCGGGTGCGCCCGCGGGTGGCCGAGCTGGTCGAGGAGCTGCTCTCCGAGATCGCGCCCCGCGGCCACGCCGACCTCGTCGGCGACTTCGCCTACCCGCTCACGGCGTCGGTCGTCGCCGAGCTGCTCGGTGTCCCGCGCGCGGACCGCGACGTCTTCAAGGACTGGTCCGACGCCATCGCCGGGCTGGTGTTCGGCGGCATGGGCGACCCGCAGCGACACTCCGCGGGCGCGGCCGGCATGGCCGAGCTGACCGCCTATCTCACCGAGCTCGTCGCCCGCCACGAGCGCGAGCCCGCCGACGACCTGCTGACCGCCCTGATCCAGGCCCGCGACGCCGGCGACACCCTCACCCACGACGAGGTCGTGTCCACCGGGGTGCTGCTGTTGTTCGCCGGCCACGAGACGACGACGAACCTCATCGGCAACGGTCTGCTCGCCCTGCTGCGCCATCCCGGCGTGCCCGCGACCGCGGACGGCCTCGTCGAGGAGGTGCTGCGCTACGACGGCCCCGCCAAGACCATCGCCCGGCTGATGGCCACCGACGTCGAGGTCAGGGGCCGGATGCTGCGTCGCGGCGACCGGGTGTTCCTGTGCCCGTCGGCGGCCAACCGCGACCCGGCCGTGTTCGACGACCCCGACCGCTTCGATCCGGGCCGGGCCACCGGCCGCCAGCTCGGCTTCGGCGTCGGACTGCACTACTGCCTGGGCGCGCCGCTGGCCCGGCTGGAGGGGTCCGTCGCGATCCCGGCTGCGGTGCGTCGACTGCAGGGGATGGCTCTGGCCGACGAGCCGCTGCGGTGGCACCCGGTGCTGCTCTCCCGTGGCCTCGTCCGCCTGCCGGTGACCTTCCGCTCCCTGTGAGCGGCGATGGTCGCTGCAGCGACCATCGCCGCTCACGACCTCAGGGCAGGTCCCGGGCCATGGCGTGCATCCCGCCGCCCGCGGCGAGGCCGCCGAGGGCCGTCGCGAACAGCTGGTCGGCCAGCTCCCGGTCGGCCTGCTCGCCGCGCGGGGTGAACCAGTGCTGCATCCAGTCGAGCATCCCGACGATCGCGCGCGCCGTCGTCCGGGCGTCGGCGGCCAACGAGAACTCCCCCGACCGCGCGCCGTCGGCGACCAGCTCCTCGACGGCGGCCATGTAGCGGGCGTCCATCGCGCGGAACTCGTCGAACCGCTCGCCGCTCATCCGGATGTGCTGCAGGTAGACGAACGCAGCCGGGTAGCAGTCGCTGAAGATGCGGACCTGGGTGCGGATCAGCTCGCGCAGCCGCGCCGCTGCACTGCTGCCGGAGTCGTGGTTGAGCCGGTCCAGCTCGGCGAGCAGCTGCTTGGCCGGCTGCTCGACGACCGCCAGCAGCAGCTCCTCCTTGCTGGCGACGTAGTTGTAGATGCTGCCCTTGAGGATCCCGACCCGCGCGCCGATGCTCTCCAGCGTCGCGGTGTCGTAGCCGCGCTCGCGGAACTCCTCCCCCGCGGCGACGAGGATCTCCGACCAACGGCTGGGACGTGGCACATCGGCAGCCTAAGGCCCGTGTTCCCTGCGGGGGAACATCGCACTGGCCGGGCCGATGACGCGCTCCTACCGTCCGGGCCATGCAGCGCAGCGACGACCGGATCCTCACCACCCACGTCGGGAGCCTCGCGCGGCCGCGCGACCTGCTCGAGGCGATGCGCGAGAAGGAGCACGGCCGGCCCTACGACGTCGACGGGTACGCCAAGCGCGTCACCGCCGCCGTGGACGAGGTCGTCCGCGAGCAGGTGTCGGCGGGCATCGACGTGGTCACCGACGGCGAGATGAGCAAGGTCAGCTTCCTGACCTACGTCAAGGACCGGCTGACCGGCTTCGACACCGGGACCGGCGAGAAGCTGATGCCGCCGTCGTGGCAGGTGGAGATCGACGCCTTCCCGGAGTACTACGCCGACTACCTCGGCAAGTACAAGGACCAGGTCTCCCCCATGACGACGATGGTCTGCACCGGACCCGTCAGCTACGACGGGCACGCGCAGCTGCGGACCGACGTCGAGAACCTGCGCGCCGCGATCGCCGCCGCGGGCCCGGTGACCGAGGCCTTCCTGCCGTCGACCAGCCCCAGCGGGTTCGGCCGCAACGAGTACTACCCCTCGCACGGCGACTACCTGACGGCGGTGGCCGAGGCGTTGCGCGAGGAGTACCTGGCGATCGTCGACGCCGGGTTCCTGCTGCAGGTCGACGACCCGTGGCTCATCGAGTACCTCTCGGAGAACCCCGCGACGACGCCCGAGCAGCGCGTCCGTGACGCCGAGCAGCACATCGAGATCCTCAACCACGCGCTGCGCGGCATCCCGCAGGAGAAGATCCGGCTGCACACCTGCTACGGGCTCAACCACGGACCGCGCATCCACGACCTGGCGTTCCGCGACATCGCGCCGCTCATGCTCAAGGTGAACGCGGGCGCCTACTCCTTCGAGGTCGCCAACCCGCGCCACCAGCACGAGTGGAAGATCTGGCGCGACGTGACGCTCCCGGAGGGCAAGGTCCTCATCCCGGGGCTGCTCGGGCACGCGAGCAACTACGTCGAGCACCCGGAGCTGATCGCCGACACGATCGAGCTGTACGCGGGCATCGTCGGCAAGGAGAACGTCATCGCGGGCGCGGACTGCGGGTTCTCCTCGCGCGCGTCGTTCCATCCCGAGGTCCACCCGACGGTCGTGTGGGAGAAGTTCCGCGCCCTCGCCGAAGGCGCGCGGCTGGCGACCGAGCGCATGTACTGAGGTCGTGAGCGGCGACGGTCGCTCTGGCGACCATCGCCGCTCACAGGGGTGTCAGGAGCAGGCGGTCGATCGCCTCGGCCATCCAGTCCGCGTACTCCTCGACGGTCCAGCCGCGGACGCGGATCAGGCTGTCCGCGAGCTCCAGGCCGGCGAGCGACCAGTAGATGTCGGTGGCCCGGTCGACGTCGAGGCGCAGCATCGGGACGAACGACTCGGTGATCGTGCGGATGTCCTGGTAGCGACGCCGCTCGTACTCCTCCCAGGCCGCGGCGAGCTCGGCGTCGCCACCGGCGGCGTTGCGGAAGACGCGCAGCATCGCCGGCGCCCCGCGGTAGTAGCCGACGGCCAGCTCGCGCAGCATGGCGAGCTTGCGGGTCCGGTCGCGCTCCTCGATGAACCGGCGGAAGCCCTCCCGGGCGAGCAGCGGGACCTCCTCGTCGTCGCCGACGAAACCGCGGTCGACCGCCGCGAGCAGCAACGCGGCCTTGGCGCCCTGGGTGAAGACGGTCTGCGCGGACACCCCCGCCTCGGCGGCGATCGCCTTCATCGTCGTGGCCGCGTACCCGTCGCGCTCGAAGCAGCGGGCCGCGGCGTCGAGCACGGCGGCGCGGGTGCGACGCGCCTGCTCGTCGCGCAGCGCGGAGTTGTAGGAACGCGTGGCCACCCCTTGACTGTAGCAGCACTCAATTCATAGAGTCGCAACTACAGCGAATTCAGGAGGAGCCATGGAGACCGCGACCCCCACCGCTCGGATGACCCCGAAGGACCGCCGCGCGACCGCGATCATGCGGTGGGTCGGACCGGTGCACACGGCGCTGCTGCGCGCCGTGCGGGGCCGCGCGATGTGGCGCTTCCGGGGCGGCGACGTCGTGCTGCTCACCCACACCGGCCGCCGCAGCGGCCGGCAGTACACCGTGCCGCTGCTGCACCTGCGCGACGGGGAGGACGTGCTGGTCGCGGCGTCCAACGGCGGGGTCGACGCCGAGCCCCAGTGGTGGCTCAACCTCCAGGACAGCCCCTACGCCGAGATCGAGATCCGCGGCGAGCGCCGGGCGGTCGTGGCCGAGGCGGTCCCGGACGCCGAGCACGACGAGCTGTGGCAGCGGTTCCGCGCGATCGGCGGGATGTACGACAAGTACCAGGCCGGGGTGCGGCGACGGATCACGCTCGTCCGGCTCCGCCCGTACCGTGCCCGCTGAGTCGTGAGCGGCGGTGGTGGCTCCAACGACTGTGGTTCCAGCGCCCATCGCCGCTCACGGGGTCGAGCGGTCCAGCTCTGCGGAGACCGCGGCCGCCGCCCGCCGCACGTTCTGCACGACGGCCATCTTGCGGGTGCCCAGGATGCTCGCCGTCCGACCGACGACGGAGATAGCCGCGACCGCCACGCGCCGGTCGCCGCGGGTGAGCACGACCGGCGCCGCGATCGACGACATGCCCAGCGTGTGCTCGTCGCGCGAGACCGCGTAGCCGTCGGCGCGGACCTGGCGCATCACCTGCCGGTACCGCACCGGGTCGACGATCGTGAACGGCGTGCGGCGCACGAACCCGCGTTCCATGATGGCCCGGGCCATCGCCGGGTTGACCGCGGCCATCGCCTTGCCCGCGCTCGACGAGTGCCCCGGCCCCCGTCGGTAGAGCTCGGTGTGGAACATGATGCCGACCTCGGAGCTCTCCAGCCGGTCCACGTAGAGCACGTCGGCCCCGACCGGCACGGCGAGCTGCGCGGTCTCGCGCAGCACGTCGCGCAGCTCGCCGAGCACCGGCAGCGCGACCTCGCGCAGCATCAGCCGGTCGACGGCGAGCTGACCCATCTCGAACAGCCGCAGTCCCAGCCGGTAGCGGCCGGCGCCGCTGCGCTCGAGCAGCCCGCCCGACGCCAGCGCGGCCAGCATCCGGCACGCCGTGCTCTTCGCGACGCCCAGCCGTTGCGCGACCTTCGTCGCGCCGAGCTCGGGCTCCTCGCCGAAGCAGTCGAGCACCGCCATCGCGATCGCCACCGACCGCAGCGGTCCCTCCCCCGCGTCCGTGTCCTCGGCGGGCTCCGCGGCGGCAGGCCGCGGCCGCACCCGATCGGTCACCGGCGATCCGTCGAGCACGGTCATCGGCTCACTCCTCCCAGGCGGGGAACTCGTCGGCAGGCGGGACGTGCACCTCGGTGACGCGGTTGCGGTAGGACACGAACGCCGTCCGGCCACCCTCGCGCAGCTTGACCCGGATCTCCTCGGTGTTCAGCGGCTCGCCCGGGTCGTAGCCGTGCGCCCAGGTCGCGAACGCGCGCATCGGCCCGGAGTGCGTCGCGGCGACGATCCGCCGGTGCCCGGGGCTCTCGGCCATCAGCCGGTGGAAGCCCCGCCAGAACCGGCGCACGCACAGCGCGGGCGGCTCGAAGTACATCATCGGGATGGTCAGCCACATCTGGATCGGGTCGGCGCCGCCCAGCTGCGTCCGGTAGAAGCGGTCGATCTCCACGAGCCAGCGCGGCCGGTCGCCGACCGCCATCCGCTCCAGCTTCTCCATCGTCGCCTGGTACTGCCGGAACGCCGAGGTCACGTCCCGCAGCCCGTCGGGGGTCCAGACGCCGAAGTTGCGCAGCTCGGGGATCGCCTCGGGCTCGGAGAGCTCGACGTCGTGGCCCCACATCTGCAGCCCGTCGGTCGCACCGCGGTAGATCTGCTCGGCGGTCTGCCGGGCCCGGTTCGTCGCCGCGCACACCAGCCGCACCTTGTCGCCGGAGTCCCAGCGCCGCGACAGCTCGTGCCCGCGGCGGTGCGCCTGCCAGCCGCCCATCGGCGTGAGGCCCGCGTCGGTCGAGTACCCCTGCGTGATGCCGTGCCGGATGATCGAGATCTCGCAGACGATCCGCTCCGACGACCGGCGTTCCACCGGCGCGGCGATCTCCTTGCCGCGGGTGGCCTCGGCCAGCGCGGGGGTGAACCTCGCGCCCTCGAACTCGACGGTCGGCGACGGGGCCGGGGCGGCGTCCGTGGTGGTGGCGCCTGCGGCGGCCGTGCGCTCCCGGAAGCGGCGCAGGTAGAGCGGGGTGGAGTCCGTCGTGACGGTCCCGTTGTTCTCGTCGCTCCCGGCCGGGGCCCCCCGGCGTTCCCGGTAGCGGGAGAGGTAGTTGGGCGCCTCGTACCGGTCGAGCTTGCGGGGGCCGGTCACGAGTGCACCGTGAAGAAGCGCTCGTTGACCTCGCGGTGGTAGTAGAAGATCGCGCGCCCCATCTCCTCCTCGGTCCACGTGATCGGCTCGAAGTCCGGGTCGACCCAGTAGCCGCCGGTGAACAGCTCGTTTCGGTTGCCGACGGGGTCGAAGAAGTACGTCGTGTAGCCGCGGGTGACGCCGTGGCGCGTGGGCGCGACGTCGATCTGCACCCCGTGGTAGGCCAGCGTGTCCGCCGCCTCCCGGATGCCGTTCCAGTCGTCCATCCAGAACGCGAAGTGGTGCAGGCCGCCGTTCGGGCCGGTGATGACGGCGACGTCGTGCGGGGTGTGGCTGCGCTCGAGGAACGTCGCCAGCTGGTGGCCGTCGTTGGCGAGGATCTGCTCGGTCAGCCGGAACTCCAGCAGCCCCGTGAAGAACGCGGTGAACGCCTCCACGTCCTCGGCCATCACGAACACGTGGTCCAGCCGCGGCGGCGCGATGCCGACGAGGTCCTGGGGCCGGGGCGGTGGGTTGGTCATCGGCAACATGTTGCCGACGCGCTCCATCCCGTGCACCAGCTCGACGAGGTGCCCCGACGGGGCGTCGAAGCGGATCGCCTCGCCCCAGCCCGGGCCCAGCTCGCGGGCGGCGTAGCGCTTCACCGCGACGCCCGCGGTCTCCAGCTTCGTCGTGAAATGGTCGAGGTCGGCGGCCTCGGCGACCTTGAACGACATGTGGTCGAGGCCGTAGGTCGGCGCCTGGCGCAGGACGACGGAGTGGTGCTCCTGCTCGTCCCAGCACTTGAGGAAGACGCGTTCGGCGCCGTCGCGGACGTCGCGCGCGGTCTCGATCAGGCCGAGGACCTCGGTGTAGTAGGCGGCGCAGAGCTCGAGATCGGGCACGCGGACCTCGACGTGCTGCAGCCTCAGGATTCGGTCGGGCATGTGGTGAGCTCCTTCGCCCGGGAGAGGGATGCAAGCCGGTGGGGCCTGCGGAACCGGCGGGGCGGGTCAACTAGGTGTGCATGCGCAGGAAGCGCTGGCTGACGACGTTCTCGTAGTAGAAGAGGCCCTTGCCGAACTCGTGCTCGGTCCAGGTGATGATCTCGCTGTCCGGATCGACCCAGTAGCCACCGGTGAAGACCTCGTTGCGGATCCCGAGCGGGTCGAAGAAGTAGATCGTGTTGCCGCGGGTGACACCGTGGCGCGTCGGTCCCTGGTCGATCTGCACCCCGTTGTAGGCCAGCGTGTCCGCGGCCTTGCGGATCTGGTCCCAGTCGTCGAGCCAGTAGGCCCAGTGGTGCAGCGCGCCGTTGGGGCCGTTGACGATCGCGATGTCGTGCGGCGAGTTCGTCCGGCCGGCGAGCCACACCCCGAGCTGGTGGCCGTTGCCGTCGAGGACCTGCTCGGTGATGCGCAGCCCCAGCACCTCGGTGAAGAACGTGGCCGCCTCGGCGACCTCCTCGGCGTTGACGAGCAGGTGGTCGATGCGCGGCGGCGCGATGCCGGGCAGGTCGGGCGGCGGCACCGGTGCCGGGTTGTGCTTGCCCAGCAGGCCGCCCGTCTTCTCCAGATCCCAGACCAGCTCCATGACCTGGCCCGACGGGACCTCGAAGCGCAGCGACTCCCCCTGGCCGACGGCCTCGCCGCGGCTGACCCGCGTCGTCGGGCACCCGTACGCCTCGGCGCGCTTCTCGAAGTCGTGCAGGTCGTCCTCGGCCTCGACGCGGAACGTGAAGGAGTCCAGCCCGGTGCGCGGGTGGTAGCGCATCCGCAGCGAGTGGTGGTCCTCCTCGTCCCAGCACTTGAAGTACGCGGTGTCGTCGGTGCGCAGCACCTGCTGCAGACCCATGACCTCGGAGTAGTAGGCGGCGGACAGGTCGAGGTCCGGCGTGCGGACGTCGACGTGCGCGAGTCTCAGGATCCCCACTGCGCGAGCTCCCTCGAGTGGCCGGGGCGTCTTGACGGGTCGACGGTAGCCGTCCTAGCGTTCCGGAGAACAGCCTTGTCGTTCCGTAAATCGGAACGTCGTCCCCGGAGTGAGGTCATGACGGGAAGCCGTCCGGAGAACATGCGCGCCGCGGTCGCCGAGTACGTGGCGGCGCTGCACCGTGCGTACCTGGCCCAGGCCGACACGTTCCCGCCCGCGGTCCGGGGCGCGATGCCGTTGCTGGCCGCCGGGCCCCCGATCACCGTCGCCGCCGTCGGCGCGCGCAACCTGCACCTGCTGGCCACCCGCGAGGGGCTGGGCCCGCTGCGCGGCCAGGAGGTCGAGGTGGCCGGCACGTTGCCGGGGCTCGACTGGACGGTGCGCTTCTACGACCCCGTCGTCGTTCCGGCACTCGGGCTACTGGAGGAGGCCGACGGCCCGGCCTACGACGGCGTCCGGTCCGCGCTCGGCGTGGGCACGGTCGTCTACCACGTCGTCGCGCAGCCCGGGTCGGGACTGACGCCGCACCACGCCGCGCACGTCGGGTCCGGGCTGGCGAGCGGGCACTCGGCCGCGGCCCGCGACTTCGAGACGATCCGCAGCCGGGTCCGCGGCCGCGAGCACCTCGTGGACGAGCTCGCGGGCGCCGCGAGCGCCGGCCTGCCGCACGCACAGGCGTTGCTCGCCAAGGCGATCTCGCCGCACAACGCCGAGGTCGCCGCCGCGGCCGACGGCCTGGACCCGGACTCGATCAGGCGCGCCCTGGTCACGGCGGTCGGCGGCCGTCGCGACTGGACGCCCCGCCCGCCCGGCGCGGAGGCCACCACGTGACCGACGCGCCGCTGTCCACGGTCACCAACGCCGCCCGGCTGCTCAAGGCGTTCCTCACCCGGGAGGAGTCGATCGGGGTCTCCGAGCTCGCCCGCCGGCTCGGGCTCGGCAAGTCCGCGGTGCACCGGCTGCTCACCACGCTCGCCGCCGAGGGGCTCGTCGAGCAGAACCCCCGCACGGGCGGCTACCGGCTCGGGATCGTCGTCTACGAGCTCGGCGAGGCCGTCAAGGTGCACCTGGACCTGCACGCCGCGGCCGGGCCGGTGCTCGTCAGGCTGCGCGAGGAGACCGGCGAGTCGTCGCAGGTCGGGGTGCTCGACGGCGCCGAGGTCGTCTACGTCGACCGGCTGGAGAGCGCCTACTCGCTGCGGCTGTTCACCGAGACGGGACGCCGCGTCCCGGCACATGCCACGAGCTCGGGCAAGGTCCTGCTCGCGCACCTGCCCGACAGCGCGCTCGACCGGGTGCTCGCGGCGGGCCTGCCGGGCTTCACGCCGAACACCGTCACCGACGCCGGCGCGCTGCGCGCCGAGCTCGCGAGCATCCGGGCGCAGGGCTGGGCCCGGTCGGTCGACGAACGGGAGATCGGGGTCGCCTCGGTCGCCGCGCCGATCCGCGACGTGCACGACGAGGTCGTGGCCGCGATCAGCATCGGGGCACCGTCGGCCCGGCTGGGCGCGGCGGTACGGCGCCGCTACGCGCGGCTGCTCGTCGAGGCGGGCGAGGCGGTGTCGCGCCGGCTCGGCTGGGTTCCGACGGCCGAACGCCGGCCCGCCGCGCAGGTCCGCTGAGTGGAACGGCCGGGCTGACACCGCGAACCCGGCCCACGACGATCGGTACCCCGGGCTGCGGGCCCGGGGAGGGAGTGCGAGGAGGACCATGCCCGTCACGGACGCGCCGGCCAAGGCCAGGGCGCTCTACGAGGCCCGGCGCACCCGTGTGCCGATCCCGCCGTTCACCGACGCCGAGCCCGACCTCGGGATGGACGACGGCTACGCCATCCAGCAGGAGCTCGTCCCGCTGCTGCTCGCCGACGGCGACACGATCGTCGGGCACAAGGTCGGGCTGACGTCCAAGCCCATGCAGCGCATGATCGGGGTCGACTCGCCGGACCACTCCCCGGTGCTCGGCTCGACCGTCTTCGCCGACGGTGAGGTCATCCCGCCCGACGCGTTCATCGCACCCAAGGCCGAGGCGGAGATCGTCTTCGTCATGGGTGAGCGGCTCGCCGGGCCGGGCGTGACCGTCACGGCCGCGCGCCGCGCCGTCGCCGGGGCCGTCGCCGGCTTCGAGATCGTCGACTCCCGCATCGCCGACTGGCGCATCAAGCTCGCCGACACCGTCGCCGACCTCGCCTCGTGCGGGGCCGTGGTGACGTCGTCGCGGATCGTGCCGATCGAGGGGGTCGACACCCGGCTCATCGGGATGACGCTCACCCGCAACGGCGAGCTCGTCGACACCGGGGCGGGCGCCGCGGCACTCGGCGACCCGGTCGCCGTCGTCGCCTGGCTCGCGAACGTGCTGGGGCGCAAGGGCGTCGCACTCGAGCCGGGCCACATCGTCATGACGGGCGCGCTGCACGCCGCGGTCCCCATGCAGCCCGGCGACGTGTTCCGCGCCGACTTCGACCGGCTCGGCGCGGTGACCGCCCGCGTCGGCCACCCACGGGAGGCGACAGCGTGAACACCGCAGAGCTCGCGGCGCGGCTGCAGAAGGCCGTCGCCGGGCGCACCGCCATCGAGCCGCTGAGCGGCGAGTTCCCCGACCTCGACCTCGACGCCGGCTACGCCGTCCAGCGCGTGCTGCGCGAGTCGGCCGGCCCGCTCGTCGGATGGAAGCTCGGCGTGACCTCCCGGGCCAAGCAGGCACAGGTCGGGGTCTCGGCGCCGGTCTACGGGTTCCTGCCCGGCTCGGGCGCGCTCGACGTCGGCGAGCCCCTCGACACCGCACAGCTCATCCAGCCGCGCTGCGAGCCAGAGATCGCCTTCGTCCTCGGCCGCGACCTGGCGGGGCCGCACGTCACCGCCGCCGACGTCGTCGCCGCGTCGTCCGGGGTGGCCGTCGGCATCGAGGTGCTCGACTCCCGGTACCGCGACTACCGGTTCACCATGGCCGACGTCGTCGCCGACAACACCTCCGCCGCCCGGTTCGTCGTCGGCACGCCGGTGCCGCTCACCGGGATCGACCTGCGCGTCGTCGGGGTGGTGCTGGAGCACAACGGCGAGGTCGTCGCGACGGCCTCGGGCGCCGCGTCACTCGGGCACCCCGCCGCCGCGGTGGCCTGGATGGTGCGCCGGATGGCCGCCGACGGCGAGGGCCTGCGCGCGGGCGACGTCGTGCTCTCCGGCGGTCTCACCGCCGCCGTGCCCGTCGCGCCGGGCGACGTGGTCGTCGCGTCGATCGACCGGATCGGCACGCTCGAGCTCGGCTGCCGCTGAGCCCTCTGGGAGGTAACGATGCCGCTCGTCCAGATCACCCTCGCCCGGGGCCGCAGCCCCGAGCAGCTCGCCGCGCTCGGCGCCGCGGTCACCGCCGCCGTCGAGGAGTCGATCGGTGCGGCCCGGGAGACCGTGCGCGTCGTCGTCAACGAGTGCGAACCCGAGCACTGGTTCGTCGGCGGCGAGTCGCTCGCGGACCTGCGGGCGAGCGGACGCCGATGACGCTGCTCCCCCTCGGCGGCGACCCCGTCGCCGGCGAGGGGGCCCGCGTCGTGCGCGCCGACGACGGGCGCGCCTTCGCCGTGTTCGTCGTCGACGGGTCCTACGTGGTCACCGACCCCCTCTGCCCGCACAACCGGGGGCCGCTGGCCGAGGGGCGGGTCGACGGCGGGGTCGTCCGCTGCCCGTGGCACTGGTACCGCTTCGACCTCGCGACCGGCGAGTGCCGGACCCAACCCGCCCTGCGCCTCGGCGTCTACCCGGTGCTGCGTCGCGACGACGGTTGGGTCGCCGACGTCGGGGACGAGCCCGTCGCGATGTCGATGTCCGAACGCCTGCGCGCGCACGCCCGCGGCGAGCTGCCCCGACCGCACCCGGGAACGGCACTGCACCCGGGCCGTCGCCCGCAGGGGTAGGCCATCCCGCGCGCAACCTCACCGCCCTCCGGCGGCCCGCGCCCGACCGTGAGGTTGCGGCCGGGGCGCCGGCTGCCCTCACTCACAGGTGCGGGCAGGAGGGTGTCAGTGCTCCGGTTCGTGCCCGACGGCCGTCGCGCCCGTCGGGGTGATCTCGCCCGTCCAGCCGCAGGCCGAGCACCAGCAGTAGAACCGGCGGGCGGAGCCCTCCCAGAACTCGGTCGCGAGCGCGGGCGGGGCACCGCACTGCGGGCAGTGCCGCGGCACGTCGCGACGGTGGGCCGCGGCGTCGGCGGCGAAGCGCCGGTCGGGTCCGCGCTCGACCCGGCCCGGCGGCGCCGGTCTCACGACGCCGACCCGGACGCCACCCGCTCGGCCGCGCTGACGTGGATCTTCTTGATCGTGTCGAGCATCGGGGAGAACCGGGTCGAGCCCATGTCGCAGAAGTCGAGCGCGAACCGCGCGCCGGCGTGGAACTTGTCCTTCTCGCACGGCAGGTCGATGCGCTCGTGCTCCTCGCGGATCGTGCCGATCGGGTCCTCACCGCGGGCGACCCGGTCCATCTGCTCGCGGAACATCTTGCGCAGCATCGCCACCCCGATGTCGGAGCGGCCCAGGTGCTCGGTGGTGCGGTCGGTGATCGCGCCCTGCGTCACCCAGGCCATGATGTCCTGGCCCTCGACGTAGTTGACGACGTGGCGGCCGTTCTCGTCGAGCACCGGGATCCGGTAGTCGGGCACCATCGGCTGCTCGACGTGCTCGTAGCCCTCGTCGGGGCGGTGCACCGTGTAGAGCATGAACCGGGTCGTCGTCCGGTTGACCGGGACGCGGATCTGCATCTGGTGCACCCCGCCCCCGCCGACCCGCATGTTGTACGGGAAGACGAGCGGGTGGCCGACCTTCCAGTCGTCGTTCTCCTCGCTCGCACCCTCGAGCACACGGCGCTTGATGATGCCCCACTCGAACGGCGTGAACCCCACCTTGACGTGCTTCTTCGCGAACGACGCCGGCGAGGTGAAACCCTCGTGGCGGCCGATGAACGAGAAGTACCGGCCGTGCAGCCACTCCACGTGGTGCGGGTCGACGGCGTTCTCCATGATCTGGACGTAGTTGCAGGGCAGGTCGGCCCAGCCGATGTCGCGGAAGCCCTCCATGACGTAGACGTCGAAGCGCGGCAGTCGCGGCGCGGGGCCCGGGCCGACGTAGGCCCACACCAGTCCTCCCAGCTCCTCGGCGACGCCGGCCTTCGCGGAGACGCGGGCGCCGAAGCGGGTGTCGTCGCGCTCGGCGGGCTGTTCGATGCACGCGCCGGACTCGTCGAACACCCAGCCGTGGTACGGGCAGCGCAGGCCGTCGGGTTCGACGACGCCGTAGGCCATCGACGCCTTCCGGTGCGGGCAGGCCTCGGGGACGATCCCGTACCGGCCGCTGGGCGAGCGCCACAGCGCGAAGAACTCCCCCAGCAGCTCGACGCGCTTGACCGGGAACTCGGCGAGCTCGCGGGTGAACGCCACCGGGTACCAGTAGCGCCGCAGCACCTCCCCCATCGGCGTACCGGCGTCGACCTGGGTCAGCTCGTCGTTCTGCTCGGCGGTCAGCATCCGCGCTCCCCTGCTCGTGGTGGTGGCGGAACGGTAGGTGGCGGGGTGGGCACCGACAAGGAATCCTTCCCGCATGGAGGGAAACCGGCAGGAGAGGCCGTCGTGGGAGCTGACGTCGGTGCGCAACGCGGCGCGGCTGCTCAAGGAGTTCTCCCGCACCGACCGCGAGCTCGGCGTCTCCGAGCTCGCGCGCCGGCTGGGCCTGGCGACGAGCACCGTGCACCGGCTGCTCGCGACGCTGGCCGCCGAACGGCTGCTCGACCGCGGTGCGACGCCGGGCTCCTACCGGCTCGGGCTGGCCATGTTCGACCTGGGCGCCGCGGTGGCCCCGACGCCGGACCTGCAGGAGGCCGCACTGCCGGTGATGGCGGTGCTGCGCCAGACCACCGGCGAGACGGTGCAGCTGGCGGTCCTCGACGGGCTGGAGTCGGTGTACGTCGACCGGCTGGAGAGCCCGCACACCGTGCGCATCTTCTCGCGCGTCGGCACCCGGCTGCCGGCGCCGACGACCGCGACGGGCAAGACGCTGCTGGCCGCCCTCGCCCCGCGGGACCTCGACGACCGGCTACGCGAGTGGCGACCGGAACGGGCGACGCCGTACTCGATCGTCGACGTCGACACGCTGCGGGCGCGGCTGCGCGAGATCGCGGACCGCGGCTGGGCGGAGAACCGCGAGGAGAGCCGGGTGGGGGTGGTGTCGGTGGCCGCGCCGGTCCGGGGGGCCGACGGCGGCGTCATCGCCGCGCTGTCGGTGGCCGCACCGACGACGCGCGCGACCCCGTCGGCCCAGCGCCGGGTGCGGGAGGCGGTCGTCGACGCGGCCGGCGTGCTGTCGCGCCGGCTCGGACACGGCTCCGGCCCGGCCCGGTGACATAGGCTCGCCGGATGCAGATCAGTCTCTTCGGCTACCTCGGCACCGGCGCGGGCCCCACCGTCACCGACGCGTACGTCGCCGAGCTCGCGCAGGCGCGCGAGGAGGGGTTCGCCCGCTACTGGACCGCTCAGCTGCCGACCGACCCCGACCTGCTCACGGTGCTGGCCGTCGGGCTGCGCGAGGTGCCCGACATCGAGGTCGGCACCGGCGTCGTCCCGATCCAGCCGCAGCACCCGATGTCGCTGGCGCAGCGGGCGCTGACCGTCAACGAGATCGGGCAGGGCAGGCTCACGCTGGGCCTCGGGCTGAGCCACAAGCCCGTCGCCGAGGGTGCCTGGGGACTGCCGTTCGACCGGCCGGTGCGACGGATGTCGGAGTACCTCGACGCGCTGCTGCCGTTGCTGGCCGACCGCAGGGTCACGGCCGAGGGCGAGACCGTCACCGCCCGCGGGTCGCTGCGCTACCCGGACGCACCCGCCCCGCCCGTGTACCTCGCCGCGCTCGGCCCGCAGATGCTGCGGCTGGCCGGCAGGCGGACCGCCGGCACCGTCACCTGGATGACGGGGCCCCGCACGCTGGCCGACCACGTCGTCCCGACGATCCGCGAGGCCGCACGGGAGGCCGGCCGGTCGGCGCGGGTCGTCGCGTCGCTGCCGATCGCGGTCACCGACGACGTCGCCGCCGCCCGCGCGGAGGCCGCCCGGCAGTTCGCCGTGTACGGGCGGCTCCCGTCCTACCGGGCGATGCTCGACCGCGAGGGCCACGCCGGCCCGGAGGACGCCGCGGTCATCGGCGACGAGCAGGACGTCTCCGCACGGCTCGCGCAGCTGCGCGACGTCGGCGTCGACGAGTTCGTCGCCCTGCCCTTCGCCCCCGATCCCGAGGTCCGCGCGCGCACCCGCGCCCTGCTGCGCGCCTGACCCCGCGGCCCCGCGCGGCGGGACGGCCGGCCGGTCCCGGCGGTTGAGCGGACATTGTGCGTCCGGACCCGGCATGCGGGACCGGCGTTGACTCCGGCGCGGCGTACCGGTGTGCTCGCAGGCGTGATCACGTGGCCGACGGGTGCGCGCCTGACCGAGCGCCGCCACGTCGACCTGTGCCGCACCGGGACCGCCCAGTGTCCGCCGGCACGTCGCGAGCTCCCGGCCTGCGGGAGCTGAAGCTCCCGCCCTGCGGGAGCTGACCTGCGGCGTGCCGCCCCGCCCGCGCGGGAGCCGCGCGGGGACCGACACTCCCCGGGAGACCCCATGACCACCGCCACCACCCGCGAGGACGGCCTGCGCGCCATCGTCGACGCGACCGCCTCGGCCGTCGCCGACGACCCCGGCAAGGCCGCCGCGCTCTTCCGCGCCACCGGCGAGGGCGCCGAGGGCGTCCGCACCGAGATCCGGATCGGCCGGCACGCGGTCACGATCGACGAGCCGCCCGCGCTCGGCGGCGACGACGCGGCCATCAACCCGGTCGAGTCGGCGCTCGCCGCGCTGCTGTCGTGCCAGGTCGTCACGTACCGGTTCTGGGCCGCGAAGCTCGGCATCCCGCTCGACGACGTGCGCGTCCGTACCGAGGGCGACCTCGACGTGCGCGGCTTCTTCGGGCTCGACGAGGCCGTGCGCCCCGGTTTCGGGGAGGTCCGGCTCGCGGTCGAGCTGCGGGGCCCGGCGCCGGCCGAGGACTACGCACGGCTGCAGGAGACCGTCGACGCGCACTGCCCGGTGCTCGACCTGTTCCGCAACACGACGCCGGTCGCGACGACCCTGACCACGGGCTGACCGGCACGCGACCTCGGGGTGGGCGGCGGGCGGCCGCCCACCCCGGGCCGTCAGCGACCGGGGACCGGCTTGCCGCTGAAGACGTACTTCTGTGCCAGGGCGACCGGGTCGTAGGCGACGGGCGCCTGCTCCTGCGCGGTCACGGTGACCGGGCGCGACTGCACGATGCAGATGCCGTCGCCCGCCCGCCGGTGCCGGGAGATGACCCACTCGACGTCGACCGGGTAGCCGTAGTGCCGCTCGATCGCCGACACGGCCTCGACGACCGCGCCGATCTGCTCGTCGTCGAGCACCCTTCGGTCGGCCAGCCGCGCGGGCATCTCGACCTCGGTGACGCGCCCGTCGGCGAAGTCGAACGCCGAGACGATCGCCTTGTGCGCGACGTCGTAGCGCAGGACGCGGCCGTCGGTCTTGCCGACCTCGATGTGGTCGGGGTCGACGACGCCCTGCACGATCGCCTCGCCCCACCCCCACGACGTCTCGATGACGACGCGGTCGGGCTTGCCCGTCACCGGGTGCACCGAGAAGGCCACCCCGGACGCGCGGGCGTGGATCAGCTCGATGACGCCGACGGCGATGGGCATGTCGTGGTGGCTGATGCCCTTGCGCAGCCGGTAGGCCAGCGCGCGGGCGGTGAACAGCGACCCCCAGCAGGCGCGGACGGCGTCGAGCACCCGCGGCGCGCCCGACACGCCGAGGTAGGTGTCGAAGATGCCCGCGAAGGAGGCGTCGGCCGCGTCCTCACCGGTCGCCGAGGAACGCACCGCCGTCGGCACGTTGACGTCGACGCACCGCACGCACAGCTCCTCGTAGGCCTCGGTGATCTCCGCGACGAGGGCGTCGGACATCGGGGTGGTGACGAACAGCTCCCGGATCGCCGCCGAGGCCGTCCCGACCTCGGCCTCCGAGGGCCCCGCCGGGTCGGCGGCCAGCGGCGCGAGGATCGCGTCGATCCGCGGGTCCAGGCCGGCGTCGGCACAGTGCCGGCGGTAGGCGTCGACGGTGACCGCGAAACCCTGCGGCACCTCGACCCCGGCCCGGTGCAGGTCGGCGAGCCTGCCGATCTTGGATCCGGCGGCCGCGACCGCCTCGCCCGGCTCGGCCGCGTCGACCCACACCACGGAACCGCTGTCCACGACGACCCCCGTCACGGCTGTCCGGTTGTGTCCTGGCCCGCCCCGGCCAGCTCGGCGGCCCGCTTCAGGATGGTCACCCTGCCGTTCGTGCCGTCGACCTCGATCTTGTCGCCGTCGCCGATCGCGACGGTGGCGATCCCGACCGCGGTGACGGTCGGCACCCCGTACTCACGGCCGACGATCGCCGCGTGGCTGAGCATGCCACCGCCGTCGCACACCGCCGCCGCGATCTTGCCGAACGCGGGCGTCCAGTTGGGCGACGTCGACTCGCACACCAGGATCTCACCAGGCGCGACGCGGTGCAGCTCGTCGGAGCTCTGCAGGACCCGCGCGACGCCGGTCGCGATCCCGCGGGCCGCCGCGACGCCGGTCAGCGTCGTCTCGTTGGCGGCGTCCGGGTTCTGCACGGCGCGCAGCGACCCCGGGTTGATGCCGAAGATCTCGATGAGCACGGGGTCCTCGACCGAGTCCGGGACGGTGCCCAGCACCTTGGGCATCTCCGAGCGCCGGGTGTGCCAGTGGTCGAAGTACTGGCGGCGGTCGGTGACGAGACTGCGCAGCTCGCCGCCGTAGGGCTTGCCGGCGGCGACGTCGAGCAGCTCGGGCCAGAACAGGTAGAGCATGTCGTCGCGGCGGTCGGCGCCGACGCGGTCCGCCAGCTCCTGGCAGGCCTGCCGCAGCGGCAGCATGACCTTCAGGTCGATGTAGTAGTTGTGGTCGTCCTGCCACCACGGGAAGTTCGCGGCCTGGTTTGCGGCGAGCCCGCCGTCGAACACCGCCTGCTCCTCGCGGGTCAGCCCGGACCGGGCCGCGTCGATGGCGGCGTCGCGCTCATCGAGGGCGTTGCGGGCGGCGGCCTCGAAGTCGTGGTCGGTCTCCTTCATCAGGAACGTCTTGATGTTGCCGAAGGCGTTGGTGTTGTCCTCGATCCAGCTGGGGACGCCCACGTCGCAGGTGGCGTCGGTGCGGTGGCCCCAGACCTGCAGCCAGTCGTCGAAGTCGGTGAGCCACTGCGACGCCGACCCGCCGTGTGCCGACAGCGCCTCGCGCATCCGGCCCGGCTCGTTGTCGGCGAAGACCTGCGAGAGGCCTGCCTGCCGCGCCTTGACCGCCAGCGCGTAGAGCTCGCGGTCGAGCTCCATGATCTTGGTGTCCTCGCCCTGCAGGAACTTGCCGACGAGGCCGGTGTCGATGCCCATCTCGGCGCACGAGCCGTAGAACCCGAGGAAGTTGACCAGCATCGGGTACATGACGTTGAAGTGGATCTCCATGGCGCGCTTGTGGTAGCGACGGGCCTGCCGGATCAGGGTGCCCAGCTCGGCGGTCGGGACCGTCGCGAGGTCGATGCCGCGGAAGTAGTCCCACGTGGCCTCGAGCTCGTCGCGCCCGGCCTCCCAGATCGAGCGGTAGTTCTGCAGGAAGTGCGGCAGGTTGGTGCCCAGCCGGTTGGCGCGCGCCGCGATCTCCCGGGGGTCGGTCTCGGGAATCGGCGAGCCGTAGAGGTGGGTGCCCGCGAAGCGGCACGTCACCCCGCGACCGGGCGGCAGCGGCAGGCTCTCCGACGCGCCCTGGGTGCCGGCGCAGTACCCGTCCGCACTCCACAGCGTGGCCGCGAGCGGGGTCAGCCCGCGCGACCAGTGGAAGTCCAGGAACCAGAACGCGTCCTCGTCGCCCGGCTTGAACGGCGACGGCGCGTCCACCACGTACGGGAAGTCGAAGTGCTCCGGCTTGTACCCGGGGTACCAGTCACCGGTGTACTCGCCCAGGGGGACGACGTTCGCCATCGGATCTCCTCTGATCGGGACGATGGGTCGGACCGTGACAGTGCACACATCGGGGCGGCAACCCGGCCGTTCTCCCCTGCCGAACGTCCGGCCCCGGCACCGTCGCGCCGAGCTGCCGTTTCGCGCCGCGGAACGCGCCGCTTCCGGCGCGGACGGGCCCGTTCGTAAGGTCAGCGGATGCCAGACGGGACGCCCGGCCGATGACGGCGCTGCTGCTCGACGTCGGCGGCGTGGTGATCCGCTCCGGATCGGAGATGCTGGAACTGCTCGGCAGGCGCGAGCCCGCCGTCCGCGCCGTCGCCGCCCGGCGCGGACCGCTGGGACCCGAGCCCGATCCGGACTGGGACCGCATGCTGCGCGGCGAGCTCAGCGAGCGCGAGTACTGGGCGTTGCGTGCCGCGGAGGTCGGCCGGGCCCTGGGCCGCGCGGGCTGGCCGGTGTCGGAGTTCATGGCCGAGCTGTTCGAGCGGCCGGGTGTCGACGTCGTCCGGCCCGCCGCTGCCGCGCTCGTGGCCGACGTCCGCGCCGCCGGGCTGCCACTGGGCGTGCTGACCAACGACCTGGCCGCCTTCCACGGCGACGGCCCGCTGCGGGCGGGCCTGGCGTTCCTCGACGACGTCGACGTGCTGATCGACGGCTCGTGGAGCGGGGTGCTCAAGCCCGACCCGCGCAGCTACGCCGCCGCGGTCGACGCGCTGGGGGTCCCGGCTGGCGAGATCGTCTTCGTCGACGACATGCCCGCCAACATCGAGGGCGCCCGGCGCGCGGGGCTGCGGACGGTCCAGCTCGACCTGCGCGACCCCGACGCCGCGTTCGCCCGGGCGCGCTCCTGCCTCGGTCTGGTACCCGCCCGATGACCGCGGAGGTCGCCGTCGTCGCCGGGGCGTCCGGGGCCCTGGGCGGCGCGATCGCCGACGCCCTGCGCGCCGCCGGGCTGCACGTCGTCGCGGTCGCGCGGACGGCGCCGCCGTCGGGTCCCTCGACCACCGGGTGCGCCGCGGACGTCGGGACCGCCGCCGGGGCGGACGCGGTGAGCGCCGCGGTCGCGGCCGCGGGCGGGCCGGTCCGGATGGTCGTGCAGGCGGTCGGGCTGCCACCCACCGGGCCGCTGGACGCCATCGACCCCGACGCGCTGGGCGCGACCGTCGCCCTCAAGGTCGGGGGGCTGTTGCGGCTGGTCAGGGCGGTGGATACGCAGCTGGTCGGCGGGTCGCGGATCGTCGCGCTCGGCGGGCACTACGGCAGCGAGCCCTCCCCCGACGCCTGCGCCGCGGGCGTCACCAACGCCGCGCTGGCCAACCTGGTGCGCCAGCTCGCCGTCGCCTACGGGCCGCGCGGGGTGACCGCGCACCTCGTCGCGCCGGGTCCGGTCGACACCCCGCGGATGCGCGGGCTGGCCGCGGCGGCCGCGCGGCGGCGCGGGGTCGCGGTCGAGAAGGTGCTCGCCGAGCGGGCGGCCGAGTCGCCGCTGGGCCGGCTCGTCACGCCCGAGGAGGTGGCCTGGACGGTGACGACGCTGCTCGCCCCGCAGGCCGACGCCCTGCACGGCGCCACCCTGGCCCTCGACGCCGGCGCCCGCCGCGGACTCTTCTGACCGATCCGGTGCGTGCGGCGACGGATCGGTCGCCGCACGCACCGGATCAGGGTCGCCGCGCGGCCCTGGCGGCGATCTCCTCGGCACGGGCCGCCGCGGCCGGGACACCGGCGATGCCCCAGTCGTCGGGCGGCACCTCGACGATCCGCGCGCGGACCAGCTCGCGCGGGCTCCCCAGCACGGTGACGACGGCGTCGGTCAGGGCGGCGAGCAGCCGGTGCCGCTGCTCGACCGGCCGCCCCTCCAGCACGAGGGCCGTCACGTACGGTGCCTCCACGCCGATCTCGCCGCCGGTGATCCACTGCCCGGGCGGGTGCTCGGTCACCCAGCCGCGGACCCGCGCGGGCGGCGAGTCGAGGACCTCGGCGTACCGGCGCGTCAGCTCGCCCAGCAGTTCCGCGAGACGCTGCGGCGGGTGCCGGTCGGCCAGCACGTGAACCTCGAAGATCGGCACGTCAGCCGCCGTCGATCGCCATCACGACGGCCTTGGGCTCGGTGAAGAACTCGCGGCTGAAGGTCCCGCCCTCGCGTCCCCACCCGGAGTCGCCGACGCCGCCGAAGGGCGCCCGCAGGTCACGGACGAAGAAGCAGTTCGTCCACACCGTGCCCGCCCGCAGCCGCGCCGAGACCCGGTGGGCGCGCGAGAGGTTCTCGGTGAAGACCATCGCGTTGAGCCCGTAGCGGCTGCCGTTCGCGGCGGCGACGGCCTCGTCCTCGGTGTCGAACGGGGTCACGGTGACCACCGGCCCGAAGATCTCCTCGCACTGGATGGGCGAGTCGGGCGCCGCGTCGACGACGACCGTCGGCCGCACGAACCAGCCGTCGCCGGGACCGCCCGTGAGCACCTTGCCGCTCGGGTCCTCGAGGTAGCTCGTGACCTTGGCGTGGTGGGTCTGCGACGACAGCGGGCCGATCTGGGTGCCGGCGTCCTTCGGGTCGCCGACGACCAGCGCATCGGCCGCGGCGACGAACCGGGCGAGGAACTCGTCGAGGACCGGGCGTTGCACGTAGAGCCGGGAGCCGGCGAGGCAGACCTGGCCGGCGTTGGTGAAGATCGCCCTGATCGACCAGTCGACGGCCGTGGTCAGGTCGGCGTCGGCGAACACGAGATTCGCGCCCTTGCCGCCCAGCTCCAGGCTGACCGGGGTCAGGTTGCGGGCGGCGGCGGCGGTGATGACACGTCCGGTCGACGACTCACCGGTGAAGGTGATCCGGTCCACCCGCGGGTCCGCGGTCAGCGCCGCCCCCGCGGAGTCCGGACCGTAGCCGTGCAGGACGTTGAGCACGCCGGGCGGCAGTCCGGCCTCGACCGCGAGCCGGGCCAGGATCGTCGCCGACGCCGGCGAGTCCTCCGCCGGCTTGAGCACGACGGTGTTCCCCCAGGCCAGGGCCGGTGCGATCTTCCAGCTCTCCAGCATCAGCGGGAAGTTCCACGGCGCGATCGCGGCGACGACGCCGGCGGGCTCGTAGCGGGCGTAGGCGTGGTGGCCGGTGTCGGTCGGGTAGGCCTCCGACGCCGACAGCCGGGCGTGGTCGGCGAAGAACCGCAGATTCTGGGCGGTGCGCGGGACGTCCTTGCCCAACGCGTCGGAGACGGGCTTGCCCATGTCACGGGTGTCGGCCATGGCCAGCTCGGCGGCGTTCGCCTCGACGAGGTCGGCCAGCCGGTGCAGCAGTGCGCCGCGCTCGGCGAACCCCATCCGCGGCCAGGGCCCCTCGTCGAACGCGCGCCGGGCCGCCGTGACGGCCAGGTCGGCCTCCGGGGCGCCGCCCAGGGCGACCCTCGCCCAGGGCGACTGCGAGTAGGGATCGACGGAGTCGAACTCCGCGCCGTCGAGCGACGCGCGCTCCTCACCGTCGATCACGTGCCCGAACCGTTCGTCCATGGCAGCGACCGTCGCATCCGGACGGAACGCCCGGGAAGGCGAGCGTTCGGCCTGGTGGAACGCGGGCGTGCGGCGCCGGCTGCGGGTCCGGCGCACCGAACCCTCCCGGGAGGGGTCGGCGGATCCGCCCGACGCGACGGGCGTGTCAGGCGTCGGGCTCGTCGAAGATCGCGACCGCCCGGGTCCACCCCGCCGACGCGGCGTGGATCTTGACCGGGAAGCACGAGATCTGAAAGCCCGTCGCGGGCAGCGACTCGAGGTTGTGGAGCTTCTCGATGTGGCAGTAGCCGATGTCGCGGCCCACCCGGTGGCCCTCCCAGATGATCGAGGGGTCGCCCTCGGCCGCGTAGCGCCGCGCGGTGTGCACGAACGGCGCGTCCCAGCTCCACGCGTCGGTCCCGGTGAGCCGGACGCCGCGTTCGAGCAGGTACAACGTCGCCTCGCGGCCCATGCCACAGCCCGTCGACACGTAGTCGTCCTCGCCGTAGCGGGCCCCCGCCGCCGTGTTGACGACGACGATCTCCAGCGGCGAGAGCGTGTGCCCGATGCGATCGAGCTCGGCCTCGACCTCGGCGGCGGTGACGACGTGGCCGTCGGGCAGGTGCCGGAAGTCGAGCTTCACGCCGGGCTGCAGGCACCACTCCAGCGGCACCTCGTCGATGGTGATGGCGCGGGCGCCGCCGTCCATCGTGGACGCGTAGTGGTACGGCGCGTCGAGGTGCGTGCCGTTGTGCGTCGTGAGCCGCACACGCTCGATGGCCCAGCCCTCGCCGTCGGGGAGATCCGCGCGGGTCGCCCCCGGGAAGAACGACAGGACGTCCGGGGCCGTCGCCTCGTGGTCGAGGTACTCGATCTGCGGCTCGTGGCCCGGCGGGTCCGACCGGATCCCCGCCGTCAACGCCACCGAGATGTCGACGAACCTGCGCACTAGCCCTCCCCGATCTCCGCGCGCAGGATACGTGCCGCCTCGGCCATGGCCGCCAGCTTGCCGCGGGCGATCTGGCGGGGCAGGGCGAACTGGCCGCAGTCGGTCGTGAGGTGGATGCGCTCGGGCGGGACGTGGGCCAGCGCCCTGCGCACACCCGCGACGATCTGCTCGGGCGACTCGACGACGAGCTTCTTGATGTCGATGACCCCGATCCCCAGGCCCTTCTCGCTCGGGTACTTCGACCACAGCGCGAAGTCGTCCTCGGGGAAGCCGGTCTCGGCGAACGCGTACTCCACGGCGTCGACCTGCAGGTCGCGCGCGACCATCTCGTGGAACCCGCCGTACGGGGTGACCCCGACCGGGACACCGCTGCCGAGGTGGCAGATGTGGTCGGTGAGCCAGCCGCCGAGGTTTGCCGGGCCCATCCCCGAGCAGAACTTGACCGTCCGCGGGCTGACCGCGCGGGCGGCCCGCCACAGCTGCGCGAGGTGCATCGTGCCGCGGCCGATCTCGCCGGTGACGACGACCTCGTTCCACGTGTTGCCGAACGCCGCGACGGTCTGGTCGCCGAAGCCCGTCATGACGGTGCTGGTCTCGGGGACCACGGCGATGCCGTCGAGGTGTTCGGCCGGGTAGAGCAGGAACGACGAGATCACGCCGTCGTGGCGGTCGTACCAGAGGTGGCCGTCGGTGGGCAGGTCGATGCCGGCGTCGACCTGGTCGCCGATCATGGCGCGCACGCCGTCGGCGAAGGCCTCGGCGAAGTCCGCGCGGCGCAGGGCGACGCGGATGTCCTCGGCGCCGAGGTCGAAGTGGTTCCAGTGCGGACGGGGGTAGGAGCCGACCTGGGTCGTCGGGAGGAGATGGCCGACGACGTCACCGAGCTGCCTGGTCACGGGGGCCTCCGCGGCGGTGCGGGAACGGGTCCCCCCGAGACTCGCGCGGTCGTCGTCGCGGATCATTCGCCGTTTCGGTTGCGATCCCGCGGCACGGCTCCCGCGCCGATGATCGACTCGGTGGCGACGACGACGGCCCGCGCCGCCTCGCGGAACGCCCGCACCGCGGGCCGCTCGTCGCCCTCCCGGCTCGCGACCGACACGAGCGCGGCCGGCCCGGCGAGCGGGACGTAGCGCACGCCCGGGTGCGGGAAGAACCGGCGCGCGGGCTCGCCGTGCACACCCAGCTGCCCCGACGTCGCGACGGCGGCCGGGACCGCCGCGGGCGAGCGCACGACCGTCGACGTCGATCCCGAGGACCCGGCCGGACCGGCCCAGTCGGCGAGACCGGGGTGGCGGCCCACGAGCCGGACCCACTGGGCGTCACCGACGTCGGCCTCGGTGAGTCGAGCGGCCCCGGCCAGCGGCGACCCGGCCGGGACGACGGCCCAGCGCCCGGTGTCGAGCACCCGATCGAGGCGCAGCCCGTCGACGGGCCCGATGTCGTGCACGACCGCGACGTCGACGGCCCCGGAGCGGACCAGGTCGTACTGGCCGTCCCAGTCGGTCTCGACGTGGTCGAGGCGCAGCGCGGGATGTCACTGCGCGAGCAGCGCGCGCACCCCGGCCACCTGTCGGCCAACCCGAACCCGAGCACGCCGACACGGAGCACCTGCGGGTCGGCCGGCGGGCGGTCGGCGACGGTGGCCAGGTCGTCGACCTGCGCGAGCGCCGCCCGCGCCCTGACGACGAAGCGCTCCCCCGCGGGCGTCAGGGCCACCCGCCGGCTGGTCCGCGCGAACAGCCGCGTGCCCAGCTCGCGTTCCAGCTGCTGGATGCGGCGGCCGAACGCCTGCGCGGCGATGTAGTGCCGTGCCGCGGCGCGGCCGAAGTGCAGCTCCTCGGCGAGCGTGACGGCGTAGCGCAACGACCGGATGTCCACGGGCGGGCACCGCCTTGTCGAGGGCCTCGTCGACGGTGCCGAGCACACTACGCGCGATCGCCTTCCGGTGGTGGGCCCGCAGGAGCGGCCATAGCCTCCGAGGGATGCGGCATCACGACCTCCTCGTCATCGGCGCCGGGTCGGGCAACGCGGTGGTCGACGAGGCGTTCTCCGACCTCGACGTCGCGATCGTCGAGGAGCGCCGGTTCGGCGGCACGTGCCTCAACGTCGGCTGCATCCCGAGCAAGATGCTGGTCCGCGCGGCCGACCTCGCCGACGACGTCCGCGACGCCGGGCGGCTCGACGTCGAGGCGCAGCTGCGCGGGGTGCGCTGGCGCGAGCTGCACGACCGCGTCTTCGGCCGGCTCGACCCCATCGCCCGCGACGGGCGCGCCGGCCGCGAGGACACGCCGTGGATCACGGTGTACGACGGGCACGCGCGGTTCACCGGCCCGCGGACGCTCGACGTCGGCGGCACCGCCGTGCACGCCGACCGGATCGTGGTCGCGGCGGGATCGCGGCCGGTGGTCCCGCCGCCCGTCGCCGACTCCGGACTCCCCTACGAGACCTCGGACACCGTCATGCACATCGACGCGCCGCCGCGCCACCTCGCCGTCCTCGGCGGCGGCTACATCGCGGCGGAGCTGGCGCACGTCCTGGCGGCCGCGGGCAGCACGATCACGATGATCGACATGGCCGACACCCTGCTCTCGGGGCAGGACGTGCTCGTCGCGCGGGAGTTCACCGAGCTGGCGTCGAAGGACAGGGACCTGCGGCTGGGCCGTGAGCTCACGAGGCTGTCGGGTGCGCCCGGCGAGCTGGTGCTCACGCTGGACGACGGCTCGACGGTCGAGGCCGACATGCTGCTGGTCGCCGTCGGCCGGACACCCAACGGCGACCGGCTCGACCTCGGGGCCGCGGGGATCGACGTCCACGACGACGGCCGGATCGTCGTCGACGAGTACCAGCGCACCACCGCGGACGGGGTCTGGGCGCTCGGGGACGTCAGCACGGCGGCGCCGCTCAAGCACGTCGCGAACCGGGAGGCGCAGGTCGTTCGACACAACCTGCTGCACCCCGGCGATCTGATCCGGGCCGAGCACGACGTCGTCCCCTCCGCGGTCTTCACCCGGCCGCAGATCGCGGCCGTCGGCGCGACGGAACAGGAGCTCGCGGCGGCCGGGACGCCGTTCACGGTGGGCCTGGCCCGGTTCTCCGACGTCGCCTACGGATGGGCGTCGGAGGACACGACGGGCTTCGCCAAGGTCCTCGCCGAGCCGGGCACCGGGCGGTTGCTCGGCGCGCACATCCTGGGCCCGCAGGCGGCGACGCTGATCCAGCCGCTGGTCGTCGCGATGACGCTCGGGATCGACGCCCGCACGCTCGTCGAGCGCCCGTACTGGATCCATCCGGCGCTGACGGAGGTCGTGCAGCAGGCGGTGGGGGCGAGTCGCCGGTAGCTGCTCAGCCCTCGGCCGCCAGCCCGGCGCGCAGCGTCGTGAGGCTGCGGGCGAGCAGCCGGGAGACGTGCATCTGCGAGATGCCGATCTCCTCGGCGATCTGCGTCTGGGTCATGTCCCGGAAGAAGCGCAGCATCAGGATCGTGCGCTCACGTTCGGGCAGCGACTCCAGCAAGGGGCGTAGCGCGTGCCGGTACTCGACGTGGTCGAGCTCGCCGTCGAGCTCACCGAGCCGCTCGTGGGAGGACTCGCCCGTCTCCGGGTCGACGGGTTCGAGCGGGTCGCTGTGGTGGCCCGCCTTCGCGGTGAGCGCCTCGACGACCTCGCTGACGTCCACGCCGAGATGTGCGGCGAGCTCACTGGGCCGCGGCGCGCGGCCGAGCTGCTGGGACAGCGGGCCGGTCGTCTTGTTGATGGCGACGGCGAGGTCCTTGAGCCGGCGCGGCACCCGGACCGCCCACGTGCGGTCGCGGAAGTAGCGCAGCATCTCCCCGCGCACGCACGGCACGAGGTAGCCGAGCAGGTCCGCGCCCGCGCGGTCGGGGTCCCAGCGGTCGATCGCGCTGATCAGCCCGACGGTGCCGACCTGCACGAGGTCGTCGTAGCCGCCCGGGTACCCGGCCGAGTGCCGCAGCGCGAGGTGCCGGACGATCGGCAGGAACGCGAGGATCAGCTCGGAGCGCAGGGCGTCGCGGCGGGGGTCCGAGGGCGGCGTCGCGGCGAGCTCGCGCATGGCCTCGGCGTGGCGGGCGTACTCGCTGGGCGGCGCGTACGGGGCGTCCTCGGCGAGCGGGGGTTCGTCCGGCGGCGGACCGGGAACCGGTAGGTCGGGAACGACGATCTCGTCGGTGGCCATCGCTCTCCCTCGTCGCCGACGGTGGGAGGCGACTGGCTGCACCTCGAACCTGCTCCCCGGACGGTACAAGCACCCGGGGCGCCCCGCCATGCGCCGGGGTGGGCGGTCAGCCGGCCCGGGTCCCCCGCACGACCCCGGTGAGCGCGACGGCGCCCGCCGCGACCCGCACCGCGAGTGCCGCGCCCGTCAACGGCGGCGTCGAACGGGGTGCCGAAGTTCAGGTGCGACGGCACGCCCCGCCACGCCTGCACCGACACGAGCACGGTCTCGACGACGCACGCCGCGGTGAACAGCGCCAGCCACGACATCCGGGCACGCACCCGCAGCAGCGAGGTCACCCAGGTGACCGTCGCCAGGGTCGTCCCGAACGACAGGCCGAACGTCGCGGCCTTGCGCAGCGAGGTCGGGCCCGTCCAGGACCCGCCGGTCGTCAGCAGGATCGCGACGTGCACGAGCCCGCCCACGACGAGCATCGCCGCGACGACGTAGGCGAGCCGCTCCACCGGCCGGGCCTCGGCAGGGATGCGACGCAGGTCCCCGAGAACCGTGCCGCGCCCAGGAGAAGGGCTGGTGACGGTGGTGGGCGGCGGGTTCATGACGGTGATGGTCGCCCGCCGGGCCGGGTCGGCGAATCCGCCGCCGGTCGACAACCGGGATACGCCCCGGGGAGTACGCGCCGGCACCGACCGTCGCGGTGACCCCGATCCGGCCGACCTACGCTGCGGCGATGACCGGCCGCACCGAGTACGAGACCCTGTTCACCGAGATCGTCGCCGACGGCGTCGTGCTGCTGACCCTGAACCGTCCCGACCGCGCCAACGGGGTCGTCCCCGAGCTGGCGCGCGACCTCGTCGCCGCGCTCGACGCGGCCGAGGCCGACCTCGACGTGCGCGCGCTCGTCCTCACCGGCGCCGGTCGCCAGTTCTGCGCGGGCGCCGACCTCAAGGAGATGCACCGCCATCTCGCGGAGGAGATGCCCCGCACCGGAGAGCCGTACAACGCGCGCGTGATCTTCCCCGTCATCGAGCGCGTCGTCGCGTCCCGGTTGCCGACGGTGGCCGCCGTCAACGGCGGGGCGACCGCGGGCGGGTTCGACCTGGCGCTGGCCTGCGACATCCGGATCGCGTCGACGGCCGCCAAGTTCGGCGAGACCTACATCAAGCTCGGGCTGCCGCCGGGAAACGGCGGCACCTGGTTCCTGCCCCGGCTGGTCGGGCCGGGCCTGGCCGCCGAGCTCGCGCTCACCGGCGACGTCGTCGACGCCGCACGGGCGCGCGAGATCGGGCTGGTCAACCGCGTCGTCGAGCCGGCGGCGCTGATCGACGAGTCCGTCGCGCTCGCCGCGCGGATCGCGCAGTGGTCGTGGCGGGCGCTGGAGATGACGAAGCAGTCGCTGCGGTCGGCGTGGTCGGTGGACCTGACGTCGAGCCTGAACAACAACTACTGGGCCGCGGTCGGGTTGCAGGCCGGGCCGGACGTGGCCGAGGGGGTGGCGGCGTTCGTCGAGAAGCGGCCCGCGCGGTTCAACCGGCGCCCGCACCCGCCGCGCACGCCAGAGGGCCCCGCGCCCCGGACGGTCTGAGGCCGCCCCGCCGAGGGTGGCGCCGGGCCCGACCGGCCGGGGGCCTACCCTCGGACGGGTGCCCCGACCGACGTCCGTCGCGCTCCCGACCGCCCGCCGGTGGTCGCCGTCGCCGCGTCCGTGCGCGCGCCCCGGGTGGCGCGGATGAGCGCCCCCACCGGCGCCCGCACCGCCGAGCAGGCCGCGGGTCGGTGGGGACGGGTGCCGCTCTCGCGACGCTCGCGGATCGTCGTCGCGATCGCCGCGCTGGCCACGGCCGTGGTCGCCGCCGTCGCGACGATGGTGCTGCTCGGCTCGTCGCGGCCGCTCTACACCGCCTCGGCCACCGTCGCGCTGGTCCCGGCCCCCGGCCTCACCGCGGACCAGCAGTCGAACGCCTGGAAGGACATCACCAACGGTCGGGCGACGAGCGTCGCCGTCGTGGTGCTGCGCCAGACCCAGTGGCTCACCGCCGCGGCGCAGGCCGCCGGCACCACTCCGGACCGCATCGAGGTCGACGTCGCGCCCGGCACCGCGAGCGCGACCGGGCTCAACACCGCGTTGATCGACATCGGCGCGTCGGCGCCGTCGCCGTCGGGCGCGGAGGCCGCGGTGGCCAGCATCATCCAGCAGGCCGGCCCCGCGATCAACACGACCGCGGGCGGCTACGCGGTGCAGGTCGCCGACTCCCCCGACGGTACGGCCGTGCCGACGCCCAAGCCGCGCAACGAGATCCTCATCATCGTGCTGCTCGCGGGTGCCGGCGTCGGCGGCGGTCTCGCGTGGACCCGGATGCGCCGCCGCGAGGCGCAGGCGCGCGCCGCGGCCTGACCGCGGTCTCGGCGGCGCACGTCTGCGCCGCTCCCGCGACGACGGCACGCGGCGCCCTGTGCCCCGCGATCGCGGCGGCCGCTCGCCGCAGCTGACTCCCGATCTGCGGACCGGTTCCGGCTGTCGCGCCGCGTCCGCGTGATCGCAGCCTCCGGTCGGCGATCGGCGGCTTGACCAGCTTCCTCGATTATCGATAATCGAGCACGGCCGTGATGGAGCGCACAGTCTGGGGGCGAGGTGGCCGACGGTACCGGGGGTCTGCCCCGCGCGGTACTGCGCGAGCAGCTCCGGGAGCGGTTGCTCGCCCGCATCCTGGACGGGGAGTTCGCGCCCGGGGAGCGCATCGTCGAGAGCCGCGTGATGAAGGAGTACGGGGTCAGCCAGGCCCCGGTCCGCGAGGCCCTGCGCGACCTGGAGGCCATGCGGTTCGTCGAGAGCTTCCCGCACCGGGGCGTCCGGGTCCGGATGATCTCCGAGCGCGAGCTCGCCGAGATGTACCCCGTCCGGGCCGCGCTGGAGGAGGTCGCGGGCCGGGCTGCGGCGCCCGTCGTCACCGACGGGACCCTCGCGCTGCTCCTCGACGAGATCGAGGCGATGCGCGCCGCGAGCAGCGCCGACGACGTGCACGCCGTCCTGGTCCACGACGCCCGCTTCCACGAGATCATCTTCGAGACGGCCGACAATGCGCTGCTGCTCGAGGTCTGGCGCTCGCTGCACGCCGAGATCCGCGCGCTCGTCACCTACAACCGGGCCCGCGTGGGGCTCGCCGAGATCGTCGAGTCGCACGTGCCGATCCTGCAGGCACTCCGCGAGCGCGATCCCGCCCTCGCGGGCAAGCAGATGCGCCACCACATCGAGCACTTCGGCTCGCTGGCCTTCGCCGCCGGCGGCGCCGACCGTCCCACAGCCCGTCCCGACTGACCGGTCACACACCGGTCAGCAATCCCCGCACAAGGAGGTGTGGAGTGAAGCCTGCGGCGTTCGCCTACCTGGCACCGCGCGACCTCGACGAGGCGCTCGACCAGCTCGCCGAGCACGGCGCCGACGCGCGCGTGCTCGCCGGCGGTCAGAGCCTCGTCCGGTTGATGAACGCACGACTGGCCAGTCCCTCGGTCGTCGTCGACATCAACCGGGTACCCGGACTCGACGCACTCGCCGTCACCAACGGTTCCGGCCCGGCGACACTGCGGTTGGGCGCGACGGTGCGCCAGCGCACCAGCGAGCTCTCCGCCGACGTCGCCACGCACGCGCCCCTGCTCGCCGAGGCCGGCGCGCACGTGGCACACGCGCCGGTGCGCAGCCGCGGCACCGTCGTCGGCAGCGTCGCGTTCGCCGACCCGTCGGCCGAGCTGCCGGCGGCGCTGCTCGCCCTCGACGGCCGCGTCGTCGCGCGCAGCCGGTCCGGTGAGCGGACGATCGAGGCCGACGACTTCTTCACCGGCCCGTTCCGCACGTCCCTCGACCCCGGCGAGATGGTCGTCGCCGTCGAGGTGCCGGCGGTCGGGGCCCGGACCGGGAGTGCGTTCGTCGAGGTCGCACGCCGGCACGGTGACCTGCCGGTGTGCGGGGTCGCCGCCACCGTGACGCGGGCCGACGACGGGAGCGTCGCCGGGACCCGGATCGCGCTGTGCGGGGCGGGTGAGCGGCCCGTGCGCGCCCGCGCAGCCGAGGACGCCCTGACCGGTTCCGACGGGGGCGAGGACGCCGTCGCCGAGGCCGCGGCCCGGGCGGCCGACGGGCTGTCGCCGATCGGCGACTGTCACGGGTCGGCGGACTTCCGCCGCCACCTCGCGCGCGTGCTCACCGGCCGCGCGCTGCGCACCGCCATCCACCGAGCGGCCGGGGAGGCCACCGATGTCTGAGACGACCTCGACCGCGGCGCCCGAGAAGGTCCGCGTCCGCCTCACGGTCAACGGCACGTCGCACGACCTGCTGGTCGAGCCGCGCACCCTGCTGGCCGACCTGCTGCGCGGCGACCTCGGGCTCACCGGCACCCACCTGGGCTGCGAGCAGGGTGTGTGCGGCTCGTGCACCGTCCTCGTCGACGGCACGGCCACCCGGTCCTGTCTGGTGTTCGCCGCGCAGCTCGACGGCGCCACCGTGCGGACCGTCGAGTCGCTCGGCGGCGTCGACGGCAGCCTGCACCCGATCCAGCGGGCGTTCCACGAGAACCACGGCCTGCAGTGCGGCTTCTGCACCCCGGGGATGCTGATGGGCACCTGTGAGCTGCTCGAACGCACCACCGAACCGGATCCCGACGACGTGCGGGAGGCGTTGGGCGGCAACCTGTGCCGCTGCACCGGATACCAGAACATCGTGAAGTCGGTGTGCGCGGCGGGCCGGGCGCTGGCCGCGGAGCGGAACGGAGCGCAGGTATGAGCACCGTCGAGGACCGTCCGACGACCGCCACCACCGGCTCCCCCCGCGAGGGCGAGCGCCGCTGGGTCGGGCGCAGCGTCCCGCGCAAGGAGGACCCGAAGCTGCTGGCCGGGCGCGCCACGTTCGTCGGCGACGTCACGCTGCCCGGCATGCTCCACGGCGCGGTGCTGCGCAGCCCCCACGCCCACGCCCGGATCGTCTCCATCGACACCAGCGCGGCCGAGGCGATCCCGGGTGTGGCCGCCGTGCTGACCGGTGCGCAGGCCGCCGAGCTGGTCAACCCGATGCCCGCGTTCTGCGCCGAACCGGTGCCGCAGACCGCGGTCGCGATCGAGCGGGTGCGGTACCCCGGCGAGGCGGTCGCGATCGTCGCCGCGACCGACCGCTACATCGCCGAGGACGCGTGCGCCGCGATCCGCGTCGAGTACGAGGTGCTGCCGGCCGTCGTCGATCCCGAGGCCGCGATGGCCCCGGACGCGACGCGGATCCACGAGACGCTCGACTCGAACGTCGCGTTCCACCGCACTCTCGACTTCGGCGACGTCGAGGGCGACCTGGCCCGCGCGCACACCGTCGTGCGCACCCGGGCGCGCTGGCACCGGATGGGCGCGCAGCCGATGGAGACCGCGGGCGCGGTCGCGTCGTGGGACCCGTTCGACAAGTCGATGACCGTGTACTCGAACTCGAACTTCCACAACTTCCTGCCGTGGGCGTTCGCCGGGATGCTCGGCGTGTCGACGAACCGGCTGCGGATGATCCCGTGCGCCGTCGGCGGCAGCTTCGGCAGCAAGCACTTCATCACCAAGGTGCTCGCGATCGCCGGCGCGCTGTCGAAGGCCACCGGCCGGCCCGTGCAGTACCTCGAGGACCGGGTCGACAACATCGCCGCCAACGACAACGTGGGCTGCGACCGCATCTACGACGCCGAGCTGGCCCTGGCCGAGGACGGCGAGATGCTCGGGCTGACCCTGCGGATCATCGACGACTACGGCGCCTACTTCCAGTTCGCGCACGGCCAGCACGGCAACGCGATGGCCCAACCCACCGGCCCCTACCGGATCAGCAGCCTGCGCTACGACGTGTCGTGCGTGCTCACCAACAAGGTCCAGCAGGGCTTCTTCCGCGGCGCCGGCGCCGACCCCGGCAACTTCGTGCTGGAGCGGCTCGTCGACAAGGCGGCCGAGCAGCTGGGCATCGACCGTGCCGAGATCCGGCGGCGCAACTTCATCCGGCCCGACCAGTTCCCGTTCAAGACCCCGCCGGGCAACGTCTACGACTCCGGCAACTACGCGGCCGTGCTCGACAAGGCGCTCGAGCTCGCCGGGATCGACGACTGGCGCGCCGAGCAGGAGCGGCTGCGCGCCGAGGGCCGGTACCTGGGAATCGGGCTCGCGACCTGCCAGGAGCGCACCGGCTACAACGCCTCGGAGTGGTGGTTCCTCTACGACAACCCGCCGCTGCCCGCGACGAGCACGCCCGAGAGCGTCAAGATGGACGTCGACGCCATGGGCGGGGTCCGGGTCGAGGTCGGCTGCCCGTTGTGGGGCAACAGCCCGGAGACCGTCGTCAGCCAGGTCGTCGCCGAGGAGTTCGGCATCGACCCCGCCGACGTGTCGGTCACCTACGCCGACTCGACGACCGGGGCGATGTCGGCGGGCCCGGGCGGCAGCCGGCTCACGATCATGCTGTCCGGCGCGACCCGCGGCGCCGCGCGGACCATCCGGGACAAGATGATCCGGATCGCCGCACACGCGATGGAGATGGACCCCGCCGACGTCGAGTGCGTCGACGGCACCTTCCGTGCCAAGGGTGCGCCGGGCACGTCGATGTCGATGGCCGACATCGGGATGCGCGCGCACCTGTTCTTCCACGACACGCCCGAGGACGAGTCGAGCGGCCTGGTCGCGGTGCACACCTACGACCACCCCTACTCGACGCCGCCGTCGGCCGACCGCAAGGACATGGGCGCCTTCTACCCGATGGTGTCCCACGCCTGCCACATCCCGATCGTGGAGGTCGACCCGGAGACCGGCGTGGTGACGCTGCGCGCCTACTACGCGGTCAACGACTGCGGGACGGTGATGAACCCGACGCTCGTCGAGGGGCAGATCGTCGGCGGGATCGTGCAGGGCATCGGCGCGGCGCTGATGGAGGAGTACCGCTACGGCGAGGACGGGGCGCTGGACACCCCGACCTTCCGCGAGTACCTGGTGCCGAGCATGCACGAGGTGCCCGAGATCGTCGTCGAGCACCTGGAGACGCCGTCACCGTTCACCGAGTACGGCGTCAAGGGCGCCGGTGAGGGCGGGCGGCTCGTCGCGCCGACCGCGATCGCGAGTGCGGTCGACGACGCGCTCAAGCCGCTCGGGGTGTGGGTGGACGAGCTGCCGATGACGCCCGAGCGCGTCGTCGGCATGGTCACGGACGCGCGGGAGGGCCGTCCGTGACCACCACCCGCCCGCCTGCCGCCGGGCCCGCCGCCGACGTCCCCGACGCGGTGCGGGCCCGGGCGGCAGGCCTGGTCCGCACGGGCCGGTCGTTCTCGCTGGCCGCGACGCGGTTCCCCGGGATGCCGTTGTTCCCGGGCCACCCGCAGTTCCAGGTGCTGAGCTACCGCACCCCGCAGGGGCTGCGCCAGGCCGGCGAGAACCTGTGGGCGCCGCACCCCAACGAGGTCGGCCTGGGCTGCATGACCGAGGTCGTCTCCGGGACCGTCCACTCCGGCGCCCACGTCGACGCGCTGGCGCACATCACCATCGGCGACGAACATCGCTGGTACGGCGGGGCGAACGCCGCCGAGCACCTGGGCGACTTCGGCCCCACCGTCGGCGACGCGTCGAGCATGCCGGCGATGTTCACCCGCGGTGTGCTGCTCGACCTGGCCGCGCACCGCGGGGTGGACTGCCTGCCCGCGGGCGCGGCCGTCGACGCCGCGGAGGTCGAGGACATCTGCGCGGCGCAGGGGGTGACGATCGGGCAGTGGGACGTCGTGCTGTTCCGCACCGGCTACATGGGGCTGTGGCCCGACCGGGCCCGGATGGCCGAGCACCTCACGCCGGGGCCGGACATCTCGGTGGCCCGGATGCTCACCGAGCGCGGGGTGATCGCCGCGGGCAGCGACACCGAGACCTTCGAGGTCCAGCCCGCGCCGGATCCCGGTTCGCCCGCCAACCCGCAGCCGGTGCACGTCCACCTCCTGGTGGACAACGGTGTCTACATCATGGAGAGCCTCGACCTGGAGGAGCTCGCCGCGGCCCGGGTGTACGAGTTCCTCTTCGTCGCGCTGCCACTGAAGATCGCCGGGGCGACCGGCTCGATGGTCGACCCGCTCGCGGTCGTCTAGGAGGGGAACGAATGGACTCCGGCAAGGTCATCGTCACGTGTGCGCTCACCGGCGGGATGACGGTCCCGGCGCAGAGCCCGGCGATCCCGGTCACGGTGGCGCAGATCATCGAGGAGGGGGTCGCCGCGGCCGAGGCGGGCGCGGCCGTCCTGCACATCCACGTCCGGGAGGAGTCGACCGGGCGGCCCGTGCAGGACGTCGAGCTGTTCACCCGCGTCGTCGAGGGGTTGCGTGAGCGCACCGACGCCGTCCTGCAGCCCACGACGGGCGGCGGGCGGGGCATGACGATCACCGAGCGGGCGGCCGTCGTCCCGCACCTGAAGCCCGAGATGGCGACGTTCAACGCCGGCAGCTTCAACTTCGGGCTCTACCCGGTGGCGCGTCGCGACCTCGACTTCCAGGACTGGGAACGGGAGTACCTGGAGGGCACCCGCGACTACGTCTTCCGCAACACGTTCTCCGACATGGAGTACCTGGCCGGGCTGATGAAGGAGGCGCGGACCCGGCCGGAGATCGAGATCTACGACGTCGGCCAGCTCTACAACATCCGGCGGCTCGTGGCCGACGGCGTCCTGGAGGCGCCGTTCAACCTGCAGTTCGTGCTGGGGGTGCTGGGCGCCAACGCCGTCGAGGCCGACCAGCTCGTGCACATGGTGCGCACCGCGGAGCGGCTCTTCGGCGTCGGCGGGTTCACCTGGTCGGCGGCCGGGATCGGCTACCCGGGCCAGTACCAGGTCGCGGCCCTGGCGCTGGTCATGGGCGGGAACCTGCGGGTCGGGCTGGAGGACAACCTGCGGGTCCGCCGCGGGGAGCAGGCGAAGTCGAACGCCGACCTCGTCACCAAGGTCGTCGAGCTGGCGGGGCTGTTCGACCGCACACCCGCCACCCCGGCCGAGGCCCGCGAGTTCCTGGGGCTGCGCGGCGCGTGACCCGTGAGTGGCGATGGTCGCCCGGGCGACCATCGCCACTCACGAGCGCCGGGCCCGGGCCAGGCCGCCCTCGATCGCGACCCGCACCTCGGCACCGGGAGCGAGGCCCGGCTCGCAGCGGCACATCACGCGCACACCCTCGGCGAGGTCGACGAGGCAGAGCCCGAACGGTGTCGGCGGGTGGCCCTCGCGCGGGGCGCGGTGCACGACCGTCACCGCGGCGACGGTCCCGGGGCCGGACGCCGGGGCCGTCGACACCCGCTGCGAGCCGCACCGCGGACAGGCCTCGCGGCGCAGGTACCAGCGATGCCCGCAGGGTGCACACGCGTGGAGATCGGGCGTCACGGTGCCTCCAGCACGGCACTGACGTGCGCGGACATGACGCCCCCGTCGCCGTGGACGAGGGCGGTCGTCGCCCGGGCGACGCGCTCGCCCGCCTCGCCGCGCAGCTGGGTCACGGCCTCGACGACGTGCGCCAGCCCGCCCCCGACGCCGCAGTGCCCGTAGGAGAGCAGGCCGCCGTGGGTGTTGAGCGGCAACGGGCCGGTGCGGTCGAACCGGCCGGCGGCGGCGTCGGCACCCGCGCGGCCCGGCGCGCTGATCCCGATCTCCTCCAGCAACAGCGCGAGCGTGATCGTGAAGCTGTCGTAGACCCCGAGATGGTCGACGTCGGCGAGATCGCGGCCCGCGTCGGCCAGCGCGCGGTCCGCGGCGTCGCGCGCGCCGAAGGCCGCCTCGTCGGCCTCGGTGAGGTGCTGGTGGCGGTGCCCCTCCCCCACCCCGGTCACCCGCACCGAGCGCGGCCCACCCGCCGCGGTGACGACGAGCGCGGCGCCGCCGTCGGAGACCGGGCAGCAGTCGAGCAGCCGCAGCGGCTCGGCGACCGGTCGCGACGTGAGGACGTCGTCGACCGTGAGGGGCTCCCGGAACTGCGCGCCGGGGTGTGCACCGGCGTGCCGGCGCATCGTCACGGCCATGGGGGCGAGCGCCTCCGGGCCCAGGCCGTGGCGGTGCAGGTACGACGACGCGAGCAGCGCGTAGTACGCCGGCACGGTCCCGCCGAGCGGGACCTCCTGCTCGGCGTGCCCGACCTGGGCGAGAGTGCGGGTGGCGTCGTCGCGCGAGCGCCCGGACGCCCGGTCCTCCCCGCCGACGACGAGTACGGCCCGCGCGTCACCGGCCCGGACGAGCCGGACCGCGGCGGCGACCATCGCCAGGCCGGTCGCACCGCCGACGCTGGTCCCCGCCGCGATGGCCGGCCGCACCCCGAGCCGCTCGGCGAGCAGGTCGGCGGGCATCAGGTGGCCGAGCGTCGTGGCGTATCCGCAGAGCACGGCGTCGACGTCGCGCGGGCGCAGGCCTGCGTCGTCGAGCGCCGCGCGGGCGCCCTCGGCCTGCCACTGCAGCGCGGACCGGCCGGGCCGGACACCGAAGGGCGTCAGGCCGACGCCCGACAGATGTGCCGCCACCTCCGCACCCTCTCAGACCGGCGGCGCCCGCACCGTGCGGGAGCGACACGCCGCGGACGTCCACAGGTGGTAACGGCGCGACGACAACGGGCGAACGTCCTGGCGTCGTGTCACCGGACCGAGCGGGGTAGACCAGCGATGACGTTCCAGCTCGTGGCGCTCCTGGTGGTGGGCGTCGCTCTCGTGCTGTCCGTGCTCGTCCAGCTCACCCGACGGCGGGCCCGGCACTCGGTGCGCGTGACGGGTCGCCAGCCCGCGGTCGCGCTCGTCGACACCCGCCGCGCGCTGCGCAGGCCCCGGGGGCACACCCGGTCCCGGTTGCGCACACGGACCTGACGCGGCGGGTGGCAGGGTCCCCGACTCCTGCCACCCGCCGCCGGTGCCGCGCGGTCGGCCGACTCCCCAGTGGACGGACCCGCGGTGCGCGCCCGCGGTCGGGAGCTCCGCGGGCACGGCGGCCGGACCGGCGCGACGATCGCTGCTGCGATGTGCGGCCCTGTCCGACACGTTCGGGTTACCTCGGATGCGGACCGTCACAAACATCCTCTCGTCAAACCTGCCGAGAACATCCGGAACGCCCGTCTTCGCCGCCCGTCTCGGACGATGTCGTGGCCCTCCGTGCTCGCACCTGGACGCGACGTCACCCCCGGCAGGACTGTCGGGAACCACGCGAACCGGACAGGCGCACCTGCAACGCCACCCCGTCGAGCGTTTTTGCCGACCTCTTGCTCGACTTCGCCCCACACCAGACCGTTCGGTTCCTACCCTCGAACATATGGAGGACACCGCCGTTGCGCCCACGGCCGCCGGGCGGATGCCACGGCTCCGGCCGTCGCGGCGCCTGACCACCGTCGCGGCCGCGCTCGTCGTGGCCGCGATCGCGGTCGTCGGTACCCAACTGGCGCTGGGTCCCGTCGTCCAGGAGTACCGCGCGACCGCACAGGTCGTGCTCGTCCCCGCCGCCACGACCGCGCCGGAGGACGTGCCGTCGGCCTGGGAGTCGCTCTACGACCTGCGCGGGCCCAAGGTCGCCGCGGCCGTCCTGGCGGCGCCGCGCTGGGTCGGACCCGCCGCGCAGGCCGCGGGCGTGCCGGCCACGGCGCTGGCCGTGACCGCGACGCCGGTGGCGGGGACGTCGCAGATCAACCTGACGGCGACGACGACCGACCCGCGCGCGGCCGAGACCGCCCTCACGGCGCTGGTGCAGGCCGCCACGCCGCTCACCGAGCAGCTCTCGGGCCCGTTCTCGCTGGTCCTGGCCGAGCCCGCGACGGGCACCGGCGCCCCGACCGGCATCCCGCGGGTCACCTGGCTGGCGATCGCGGGCGTCGGCGGCCTGCTCCTGGTGGCCGCCGGCGTGGCGCTGCTGAACCGGCGCGACCGTCGCCGCGCGGAGCGGTCACCCGCCGGGCACGGCGGCGGCGCGGCACCGGCCGCCGTCCCGGAGGAGGACGTGGTGTCGGCGGGACCTCCGCAGGACGACGCGCCGCGTGACGCTGCCGCCGACGACACGCCCGGCGACGCCCCCGAGACCGGCTCGCCGAGTGGCGCGGACGACGCGCCGGGTGACGCCCCCGGGCCCGGCTCGCCGACTGCCGCGGACGGTGCGCCGGTGACGGCCGCGCCGACGTTCCGGCCGTCACCGCGCCCGCGGGCGGCCGAGCCGGGTCGCACGCCGGAACCGGTCGGCGGGCGGCCGCTCGGCGACGGGACCCGGGTGGCCGACCCGGCTCGGTGAACCCGTCCCGGTCGGCTGCGGGCCGGCGCCAGCCCATCAGGCGAAATCGCGCGCGAAACGGGGCGAACGTCGCACCGTGCTCATCCGGCCGTCGTTGCAGCCCGTGGAAGCGACAGCGGTGACGGTCGGGGGTGTGCGGTGGCGGATGTGCGACGGTACGGACGGTGGGCGGCGGTCGCCGGTGCGGCGGCGACGTTGACCCTCGGCGTCACCCCGCCGCTGTGGGCGGCCGACCCGCCCCCACCGGGCGCCGGCGCGGGCGGGGCAGGCGGGATCCTCATCGGCAACGGCGGTGAGGGCGGCACGGGTGGTGACGGCGCCGTCCTGGGCACCGACGGCGGGGCCGGGGGTCGGGGCGGCGTGGCCGGCACCGGCGGCGGCGCCGGGGGTCGGGGCGGCGTGGCCGGCACCGGCGGCGGCGCCACCACCGGCAGCGACGACGGCGGGGCGGGAGGCGCCGGCGGCAACGGGGGCGCAGGCGGCACCGGCGGGGGC
>NZ_BPRG01000007.1:0-16988 GCF_036984265.1 Pseudonocardia sp. D17 | reverse complement strand
GAACGCCGGCCATCACCGGGGTGGTAAATGGCCGCCTACGGGGAGTCTGGACTGGCCGCTGTCACGCGACCCACTCCCGACCCAATCACCTGCCGCGATCACGGGCACGCACTAATTAGATCTCGCCACGCGGGGGGTGCCTGGCGCCCGAGCAGACCTGGACTGGATCGGCCTCGTGTCTCGAACCTCCCGGCTGCCGGGACGTGGTCGGCCCACCGCGGCAGAGCTGCAGGCTCAGGCAACGTTTGCCGGAGGTGTACCACCGTGCCCGACGCGCTGGGGCTGATCGTGACAGTGTCGACAAGCTGGTTCATCATCGGAATACCCATGCCCCGCCCGCTGGGGGGCCCGGGGGGCTGCCACTGCCCGTGGTCCCTGACGACAATGCGCAACGCGTCTCCGTCGATCCAGAACTCGACGTCGACGGTGGAATCGGGACGCGGCGGCACGTACGCGTGCTCCATGGCGTTGGTGGCTGCTTCATTGACGGCGAGCACGAGGTCATCGACCATGGCGAGGCCATAGCCCAAGGCCTCCAACCAGCACCGCACCTCGTTACGCAGGAGGCGCAGGCGGCCTACCTCAGCGGGCCACGTCCGGCGGGCGAACTCGTCCCCGCCGCCAACCGCGAACTTGCTGACCATCTGGACCCCTGGTACGTCGGACAAGCTCCGTCGCCGGGGGCCGGGGCGATCGCTACCGGCAGCGTAACCGTAACGAGCGATGGGAGACAGTGCGATCGGTCCGCCCGGGTCTAAGTCAGTTGGCCTCAGGGAAGTTGTGATCTCCGCGGGTTCGAGTTCTGGTCGGACGTCTGTCCGGCCACGACCGCGAGCTTTCGATTGTGGCTCCGCGCCTACGCGCGCAGCTGCTCGAACGCCGAGTCGACGCTGAGCCCGCAAGGGCAGCGCGTGTACGGCCCGGAACTGTCCGCGCTCAGCAACTGCGGCCACAAACCCCGGCCAGCGGCTCGCCGCACCGGTCAGGTCACCGACGCTGACGGGCGTCGCGCTCTGGAAACAGTCGAGGGAGGTTCCCTCGTCGCTCTGCAGCTGCAAGAGCGCCATCAGCTCGGCCGCCTCGCTGGACGCGGCGACGACCCGCAACTCCCGGCGGGAGCGATACCGGCCGCGCCCGGCGGCAACAGCTCCACGCAGAAGCCGATCAGCCGATCCAGGAGATCGATGGCGTCGTAGTCGCCCACCATCGTGTCGGCCAGCACCCTCGCCGGGGTCGGTGCGCTGCCCCAGCATCATCAGCGCAGCGAGATCGGCGACGCCGCCCGCGTCGCCTAGCTCACCACCGCTTAACCCACCCGGACTGCACCGATATAGCCCAGGACGCCGAGGTTGATCGCGGCCCACTGCAGGGGCAGAGCGAACAGGGCCGGGCCTTTGTCTGCTCAATGACTGCCGCGGCGAACACCGGCCACCGAGCCGCATCGGTTGAATCCTGAACGTTCGGCACCAGGATCGATTCTCCGGTCAGGGCAGCCTCCACACACACGGACCCCGTTCAGGGTGAACTGCAGGTTCTCCAGGAGCTCTGCGGTCCTGCGGTGGCGAACAGTGTCTCGCGGGCGTCAGTCACCGTCAGCACCGAAATCGACGCGCCATCGATATCGAGCCCGCGCACACACGCCCCGCAGATCGTCCTCGCAAACCACGATCATCCGAATCGTCTCGCGCGAAACCCAGCAATTCTCGGGTCACAATCCCCAGCTCGCGCACCTGGCCCGCACCCTTCCGGAGCCCCGCGCTGCGGTCCGATCACGTGCCAGCTCCCGCCGTCCGATGAAACGTGAAAAGAGCACGACGGGGCCAGATCGAGCGTCAAGCCAGGGATGCAACCTACTCATCTTGGGCGCGGCACAGGCCGCTCCGGTCGGAAGTGCCTGCGAAGTCCGCTTCTCACCCGGAAGACCCCCTACCGGCATCGGACCCCGACAGCGGTTGCCGCCCCACCCTGGGCGGAGTAGACCTGTGTCGCAGCCCTGGACCCCGGCCGCGACAGCACCGCACGTGCAACGGGCTCGTGGCAAGCCTTGTCAATGGCGGAGGGGCCGAATGCGTGTGAACACCAGGCGGAACCTGTGCCATGCGGCGCCCTCGATCGCTCATCGCGCGCCATGACACCCGAGCGGCCGCCGCTGGCGCGTCCCAGGCCTCGCCTGGGCGAAGATGATGCACGAGGCCGCTCGAGTCCCCCGGCGAGCGGCGCTGTCACCGCGGAGCGCGACCGGATGGCAGCCCAATTGTCCATGACCATCATCCCGCGCCTTTTCGCGGCCGGGCTCAGCCTCGACAACGCCTCATCCCGGCTGCGTGTATCAACCACAGCACACGCCACTGCGCTCACCGCCGGTCACATCGACGATGCCATCCGCATTCTTGACCAGGCCATCAAGGAGATCCGCGCGATCGTCTTCCCTGCGACGGAGCGCGACGCCGTGGAAGGAGCAGACCTGTCCGGCAGGCTCCAGGCCGTCGTCGCCGACATGGCCGCCGTGCTGGGTTTCCCACCGCTCGTGTCGTTGAGCTCCGCGCTCATCGACGCCGTCCCGCACGACATGGGCGACGACCTGGTCGTCGCGTTACGGGAGTCACTTGCCAATGTCGTGCGGCACGCCCGCGCGCGCTCCGTGGAAGTCACCGTCACGACGAGCCCCGACCGGCTCACCCTCGAAGTCGCCGACGACGGCGTCGGACTCGGGAGGATGCACCGCGGCCGTGAACTACGTTTCGCGCAGCAGCGCGCCGAGTACCACAGCGGCACCTTCCAGACGACCACTCCCGATCACGGGGGAACGCGAGTGGTCTGGTCAGTTCCCTTGTAGTGCCGTGGCCCGACCTCGCTCCGGGACCGGCCGAAGCGGCAGGGCACATTTGACCACCCAGGACCGGGACCCTTGAGGCCCGCCATGGCGTCCGCGTCCCGCCTCGGTGGCCGGAGCCGGCCGGGCCCGTGCGGGGTGGGCCCGGCCGGCCGCGCTCGATTACTTCTCCGCCTTGGCAACGAGCCTGCCGTGTGCCAAGCGCGCCAACACAGCCCAGCGCAGCAAGCGTAGGTGACCGAGGAGGAAGTCCTCGGTCGTCTCACCGCTGGCATGCGCGGTGCGGACGCATGGTGAGGGCCGCGGCCGCAGCTTCCCCGTAGGGGACCTGGCGAATGAGGAGCAGGGTGAGGTGCGCCGCGTGCGACCAGTTGCCGTGGCGCGCGTCGTCGGCGCGCCGTTCCCAGCAGGCCACGACGGCCGGGACCTTGACCTCGCGGGCGTCGACCCCAGGTCGCCACCGACGCGGGTGACCCTTACCGGTGAAATGAATAGGGTTGCCGTTGCGTTCAGGCCGGACTACGCACCACCGGGTCTCCAGGGCGTAGCCGGCGTGGCCCAAGCCCGACAGCTTTGCCTCGATTGCGCGAACGGGACCGCTCGCCCGAGCATTTGCACCTGATCGTTCGGCGCCTCCGTACTCCTGCCCCACCGTCAAGGGGAGTGGCGCGCTGGCCGCGCTGTGACACGCCGTGTGACACGAAACAGGGGGAGTTCGAGCGGCTGTAGCGCTCAAAGGTAACCGCCGGTCGACTATCGTTCCAGGTAGAGGGCCTGGTCGACGGTGTCGACCACGTTTGCAAGGCGGGGGTTAGGGGTTCGATTCCCCTCGTCTCCACCACGCTGACCAGCGCTTTCGCTCAGCTGAGCCCGCGCCGACCGGTTGATGTCAATGACTAGCTTCGCGACGTGGCCTAGCACCCGGCGAAGCCCCGGGCCGAGGGCCTGATCCGGCGGCGCGGGACCCCCTTCCGGGCGATCCTCTTCGCCGGCGTCGACCCGGTCACCGGGCGGCAGCTCTACCTACGTGGGTCGACCGACGAGGCCGAGGCATAGAAGATGCTGGCGCGCCGCCGGTAGTGGCCGCAGGCGCCCGAACGTGGCGAGCTACCACCGGACCGGAGGGCCGCGACGGTTCCGCCACACGTACCGCGAGCTCGATCTGTTCGGCGACGGACGCCCCGTGTTCAGGGCCTCAGCTGCGCGGCGACGGCCGTGAGCAGAGCGAGTGCATCGGACGGGGTCGTCGCACCGTGCAACAGGTCCGCGGCGGCCGGGTCACCCGTCGCGGCGGCGAGATCGACCACGTGTTCCAGCTGCAGCGCCACCGGCAACCATGCCGCGGCAGCGTGGGCGGGGTCGGGCTCGGCGAGGTCGCGTTCGAGCTCGGCGCGCCAGCCATCGGCGAGGCGATAGGCGTCGTCGACCGCCGCTGCTCCGGAGGAACCCAGCATCCGCGACAGCGCGGCGGTGGCCGCGGAGAACCTGCGCGGCTGGTCGGGCACGCCGCGGCGCGGCCACAGCAGCACACCGGCGACGAGCGCGACGGCGCAGCCGAGGACGGTGTCGAGGAGCCTGGTCCAGGGTTCGACGGCGGCGGGGTTGCCGATGGCGACGCTGAAGAGCGCAGACCCGGTGATGCCGACGACGGCCAGTCCGTAGAGCCGGGGGCGCGCGAGGCCGGCCAGCCCGAGCGCCGCGGCAGCGGCCACGGCGAGCCAGACGGGCGATCGTGTCAATTCGAGGAGAACTGCGACGAGGACGACGCCGACGATCGTTCCGGCCAGCCGGTGCACCGCCCTGACCAGCACCGCGCCGTACTCGGGGCGCAGTACGACGGCGACGGTCAGCGCGATCCAGTAGGCGTGCGCCGGCGGGTGCAGCGCGAGGGCGAGCGCGGTCGCGGCGCCGACGCACAGCCCGATCCGTGCCCCCGTCCACAGCGCATCGGCGTTTGACGCGGCCTGCAACGCGGCCCGGACGCGGGTGGCGCGGCCGGGCAGCGGCGGACCAGCAGGACCGTCCCCGAGGTTGCCTGCCCGGATCGCTACCGCCCGTGCCCGCCAGCCCGCCGGGTCGGCCGGCGCAGCAGTCGACGCCGCCACCGCCTGCGCCGCGAGGGCCGCCCCCGAGCGGGCCTCGGCCCAGGCCGCGTCGAGTGGGCCGGCGACGGCGCCTCGGTAACCGGCGACGGCGTCGCGAGCGGCGGCGGAGGCGAGGGCGAGACGGTGCCGGGCGTCGTCGGAGGGATGGTCGAGGAGATCGGCGGCGGCGTCGAGGACGGCGGCGACCGCGGCGAGGCGGTACCGCGACCGGTGGTGCAGCGCACCGACGAGGCTCAGCGCGAGCAGCACGACGCTGCCGACGGCGTAGGCCGCGACGGGCTCCCACCACGGCATCGGCAGCCGCCCGAACTGCGTGTACGAGACACCGATGACGGCCATCACCGCGGCGCCGGTCGAGGCCGGGCCGATGCACCCGACCATTCCCGCGGCCACGCCGACGACGACGGCTGCCACGAGCACCCACGACACCGTGTCGGGGACGAGCGCCCCGACGGTCATGCCGACCGCTGCGCCGAGGGTCTCGGCGACGACGTGCACTGCACGGGCCCGGTAGTCGCCGCTCCCGATGAAGCTCGCCGCGCACGCAACCCCGAGGTAGGCGATGCCACCGATGCTCAGGTCCGCGACCAGCAGGGACCCACCCAGCACGAGCACGGCCGCGAGCGCCGCGCGCAGCCCGGGGGCGACACCCCAGGGCACGGGCAACGGCGCCAGCGCGGATCGCAGCGCGGACGGGCTCCTCGGCACGTCCGGATCGTGACAGGGCCGTCTCCAATCCTGCTGGATGCGGATTGAAGCACCCTTGGAGCCGGGGCGCGCACCGTCGTCGTCGAGCGGGCCGACGAGCGGCCCCGTCCCCAGGAGCCGGCCATGTCCACCGCCCTCGACGCCATCCCCACCGTGTTCGCCCCCGGCACCCCGGGTTACGACGCGGCCCGCGATGGCTTCGACCTGTCCGCGATCCCCACCCCCGACGTGGCGGTCTCCGCCCGTGACGAGGCCGACGTCGTCACCGCGGTGCGGTTCGCCGCCGAGCGCGACCTGCCCGTCGTGGTCCGCACGACCGGCCACGGCCCGGTCGGCGGGGCCGAGGGCGGCGTGCTGATCGACATCCGCGCGCTCGCCCGGGTCCGCGTGGATGCGCAGCGGCGCACCGCGGTCGTCGGCGGCGGCGCGACGTGGACGCCGGTCCTCGCGCAGTGCGCGCCGGCCGGGCTGATCCCGCTGTGCGGGTCATCGCCCGAGGTGGGCGTGGCGTCGTACACGACGGGCGGTGGGCTGAGCCCGCTCGGCCGGCGGTACGGCTGGGCGGCCGACCGGGTCCGGCGGGTCCGGCTCGTCACCCCCGACGGCGAGGTCCGCGACATCACCGCCGACTCCGACCCAGAGCTGTTCTGGGCGGTCCGGGGCGGCGGCTGCGGCTTCGGTGTGGCGACGGAGCTGGAGTTCGACCTCGTCCGCGGCGACGTGATGTACGGCGGCGGGCTGTTCCTGCCGGGCGAGTGCGCCCCGGAGCTGTTGGCCGCGTTCGGCCGCGTCACCGCGAGCGCGCCCGACGCGCTCAGCCTGTCCGTGGCCTTCGTGTCCTTCCCGCCGGTCGACGCCGTCCCGGCGCCGCTGCGCGGCCGTTTCGTCGCCCACCTGCGTGTGGCGTACACGGGTGCGCCCGTGGAGGCCGAGCGGCTGATCGCCCCCCTGCGCGCCGTGGCGGCACCGATCGTCGACACCGTGCGGTGCCTGCCGATCCTCGAGTTCGGCACGATCCACGGCGACCCGACCATCCCGCAGCCCGTGAGCTGCGGCGGCGCGGTGCTCCCGGCATGGGACGACGCCGCGATCGAGGTGCTGCTCGACGAGGTCGGCCCGGCGACGCCGCACATGCTGGAAATGCGCCACCTCGGCGGCGCGCTCGCCCGCCCGGCCGCGGTGCCCGACGCCGTCGGCAATCGTGACGCCGCGCTCAATGTGTTCACGTCGGCCTATCCGGGCCCGGCGTTCGCGGACGCCGCCGCCATCCAGACGGCGTTCTACGAGCGGCTGCTGCCGTGGAGCGGTGGCCGGTCATTGCTCAACTTCACGTCCCGGCCCGACGGCGCGCCCGTCGACGCCCGCGGCGCGTTCGACGCGAAGACCCTCGCCCGGTTGCAGGACGTGAAGGCGGCGACGGACCCGCGGAACCTGTTCCGGACCGGCGTCACGATCCCCGAACCCGCGGCAGTGTCCTGAGGCCCGGCTCCGCAGAGGCGTTGTGATCTGGGTCATGTCTGGTTCATATTCGGGAGCGTGACGACGAGCTCACTCACGGTGTGAGGGGAGCCGATGACCGCGGACACGCCTTCCGAAACGCCCGTTCGTTTCCGGGACCTCGGTCCGCTGGAGATCGAACGCGGCGGCGAGGCGAGCGCGGTGGGTGGTGCCCGGCTGGAGTCGGCGCTCGCACTGCTGCTGATCCACGGCGGTCACACCGTCGGTGTCGACGCGTTGTGCGAGGCCATGTGGGGCGAGCGCGGCGTCGACCGCTCGGTGTCCACCCTCGACTCCCACGTCTGGCGGCTGCGCCGGGTGCTCGAACCCGGCCGGGCGCGGGGTGCCGCGTCGAAGGTCCTGGTCCGCGACCCGGGCGGCTACCGGCTCGTCCTGGCCGGGGACGATGCGACCGACTCGGGACGTTTCGTCCGGCTGGCCACCGCCGCGGCCGATCGTCTCGCCGCCGGCGATGCGGCCGGCGCTCTGCAGCAGGCCTCCCGGGCGGCAGCCCTGTGGCGGGGCCGGCCCTACGGCGTGGCCGCCGACGAGGACTGGGCGCATGCCGCCGTCGCCCGTCTCGACGCGGTCCGCGCCGGCCTCCGCGAGACCCACATCGGGGCGCTGTTGGGCACCGGCGCCCCGGAGCAGGCCCTCGGCGAGCTGGAGACGGCGCTGGCCGAGGAACCGCTGCGGGAGCGGCTGTGGCTGCTGCGGATGACGGCGTACCGCGACGCCGGCCGACGCGCCGAAGCACTGCGGGCCTACACCGACGCCCGCACGGTTCTCGTCGACGAACTGGGCGTCGAGCCCGGGCCCGATCTCAAGGCGCTGCACGCCGAACTGCTGCGTGACGACGCGTCGGCGCCCGTCGCCGCGCCCGCCCGGGCCGAGCCGCCGCAGCACCTTCCCGCGGCGCGGAACCGGCTGGTCGGGCGGGAACGGGAGACGGCCGAGATCGCAGGGCTGGTCGCGCCCGGACGGCTGGTCACGCTCGTGGGCGCGGCGGGGTGCGGTAAGACGCGGCTCGCGCTGGAGGTCGCCCGGGAGACGGCGCCGCCCGGCGGCTCGTGGTTCGTCGACCTCACGGTCGCCACCCCAGAGCGGGTACCCGAGACGGTCGCCTCCGCGCTGGAGCTGCCGGCCCCGGGCCCGGTCGAGCCCGCGGACGCGTTGCGCCGCTTCACCTCTGCCCGGCGGATGCTCGTCGTCCTCGACAACTGCGAGCACGTCCTCGACGCCGTCGCCGAGCTGGTGGAGGAGATGCTGGTCGAAGGGTCGCAGCTCGCGGTACTGGCGACCAGCCGGGAACCGCTCGAGGTCGACGGCGAGGAGGTCGTGGCCCTGGCGCCGCTCACGTCGGCGGCCGCCGTCGAGCTGTTCCTCGACCGGCTCGACGCGCTCGTGCCCGGCGGGGTGCGCGACGACGAGTCGATGGCCGACGTCCGCGACATCGCCGAGGCCGTCGACGGGCTGCCGCTCGCGCTGGAGCTGGCCGCCGGCCGCGCCCGCGCGTACACGTTGACCGAGATCGCCTCCCAGGTCCGGGCCGACGCCAGCACGCTGAGTCGGGTCGGGCGCGGCCGCGGCACGAACCATCACCGGACGGTCCGCGACGCCGTCGGCACCAGCTACCGCGACCTCCCTGAACCCCTCGCCGCGCTGCACCGGGCCGTCGGTGCCGTGCCGGGCCCGTTCACCGTCGACGTCGCGGCGGCGCTGACCGGGATGACGACTACGGACGCGGTCGACGGCACCGCCGCGCTGGTGCACCGGTCCATGCTGTCGGCGCTCGGGCCGCTGCGAGTCGGTGGTGTGTCGCGGTTCGCCCAGCTCGCGACGGTTCGCGGGCACGCCGTCCACGAGGCCGACCGGGCCGGTGAGGACCCGGCGGCACGGCGCGACGCGTGGGTCGAGGGTCTCGCCCGTGCCAAGCCGCGGCTGGGCGCGCACACGATGGCGAGCTGGTACGCCGCGCTCGACGACGACCTCGCCTCGATCCGCGCGACGATGCAACGCACCCTCGTCGACGCCCCCACGCCGTTGGGCGCGACCCTCGCGGCCCGCCTCGGGCTGTACTGGGCGTTCAGCGGGATGGCGCTGGAGGGCGACCGGTGGCGCGACGCCGCGCTGCGGACGTTGGGGGCCGAGCTCGTGGACCCGGTCGACCGGGTGCTGCTCCTGCTCGGCAACGCGAACTCCCGGCTCGTGCAGGGCGATCCCGCCGTCGGACGGGTCCTGGTTCGGGACGCGCTGGCGGTCGCGGAGTCCCTGACCGGCGACGACGCAGTCATCGTGTGCGACGACCTCGCTGTCACGACGGGCCCGTTGCGCCGCGTCGGCGACGCCGAGGTGCTCGCCGAGGTGGCGGCCGCGACCCGCCGGCTCGCCGCGGGTGCCCCGGAGCTCGACGTCGTCGTCCGGCACACGGAGCTGGTCGCCGACGCCGCCGCCGATCCACGCCCGGAGCTGGTCGCGCGCTTCGCCGCGCTGCACGACGACGCCCGCGCCGCCGACAACCTCTACACGGCATGGAGCGCCGCGGCGGGGGCCGCGACGATCGCACTCGCCGCCGACCGGCCCGACCAGGCACTGCCCTGGGCCCGCGCGACGCTGCAGGCGTCGGCCGACGCGGGCCTGCGCGACAACGCCTACGCGCTGGAGCTGTACGGCCTCACGCTCGGCCGGTCCGGCGAGGACGCCACGGCACTGCGCGTCCTCGGTGCGGCCGAGGCCCAGCACCGCGCGGCAGGCGTGCCGTGGCCTCGGAACGAGGAGATGTCGACGCTCCTCGCCACCATCACCACACGTCTCGGCGCCACGGTGGCCGACCGCGCCCGCGCCGAGGGGGCCCGCACCAGCCTCGCCGAGTTCCTGGCCTGAGCAGCGACTTCAATCCGTGGGACCGAGTTGGAGCCGAGTTGGAGGACCCGGGGCACGGTTGTCGGCAGACGAGCGGAGACACCGCCCGCAGCGGGACCGGAGTACCCGACATGACCACGTTGAGCATCTGGACGTTCGCCACCGAGGCCGGCGCCGAGGCCGCGCTGCGCCCGCTGGAACGGCGCCAGCACCAGCGGCTGCTCCACGTCGACGACGTGGCCGTCGTCGCCTGGGCGGCCGACGCGGTACGGCCCAGGACCTACCAGGCCGGGACCGCCGCCGGGACGGCCGCGCTGTCCGGCGCGTTCTGGGGCCTGCTGTTCGGGACGGTGTTCCTGCTCCCGCTCAGCCGCCCCGCGGCCGCCACCGGTGCCGGGCTCGCCCACCTCGGGCTGTCCGACGAGTTTCTCGGGCACGCCCGCGGCCGCGTCGTCGCAGGCACGTCGGCGCTGTTCCTGCTCGCCGACGACGCCGCGCTCGACCCGGTCCGCGACCTGTTCGCCGACACGCACACCGACCTGCTCGTCAGCACCCTCACCCGCCACCAGAAGGACGCGCTGACCCGCGCCTTCTCCGCCGACACCCGGCCCACCGACCCGACTGGAGCCACCCGATGAACGCCACCTCCGACACCGTCCTGGTCGTCGGCGCCGGCCCGGTCGGCCTCACCGCCGCCGCCCAGCTCGCCCGTTTCGACGTGTCCGTCCGGGTGATCGAGGCGCTGGAGCAGCCGACGACCGAGTCGCGCGCCGTCGGCGTGCACGCCCGGAGCCTGGAGATGCTCGCGTCCCTCGGGGTGCTCGAGCGGCTCAAGGCGCTCGGCCGTCGCATCCCGGCGCTGGACGTCGTCGACGGCAGGACCGGCCGGAGCCGCAACCGGCTGGACCTCGGGGACACGGCCAGCCGTCACCCCTACGTGCTCGACGTCGCGCAGCCCGACACCGAGGCCGTGCTGGCCGAGCGGGCGGCCGAGTTGGGTGTCGTCGTCGAGCGGGGTGTCGCGCTCACCGCGCTGTCCCAGGACGACGACGGCGTCGACGTCACCCTGCGCGGCGCCGACGGGGAGTCGACCATCCGGGTCGGCTGGGTGCTGGGCGCCGACGGCGGGCACAGCACGACCCGTCGCCTCGTCGGCACCGAGCTCGACGGCGGCTTCCACGGCCAGCACTTCGCGATGGCCGACGCCGACGTCGAGACGAGCTACGCGCCCGACGCGATCCGGATGTTCACCCATCCCGACGGCATGGGGATGCTGTTCCCGCTGGCCGGCGCGCGGGCCCGGATCATGTTCCTCGTCGACGCCCCGCCCGAGGGGAGGACGGCGCCCACGCTCGCGGAGATGCAGGCGATGGCCGACGTCCGGATGGGCGGCGCCGTCAAGATGGGTACGCCGCGCTGGCTCACCTACTTCGAGGTCCACCACGCCCAGGTGCCGCAGTACCGGTTCGGCCGCGTGTTCCTGGCCGGCGACGCCGCGCACATCCACAGCCCGGCGGGTGCGCAGGGCATGAACACCGGCATCCAGGACGCCGCGAACCTCGCGTGGAAGCTCGCGCTCGTCGCTCGGGGCCGGGCCGACGCCGCACTGCTCGACACGTACAACGACGAGCGGCACCCCGTCGGCGCCATGGTGGTCCGCACGACGACGACGCTGACCGACGTCGGTACCGCCTCGGGCCCGCAGGCCGCCCTGCGCAACATCGCGATGTACCTGGTCGGGCACGTCCATGTGATCAACAACGCCGTCGGCTCGACCATGGCCGAGCTGACGATCAACTACCGCGACAGCGCCCTGTCGGTGCACCACGGCCGCGCCGCGGTCAAGGCCGGCGAGCACGCCCCCGACCCCGCGGGCACCGCCGTCGCCGTCGAGGACCTGCTGACGACACCTGGCTTCCTGCTGGTCGTCAGCGGTGCCGAGCACGAGGCCGCGCTGCGTGAGGTCCTCGGCGACCTCGGCACCGTCGTGACCGCCGACGCCGCCCTCGTCCGGGCCTACGGCTGGCCGATCGACGGCATGGCGCTGATCCGTCCCGACGGCTACCTCGGTCTCGTCGCCGACTCCGCCCACCCGGATGTGCTGCGCGACTACCTCGCGACGGCGTTGCGGATCGCGATGCCGTCATCGAGCTGACCGTTCCGCTCGAAGGCTCCACAACCGGCCGGCTTCGGCGGCGAGAGCCGGGGCGAGGTCGACGCTCGCCCTGGGTCGAGGACGTGGGCGTTGACCCGTGTGCATCAAACAAGATTGATGTACCGTCCCTGCTGTGGCAGTTCGCGACGACTCCCGGCCGATGTTCGTCCGCGCGGCGGGACATCCGGTGCGCTGGCGTCTGATGTCCGAGCTCGCAGGCGGAGACCTGCGGGTGCGGGAGCTCGTGGGCCGCGTGGGGGAGCGACAGAATCTGGTCTCGTACCACCTACGCCTGCTCCGCGACGGCGGTCTGGTGACGTCCCGGCGAAGCACGTTCGACGCTCGGGACAGCTACTACCACCTCGATCTGGACCGGTGCGCGACGGCGCTCGGAGAGGCGGGCTCGGCCCTGCATGCCGCGCTTCGCACGGTTCCGTCGCTACCGGTCCGACCAGCGCAGCGGACGGTCCGGCCGAGGGTTCTGTTCATCTGCACGGGGAACAGTGCACGGTCCCCGGTCGCTGAAGCCGTGCTCCGGAGCATCTGCGGCGAGCGCGTCGAGGTCGTGAGCGCCGGGAGTCATCCCAGGGACCGGATTCACCCCACGGTCGTCCGGGTGCTGCGCGAGGAGTACGGCCTCGATGTCGCGGCACAGCGACCGCGGCACCTCGAGGCGTTCGCCGGTCAGCGGTTCGACGTCGTGGTCACCTTGTGCGACCGGGCTCGTGAGGTGTGCCCGGAGTTCGGCGGCGCGGCCCGCCAGGTGCACTGGAGCCTGCCCGATCCGGCCGGCGGTGACGATGCCACGTTCGTGGCGAGCGCCCGCGCGATCGCCACCCGTGTTCGCCATCTCGTCCCGACACTCGACATCACCACGCAGGAGGTCACGTCATGAGTTCCGACGAGCGCGCCAGTGTTCGCTATCTGGTGGACGACGTGGAGGCTGCCGTCGACTTCTACACGGCTCGGCTCGGCTTCACCGTGAACACCAACGTCGCGCCGGCGTTCGCCGACGTCGTGCGTGGCCCGATGCGCCTGCTGTTGTCGGGGCCGGCCAGTTCCGGGGCCCGGGCGACCCCGGAGCAGTTCGCCGCAGCGGGGCGCAACCGCATCCATCTGGTCGTGGACGATCTCGATGCCGAGATCACGCGCCTGCACGCCGCCGGTGTGCCCTTCCGCAGCGAGCCGATCTCCGGGCCGGGCGGTCGGCAGATCCTGATCGGCGATCCCTCCGGCAACCTCGTCGAACTGTTCCAGCCCGCCTGAGCCCGCGACCCGTCCTCGCCGGACCCTGCCTGGACAACGCACGGGGTAGCCGTGAGGATCCCCGGATGGCGGTGGTCGACGTGAGTGTCGACGCAGTGATCCCGCGGCCGGTCGAGGAGGTCGCGGAGTTCGCGGCCGACCCGTCGAACGCCCCGTCCTGGTACGCGAACATCGAGTCGGTGGAGTGGCTCAGCCCGCCGCCGCCGGCGGTCGGGAGCGCGGGTGGCGTTCGTGGCCCGGTTCCTGGGCCGGCGCCTGGCCTACGCGCTGCTCAGGGACCGACCCCCGCTCCGCCGCCCTCGGCTGACGTGCCGCCCGGCCGTCCCGTCGACCCGTACGCTCGCGCACCTGCGTCATCGAGGACCGACGGGCTCGGGAGCGGGCGTGGTCGCCGCGCGACGGGCGCGGCGGCCGAGGTGGACGATCATCCCCGCACACACCAGCATGGGCCCGGCCAGTGCGAGGAACACCGCGGTCGGTGACCAGTTCGCGCTGAGGGCGGCGCCCACGACCAGTGGTCCGAGGATGCCGCCGAGCCTCCCGATCCCGAGCGCCCAGCCGACGCCGGTCGAGCGGACGCTCGCCGGGTAGACGACCGCGGCGAGCGCGATCAGCGCCTTCTGTCCGCCGCTGACCCCGCAGCCGACGAGGAACAGCGCCGGCAGCATCACCCACTCCGGCCCCGCGAACGCCGGCCCGGCCACCGCCAGGAACACCGCTCCGACCACGAACAGCACGGCCAGTGAGCCGAAGGCGCCCAACCGGTCCATGGCCGGGCCGACGACCAGGGCGACCGCGATGCCGCCCACCGTGATCAGGCTCGTGGCGCTGACGACGGTGCCGCCGGCGAAGCCGAGATCGGTCAGCATCGTCGGGAGCCAGCTCTGCAGCGCGTAGAACTCCCCGAGGTTCACCGCGAACACCACCCACAGCAGGACGGTCCCGAGGACCCCGCCGTTGGCCAGGACCGCCCGCAGCTTCACCCGGCCGCCCGCCTCGGTCGGGTCGACCAGCACGGGCTGCACCTGCACGGGGAGGGTCCGGTCGATGCGCCGGCAGAGCTGGTACGCCCGTTCGGGGTCCGCGCCCCGACCGGTGAGGAAGGCCAGCGACTCCGGCAGGAACCGAAGCATCACCGGGATGATCACCATCGGGGCCAGGGCTCCGACGAGGAACACCGAGCGCCAGCCGAACGTCGGCTCCAGCCAGCCCGTCACGAGGCCGGCGGCGACGAACCCCAGCGAGAAACCGCAGTAGATCGCCAGCACGAAGCTGGCCCGGACCCGCTTGGGGCTGTACTCGGCGGTGAGCGCGACGGCGCTCGGAGCCGCCGCGCCGAGGCCGATCCCGGTGACCAATCGCAGCACGACCAGCTCGGTGACGCCGCCGACCCACACCGACACGAGGCTCGTGAGGGCGAACACCGCGGTGCCGGCGATCACCAGCCTGCGATGACCGAAGCGGTCCGAGAGCGGCGAGAGGACGAGGTAGCCGATCATCAATCCGACCAGCGCCGAGGAGAAGATCGGGCCGAGGACCGCGGTGGACAACCCCCAGTCCCGGGCGATGTGCGGGGCGAGATAGTTGATGACCTGGGTGTCGAAGCCGTCGAGGAACATCACCGTCCCGCACAGCGCGACCGCGACGTACTGGAACCGGCTGATCCGGCGGTCGTCGACGAAGCCCGTCAGTCGTACCGACTCGCTCACCGGACCGACGCCAGCAGTCCGGCGAGCTGGGCCGGATGCGTCAGCGGGGCCATGTGGGTCGCGTCGAGCCGGACGAGGTGGTCCACGCCCGTCGCCATCCGCTCCTGGTCGGCGGGGAAGATCGCGCGGTCGCGCGCGCACAGCACGTAGGTGACCGGGTGGGCGGGCGCGGGAGCGGTGGCGGGCTGGGCGAAGGTGATCGCGGCGTGGCCGTTGCGCCGGGCGTGGACGTCGGCGAACGCGGCCTCGTCGAGGTCCGCGGCGAGCACGTCGCGGGCGACCGCCTGGTCGGCGGTGACGTGCAGGCTGCCGTCCTCGCGCGCCTCGATCCACTCGACCGGGTGCGGCGATCGCACGTCCGACAGGCTCTTGCCGGCGGAGGGCCGGAACGCGGCCACGAAGACGCTGTGGCGCACCCGGGGGTGGGCGGCCAGCTCCCCGGTCACGATGCCGCCGTAGGAGTGGCCGACGAGGACAACGCCGTCGTCGGAGTCGACGCCGTCGTCGGAGTCGACGCCGTCGAGCACCGAGCGGACGTGAGCCACGTCGGCGGCGAGGTCACCGCGGGCGGCCGGGTCGTCCGCGCCGCTGGGCAACTGCTCGACGACGTGCACCGAGTGGCCGCGCGACCGCAGGTCGTCGGCGACCCGCGACCAGGTCCAGCCGGCGAACCAGGCGCCGTGGACGAGGACGAGTTGCATCGTGATTCTCCCTTGAACCGTGGTGGCCGGTCCGGCCGGCGCTGTCGGACAGGTGACGCGCGGTGCGCGCCGCGGTGTCGGCCGTGTCAGGCCCGGATCGTGGTGGTGGCGGGTACGAACGTGTCTGCGTGGTAGCGCTCGGACGCCAGCCCTGCGCGGCTGGTGAGCAGGGCGTGCGTCCCCGCGGTCATCGCCTCGCCACCGCAGGCGTACACGTGGTGGGCGGTCAGGTCGGGGTGGGCGGTGAGCGCGGCGTGCTGGACGTGGCCGGTCATTCCGGCCCAGTCGCGGCCGGGTCGGGAGAGCACCGGTGTGAAGGTGAACCATGGGTGCCGCTCGGCCCACCGGCGCGGCTGTTCGGCCAGGTAGAGGTCGTCCTCGGTGCGCACGCCCCAGTACAGATGGACCGGTCGGGTGCGGCGCCGGGCGATGAGGTCGAGCACGATCGACCGGAACGGTGCGAAGCCGGTTCCGGTGGCCAGCAGCAGGACGGGGGAGTCCCCGTCGTCCAGCACGAACTCGCCGAACGGGGTCTCGACCTCGAGGGTGTCCCCGGGCTCCAGTGCGCCGACGGTCAGATCGGAGAAGAGGCCGCCGGGCTCCGTGCGGACGTGCAGCTGCGCGGCGTCGTTGTGCTGCGGGGGGTTGGCGAGGGAGTAGGGCCGAGGTTCGGCTCCGGGCAGCCGGACCTCGAGGAACTGGCCCGCGCGGAACGGCGCCCGGCGCCCGATGGGGAACCGCAGGTCGAGCACCACCACCCGGGGGGCGGGCCGCCGGATTCGGTGCACCACGGCGGTCAGCGTCCTGCGGCGGGGCGCCTCGCCACGGGCGATGCGCCGCGGGCTGATCACGACCGGCCCCCGGGGCTCGGCCCGGCACATCAGCACCGACTCGGCGGGCCCGGCGACCTCGCCCCGACCGCGCACCACGGCCGAACCCGACACCAACGATCCGGTGCACGAGGTGCACACGCCCTTGCGGCAGGAGTAGGGGATCGCCCAGCCGGCGTGCTCGGCCGCCTCGAGCACGGTCTGCCCCGGTGCGCAGGGTATCCGGATGTCCGTGCCCGCCACGGCGATCGTGGAGGTGCTCACTGGTGCACCCTCCTTGTGTCCGAGTCGGATCGTTGATCCAGGATTCGGGCGCACCTGA
>NZ_BPRG01000006.1:0-4099 GCF_036984265.1 Pseudonocardia sp. D17 | reverse complement strand
CGTAGAGTGCGGTCAGGAGGGTGTTGAGGTCGGTCGTCACAAACTGATCTTCAACACCCTCCTGCCACGTCCCGGGCCGGCACGCCGTTAGGACTTACTCGTCTAGCTCTCGCCGCGCCCCGGATGTTCGGGCACGATCGCGCTCGATCGGAAGAACCAACCTGCACGTCTTTCCGAACGTGCAAACAAGGGGAACTCATTCGGCTTTTTTCGGCGTACCCAAAACGCGGTGCTCAATTTTTCCTTGGCGGCGAAGAAATTTGCTCCTGCTTTTGCCGGCGCCTAACCTTCGTCGTCGCACACTGGTCGTATGACTGCTACTCCCTCAGCAGAGCCATCAATGGACGGGCCTGTTCCGCCGGCTGGGGCAGGCCCGTCCAGGCCGGTCCGGGTCCTCGTCACTGGAACCGAGTACACCGGTGGGCTCGCCGCGCTTCGCGCCCTTCGCGCGGCGGGATATCAACCCTGGGCCGCGATTACCACGCGCAGCGGCTTCGGCGCTCGGTCGCGCGCCGCGGCCGGGGTGGTCGAGGTCTGCGACCCGCGCACCGATGCGCAGACCTTTGCGCGCCAGCTCGCCTCCGCGGCCGCCGAGATCGGGGCGGTGGCCGTGCTACCCGGAACTGAGCCAGCGCTTCTCGCACTGGGCCGTCACCGCGCATTGTTTCCCTGCACGGTCGCTGTGGGCGCGCCGCCAGAGATCCAGACCGACATTGCCTGCGACAAGTCCGGGCTCGCGGCACGAGCCGAACGCGCGGGACTGGCCGTGCCACCAACGACGCTGGTGAAGCGCAGCAACGGCGAAGTGCCGGCCGAGATGCGCTTTCCGGCGGTCGTCAAACCCGTCCGATCCGAGTTGCTCACCGAGGGTGGGCTCCAGCGTTTCGAGGTGGTGCGCGTGGAGGACGCCCGCGCCCTTGATTCCGCCGTCGCTGGTCTTCCGGGCCAGGCAGCCTTGATCCAGCCCTACCTCGCGGGCCCGATCAGGACCGTCAACGGCGTGGCATGGAACGGTGCGGTCCTCACCACCGTGCACAAGCTCGCCGACCGCACCTGGCCGGTCGACTGCGGAGTCGTCTCCTACGCCCGAACCGTCGAGCGTGACGCTAGCCTCGACCAAGCCGTCCGCCGCCTGCTCGCCGATCTGGAGTGGAGCGGCCTGTTCAATCTCCAGTTCATCGACGCGGACGACTCCACGTACCTCATCGACGTGAACCCGCGCATCTACCACTCGGTGGGGCTCGCGGTACGGGCCGGCGTGAACTTGCCTGCCATCTGGACCGCGCTCCTGCTTGGACAGCAGCCCGCCGTGCCGGAATATAGCGTGGGGGTCCGGTTTCGCGCCGAAGAAGACTTCTACTCCCTATGGCGAATGTTCCGCTCCGGCCAGCGCGTCACCGCCCTACGCGCGCTCCTCCCACGACCGCACACAACCCACGCCGTCTTCTCTATCACCGACCCAAGACCCACAATCCAGCTAGCCCGTCGATTGGCTAACCGCGCCATATCGGCCATCCGGAAGAACCCGGGGTCTGTCTCATGATCGGTGCTTGCGGCGTCGTTCTCAGTAGGTCTCGGCTCCCGGCCAGCGGTCACCGAACGTGATCGCGACGGCGTTGATCACAGGCTTCCACGGCATCGTCCACCGGGTGTCGCTAGTCCCGGTTGGGTACAGGCTGCGAGTCACAAGGTACAGGCGTGATGTTCAATGATCACGTTCTCCCGCCCGGCCTGACCTCTTCAACGCTATCAGGCCAACCATCTCGTTTGACAGTAGGCCCATCACTTCATCGCGGCCGACTCGGTCAGGCAATGGCCCTCGCGCTCGGACAGCCCCCTGGTCAGGGCGGTGAGGAACGCGTCGGCCCAGGGCCAGTTCGCCGGGAGGCGTAGGTGCAGGCGGCGGGCGGTGTGCACGAGTCGGCCGGGGATGGTGAACAGCCGCCGGCGCAGGGTCGCCGCAGTGGCCCGGCTCCGGCTGGTCGGTCGACAGGACTGGGATGCGGCGAAGCGGGATATCAACCCATCTACACCGCGCCCAGTCAGGATGCCGAGCTCGTCGCCACGGGATGGGCTCGACGAGAAATGGGGTCGTAAGCATGGGCGATGAGCCGGCTCTGGCGCAACGCTTGGTGGAGAAGTTCGTGCCGTTTCAGGACTACGACGTCGAGATCCGGCGGGTGATCTGCTCAAGAAATGCGACGAGTCACTCAACGCTCGATACCGGCGAGCATCAACGCCCTCCCGCTGCGCACTTGAACCCCAGGCCCAGTCCGCCCACTACCCGGAAGCCGGCCGACCGGCGGCACGATCATGGCCAATTCCGATTCTGAAACAGCCCGCCCGAACCCACGCGCTGTCGTCGATCAACAGCACAGCCCAACGGTGCATCCGGGCTTAGAGCCCGTTGGGTCCCAAGACGGTCAGGTGAGCTTCCGGGACACGACCAGGTAGCCGCTTCCTAGCCATCTGAGCGGTCCCTGGCTAATCGTCTTGTCAGGATCCTTCCGCGTCCAGGCCCATCGCCCGAGGAGTCGGTCGAGCGGGGGAACGAGCGCTGTGACATCGAAGTACACGGTGTCCACGGGACGAAGTCCTGCGGACGCAAGCAGCGTGTGCAGCTGGCGCTTACGGTAGGCGCGAATGCCCGTCTTAGGCGGTTTGTGCCGCCGTTCTGGTGGTACCCCGAGCGCCGTCTCGATCCCGCCCAGTACGCGCAGCAGTGGCCAGAAGAAGTGCCATTCAACGAACCGGTAGGGGCTGGCCGGATTCAGCATGGTGACGACCACCACGCCCCCGGTCGGGCAACCCGGGCGAGCTCCGTGAGCGCAACGGTCGCGTCAACGTATTCGAGGACACCCATGGCCAGTATGACGTCGAAGTAGTGCTCCTGAAACGGGAGCGATTCGATGCGCCCGACAAGTGCCTGAGCATTCCCTGCGTCCTTCATCCTGCGAGCGCAGGCCTCGACCATCGCGGCGGACCGATCGAGCGCGGTGATGTGGAAGGCGTCCGGTCGCGAATCGAGTATTTCGCGGACCATCATTCCTGGCCCGCAGCCCACGTCGAGCAGGTCTCCGCCAGGAAGCGGTGTAAGTATTCGGGAGACGAGCTGGATCCGCGAGCGAAAGAACCGCGCGGTCGGACCGGGTATCGCGGTGCGCGTCGACGTAGCTCTCGGCATCAGCGGCGGCGCCGAACTGCACCCCAACGACATCATCACGCGAGCTCTGCCGAGTGTGGCGCCGTGCAGCGCCGCGGATTGGCCGACGAACAGAGGTTCGCCTGGTCCCCCTTCGCCCCATGCAGTCCACCTTCCGATTCCGCGCCCTGCCGCGTGGATTGTGCTGTCGGATGAGCAAATGCCCACTGCGATCAAGGTCCCGCGACGTACATTTCGTGATGGAATCAGCCGCCGTGTCGCCGGATGCTCCGAACCTGTCGTGGTGTTGGCGAGGGCTCCCGCAAAGCTAGAAGAGCTCCTAGAATGTTTGAACGAATTGTTGTTGGTGGTTTCCACCACCAGCGGTGATAGTCCCCGTTGCTGATGCACTCTTTGCTTCCGATTTGGCGAGGCAATAACGCATCTATTTCTCCGGCTTGGGCTCGGTCTGACCCTGGACTGAAAGGGCCCAATCTTTGATCCTCCTTCCTCTCTGACCTGAATGTGACTCTGTCTGCACGCCCTCGACGTTACGTCCCGACTTCGGCTGTCTTCGGAACGTCCTGTATGTCGCCCCATGCATAAATGCGAGGAAATCTACGGATGACGGAGTGCGCCGCGTCCGACAGCGGCGCGTAGGCGAACCAGCCGAAGTCGGCGGCGTCGGCCGGGGTGAGGAAGCTCGCGAGGACCGTGAGGCCGCCGAACAGGGGACAACCAGTAGGAGAAGGCGTTGCGCCGCGGACAGGTGACGTCGGGGGCGCCGATCTGCAGCGGGACGATGTAGTTCGCGAAGCCGAAGAAGATCGGCGTCGCGTACAGCAGCAGCATGGGCGGGGAGTGTCAGATGAACGGTGGAACCGGCCTCGGTGATGGCTAGTTTCCGTTGCTGGGGACGATACGGCCGGCGAAGGTGATCGCGAAGGCGTTCAGCGC
>NZ_BPRG01000005.1:0-121716 GCF_036984265.1 Pseudonocardia sp. D17 | reverse complement strand
AGCGGGTAGTGACAGTGCTTGTAGTTGTCCGTATTGATGATCAGGTTGTCGAGATACCCCATCGGCTCGTCCACCTTCCGTGAGAGTCGCTTCTACCGGCCTGCCGCGTGACCGGAGCTGGCACGGGCGGGCAGGAGGTGCGTGAAACCGAGGTTCTACGCGAACGTGCACCCTTGCGCACCCGCCTGGCTGACCGCTGGAGAGGTCGGCCTTCCCAGTAGCGGGATTTTAACGTTTCTACTGTGACCGTCAACTCACCTCGGCTCAGATTGTGTGCCGTTCGGCGCGTGAGTGGGCGTCAGTGGCCGACCCCGGCGAACCAGATGCTGCCCTCAGCCGGAGATTTCTGGCCTGTTCAACGCTGTTCGGCCCCTCCGAGCGGCGGGACGTGCTCCCGCTCCAGAAACACGGCCGGGGAAGCGGGTCGGGTGCTCGGATCGCCCGCCCCCACCTGGAATGCCATCGTTTCTAGGCCGACGTGGGCTGCGCACGTGCGGCAAGCATTGGAGGAGCGGTCAGTCGGACGTCAGAACGTGTCGACCGCCCGCGCCGTGAGCATGCCTCCCGGCGCCCTTCACCCCGTACGGACATCACTGCGACGGTGTCCCGAACCGTGCCTTGCCGTCGATCCCGGTGAAGGGCAGGTAGCCGCCGACCCTCACCAGGCCCCCTGCCTGAGGTCCAGTCGCGCAGTAGGGCGGGCCGGCGGCCAGACTTGGGGAACTTCGACGAGATCTCGTGGCCGCGGACGTAGGTGACCTCGAAGCCTTCGCGGTCGAGCGCGGCCAGGAACTCGCCGGCGCCTTCCTCGTACTCGGTGTTGTGGAACCGGTCGAAGCCCTTCAGGTGAATCGTGTGCTCGAACCGCGACCCGCCGTCGAACAGTACGCGCAGCGGTCCCTGCGTCTCCGGGCTCACGGGACCCGACTTCTGGCAGGAGTCGGCAGGGTGCACCTGCAGCCCGCGCGAAGGAGGATGTGCTCGCCGTGCGTGGCTTCGCGGGCGGTGCTGCGACAGCCGCGTCCTCGACGACGGGGTGGATCTCCCCGCCGTAGCAGTAGCGGCAGCGGCGCCGGAAGCATCGTGCGTCGTCCTGCTCGCGAGACGTGATTTCGTCGTGAGGCCCGTGTCGAACGTCGGCCGCGGCATCCTGTCGATCTCGTCGGGCACGGTCACCCGCGGAATTCGGCATGGGTCGGGGGCACCGCGGTCATCCTCCGTCACGATGCCGCACCCCTTCCCTGTCGACGGCCTTCGAGAACCCGCGAGAGAGCCTGCCGCCGACCGCTCGCTGCTGACGAGTAGCCTGCCCGACGGAAACTTGATTCGTTTCTACGATAGCCTGCCCTGCCGGCGCGCGGTCAACACAGAGGTGTCAGCGGCAGTGCACCCCGTGCTCTCGACGGGCCCCGATCCTCGACTTGTCCGGGCGCTCGCGGGTCCGTTCGCCACAATGGCCCTGGCCGACACAGGAGCGACAGGCGAAAGCCGAGCGACGTGGTCGCGGTGACGACCCCCGCGCATCGGGCCGGCCGTACGCCGGCCCAGGTCGGCCACGTACTTCCAGGTCGCCACGGCAACCGGGCCTCGATCCCCCTTCGACCTGCGCGACCCGTTCGACCGGGCGGCTGTGCGGATCTCGGCGCCGGCAGCCGACGTCGTGGTCGAGGACGTCCGGTCCGGGTGATGGACCGGCTCGGCCTCGGCGCTGAGGAGATCCGTGCGGTCAGCCCGTGCCTGACCCACTGTTCGATGTGCCGCTCCGGCAGCCCTGGCACGGGCACGCTGTGCGCGAGACGCGGCGCTCTCTGCTCACGAGGGGCTCGATCGACACAGTTGACCATCAGCGGGCATGCCCGTAAGTTCGGGTGCCGAAACGTTTCTAGACCAGGTATGCGCGCTTCACCGCCCCAGGGGCCGATCGGCCCATCGTGCGCAGCCTGGCCAGCTTGACGTCAGCCCTGGGCGCCTGGTGGACCGGCCGGAGGAAGGGGGTTCCGATCCAGCAGGAGTTGGTCCAGCCGTTGAATGCCGCAGCCTCTCCGAGAGGGTGGGCGAGCAGTCGCTGCGGCACGGGCAGCAAGTTCGTGGAGGCACTGGCGAAGGTGTGCGCTCTCGCTCCGGGCCGTCTCCCGGGCCTCCGCCGAGCCGGCATTGCCACATGATGAATGAATCGAGGACGCGACCTTGCCAACCCCCAGTTCGCTGATCATCGACACCGACCCCGGCGTGGACGACGCCTTCGCCATCCTTCTGGCCCTGTCCAGTAAAGAGTGCGACGTCCGTGCCGTCACGGCCTCCTATGGCAACGTCGCCCTGGACAAGACATTCGTGAACGCCCGGCGGATTGTCGCCCTTGCCGGGCGTACCGACATACCGGTGGCCGCGGGCGCAGCGCGGCCACTGGTACACGTGCAGGCCGAGGTCGCACCGGAATGGCACGGCGCGGATGGCCTCGGCATGCAGTCGAGCGGCTTCCCGGAGCCCGGGCCTGCCGACCCTCGTCCTGCCCTCGACCTCATGGTGAGCGTTCTGCGGGAGTCTTCGGTTCCGGTCACGATCGTCTGTCTGGGTCCGATGACCAACACCGCGCTTCTGCTCGCTGCGCATCCCGAACTCACCCCACGCATCGGGCGCATTGTCGCGATGGGTGGTGCTCTGGGCATGGGCAACACCCGAGGGGCGGGCGAGTTCAACGTCTACGCGGACCCCGAGGCCGCACACCGTGTGCTGACCCAACCCGAGGTCCCCGTGACGCTCGTGCCGCTCGATCTCACGATGAACTGCACTGCCGACGACGAGTGGCTCGAGACGCTCAGCCAGGCCGGGCCGCGCTGCGCAACGCTCGTCCGCACAGCGGCGCTCTACCGTGAGGCCACCCGTGAACGCTACAAACTCGACGCGATCGCCCTCCACGACATGCTGGCCATGCTGGAGGCGATCCGCCCTGGGACGCTGCGCACCACGCCGCATCGGGTCAACGTGGCCTGCACACTCGGCCCTGGACGCGGCATGACCGTGCCCGATCGCCGGCCCGACGCGTCCGGCCCATTGGTGGACATCGCGCTCGATACCGAGGGCGAGGTCGTACTGGCAGACGCCCTCCGGTACTTGAGCACCCTGGGCTGAGTCGGTTCACAGGCGTGAAGACGGGACCGCCACGGCCGATGCCACGCCGGCCGACCGCCACGGTCCAGACGAACTCGGCGTCAGCTGCGCCACGGCCGCCGCCGGCAACGAACCCGTCATCGTGGCTGCAACGAGCGCGAGGTGAAACGTGTCACGGGGGAGATCCCCCGGCAGTGTCCGATCTCCCCGGTCCGTGATCGCTTCGACGACGTCGACCTCGCGTTGCGGCCGCGCCGGCGCTCGCGTTCCGCCTGCCGCAGGTCGCGTTCCGGACGGCCTGCTCGGTCTCGAGGCCGGAGCCGAGTGTTCCGGCCACGATGCCGACGGAGCTCGCCAGCCACACCAGCTCGACTAGGGGTAGGCGTCGAACGACGGGGCCGGTGCAGCTGGGAGGATAAGTGACCGGGATCGGTCGGCGGCCGCAGCGGCCGCAGCGGTGGCGCCGGACAGGTGGGACCTGCCGCCACGGGCGGTTGTCGCGCACGTCCCCGGCGAGTAGCCGCAGCCTGCCGTGCAGCCCGGCCAGGGCGAGGTGCGCGTCGGTGCCCTCTTCGGCACCCGGGAGCGGGCGCCCGCGCCGGCGCCTCGGCCACAGACAGACTCGGCGGGGGCCGACCCTCTGACGTCTGCAGCAGCGATCGGGTCGCGGCCACGAACAACGTCTCGGTCGAGCGACAGCACGAACCGGTCGCGCCGGCGGAACTCGAATCGGGCGCGGGAGACCGCGTTGTCGCGGGCCGGCACGGGTTGCAGGTACGAACCCTGCCGCGCCCACCGGGCGCCAGCGGGCGCAGCAGCGGCACCCCGAGCTCCGCGCGCCGAACGCGGACCGTCAGAGATCGATGGCGTTGCGATGAGACATCCTCGGGTGACGGGGCCCGCGGGACAGCGGCTCGCGCAGCAACGGGAGGAGGTTGTCGCCGATGCGGGCGACCTCGCGCAGGTAGGGCGTGTCGGACAGGACGAAATGCGTGATGCCGAGGTCGGCGTAGCGTTCGAGCGCCGCCGCAACCTCGGTGTACGAGCCCACGAGCCAGGTCGATCCGGCACCGCCACCGCCGTAGTGGCCCGGTGCGGTGTAGAGGCAGGAATCGAGCACCTCGCCCCGCTCGGCTAGGGCCAGCAGTCGATCCTGTCCGACGGATCCACGGTGGCCGTCGATGCCGATCTTCGGATCGGCTGCCATCTGCGCCACGCGCTCCTCCGCGGCCCGCCAGGCGTCCTGTGAGCTGTCGCGTACGACGACTGTGACCCGGAGCCCGAACTCCAGGGGTGGAAGCTCACGGCCCAGCTGTCCGGACAGCTGCCGGAGCCGCGCGATCCGTGCGTCGATGCCCTCGAGGGGTTCGCCCCAGAACAGCTGGACGTCGGCCTGGGTGGCGGAGACCTTCTCCGCGGCGGCCGACGCGCCGCCGAAGTACAGCCGGGGTGCTTGCCCGCCGGCCGGTCGTGGGACGACGGTCGAGTGTTCGACCTGGAAGAAATCGCCGGTGAAGGTCACGTCCTCCTCGGTCCACAGGCGACGGACGAGGCGGAGGAACTCGCCGGTGCGGTCGTAGCGCCGGTCGTAGTCGGCCTCGCCGTCGCCGTAGGCGGCCAGGGAGTCGCGGCCCGTGACGACGTTGACCCACACCCGGCCGCCGGTCAGCCGGCTCAACGTCGCCGCGGCGGTGGCGAACTGTGCCGGCTGCCAGTAACCGGGCCTGGCGGCGACGAGCGGCACGAACGACGTGCTGCGCGCGGCGATGGCGGTGGCGAGGACGAAGCTGTCGGGCCGCCCCCATCCTGTCCCGATCAGCGCGCCCGCCCAGCCATGGCGCTCCGCGGCCCGGGCGAGCTCGACGGAGTAGTCGAGGCTGCCCCAGCCGTCGACCGTGTCGTCGCCGCGGTGGCCCCGCTCGATCATGTTGGGCACGTACCAGAGGAACTGCCGGTCCATCCGGGTCACTCCGTTCTGTGGACAGGACCGTCGGGGTCGGAGGCGGAGCTCGGTGCCGGGGTCGGGACAGGTGTCCCGGTACGGCGACGTCGGGCGCGCACGGCTGTCTCCTCGAACCCGGACAGCTACGCGGCCGGTGCGGCCTGTCGGCGAGGTCGTCGGTCGATCGGGTGGCCTCTGCGTCCAGTCAGGTGCATCGTGCCCGACGCTGTCAATGTGGCGGTGTCGCGCGGGGGTTGGCGCGTTCGTGGCGACGGGACCGCGCCGAGACGAAGTCCCAGGTGGTCGCGGGCTCCGGCTGCACTGATCGCGGTCCCTTATCGGTTCTGATCAGAATTCGTCGTTGGACGGGCGTTGGCCGGTGGGCTTTACTCCCTGTGTGGCGACGACACTGTTCATTCCCGCTACCGGTCGCCGGTGGCGTGGGGCGGTGTCACTGTGCGCAACGTCTTCGGCGTGGAGCGGAACCCTGACGCAGCGTCGTTTCATCGATCACGGCACCGTGAACTCGGCGAGTTGTCGTACGCGTTGACCGACTGAGCGCAAGCTCGACGAGGACGCCGTTGGTCGCCGCGTCCACGGCTGCACCGAGGCCTTGTGGCAGGCCGGTGGTCGAGTGGCGCGGACGCTCGTAGTCGAGCACGCGCAGGCGCTGACCATGTCGCGTCGGGGCGCATCGAGGCGTTCCCCGGCTGCCCGACCCCGCGCCGGGTGATGCGAGCCGACGCGTGCCGGCACGTGCCGGCGTGCTCGGGTCGCAAGGCCTGTGTCCCTCGTCGTCCCGGTCGGCGGCTCCGACCGCCGCGCCTTCGAGGCGTGGCCGAACGCTGCCGTTTCCTCTCGGGGCCCGCCCCGACTTCCTCCGTTCTCGAGGTCTCAACGTGTCCGTGTCCCAAGACGTGTCCGACGGCCCGGCGCCGTCGTCGTGGACCGTTGCCCGCCGCCGTGTGCGGGCGCCGGTCAGCTGGCGCTACATCGGTGGGCGCTTGGCGACCGGTCTGGTCGCCGTGTGGGGCGCCGTGACGCTCGTGTTCTTCGCGCTCAACGCGACCGGCAACCCCGCGATCCTGCTGGTCCCGCCCGATGCGCCGCCCGACGAGATTCTGCGGCTGACCCACCTGATGGGGTTCGACCGGCCGCTGCCCGTGCAGTACTGGCACTTCCTCACGAGCGTGGTGACGGGGACGTTCCCGGACTCGATCCGCTACGGCGGGGACCCGTTGCCGATCGCGCTGGAGAAGATCCCGGCGAGCCTCGCGCTCGGCCTGACCGGGCTGCTGATCGGGGTGCTTCTCGGTGGCGTCATCGGCTACGTGTCGGCGACGGCGCGCTCGGGCTGGTTGAGCAGGGTGCCGCTCGGGATCGCGACCGGGATCGAGTCGGTGCCGACCTTCTTCATCGGCATCGTCCTCATCATCGTCTTCGCGGTGCGGCTCGGCTGGTTCCCGGTGACCAGCACCGGCGACGCGGCCAGCATGGTGCTGCCCGCCCTGACCTTGGCCTTCGCGTTCATCCCGGCCATCGCACGGGTGTTCCGGACCGCGCTGCTCGACGTGCTGCAGGCCGAGCACATCCGCACCGCCCGTGCGAAGGGTCTGCCGCGGCACGTGCTGGTGTGGCGGCACGTCGTGGCCAACTCGTTGGGTACCACGCTCAACGTCGTCGGGATCCAGGCCGGGGTGCTGCTGGGCGGGGCGGTCGTCACCGAGTCCGTCTTCGGCTGGCCGGGGATCGGGCAGTTGTCGATCAATGCGGTCCAGAACCGCGACTACCCGCTGGTGATCGTCTGTGTGCTGGCGATCGCCGTCGGTTTCGTCCTGATCAACCTGGTCGTCGACATCGTCGCGGCCGTCGTGGAACCGAGGTTGCGATCGTGAGTCTCGTACAGGTGACCGAGGCCGACGGCGGGTCCGCCGGGCCGGCCTCGGTCGACGCCGAGGGTCGGGTCGACCGCCGGCGTCTTCGCCGGCGCACCATCGGTGTTGGTGGCTGGGTGGGGGCAGGTGTTCTGACCGGCGTGCTGGTGACCGCGCTGATCGGTCCGCTCACCGGCGGTGACCCACTTGCCCAGAACTTCGACGCGATCCTCGAGGCCCCCTCGGCGGCCCATCTGTTCGGAACCGACGAGCTCGGCCGCGACGTCTTCGTCCGGGTCGTCTTCGGCGGGCGGACGGCGCTCGCGATCACCGTGGTGTCCGCGGTCGTCGCGTCGCTGCTGGGACTCGTCCTCGCCCTGGCAGGCGCACTGTACGGCGGCTGGGTCGATGCGCTCACCAGCCGGCTCGCCGACGTCCAGCTGGCGGTCCCGTCGATCGTGCTCGCGATCGTCGTGCTGTCGTTCGTGGGGAACTCGTTCGTCCCGATCGTATTCGTCCTGGTCCTCGGGTCATGGGTGCTCACGTTCCGGGTCATCCGCGGGCACGCCCGCGCCGTCGTGCAACAGCAGTACGTCGAGGCGGCCCGGGTGGCCGGGGCCGGGCGGCTCGGGATCGCGCGCCGGCACCTGGTCCCCAGCGTCCTGCCGCTGCTCGCGGTGGCGTTCACCATCAATGCGTCCTCGGCACTCCTGCTCGAGTCGAGCCTCGGCTACCTCGGCCTCGGCGTCCAACCTCCCGACCCCGACTGGGGTCAGATGGTCGCCACCGGCCAGGCCCAGATCTTCACCGCGCCCTGGATCGCGCTCTTCCCCGGCCTGGCCGTCGTCGCGACGGCGGTCGGACTGCAGCTGCTCGGTGACGGACTGGCCGAACGGTTCGTGGGTGGACCCGTCACCCGGAGAGGACTCGCACGATGACCGCCGCACCGCGGATGATCACTCTTGACGCGGAGCTGCTCGGACCGGAGCCCGCCGACGACCGGGTCCTACGGGTGGACGACCTGACGGTCGGCCTCCGTCCGGTTCCGGGCGACAGCGCGGAACCGATCGTCGACGGGGTGTCGCTGAGGGTGGCCGCGGGCCGCGCGGTGGGGCTGGTCGGTGAGTCGGGTTCCGGCAAGACGCTGACCGCGCTCGCGGTGGCCGGGCTGCTCCCGTCCGCGATCCAGGTGGTCGGCGGTCGCATCGAGCTCGCCGATCGCGAGCTGACGGGTCTGGGGGAGCAGGAGGCCAGGGCTCACCTGGCCGCCTCCGTGGGGGTGGTCTTTCAGAACCCGACGGCGTCGCTCAACCCGCGGATGCGCATCGCTGCGCAGCTACGGGAGGCGCTTCCCGCCGGGACGAGCCGCCGCCGGGCCAGGGAACGGTCGGGTGAGCTGCTGACCGCGGTGGGCATCGCGGACGTCCACAAGACCCTCGGCGCGTTCCCGCACGAGCTGTCCGGCGGGCTCAACCAGCGCGTCGTGATCGCCATGGCGCTGGCGCGCGACCCGAAGCTGCTCATCGCCGACGAACCCACGACGGCCCTCGACGTGTCCGTGCAGGCCCAGGTCCTGGACCTCATCGACGAGCTGCGCGAACGGCTCGGTCTCGGTGTGCTGCTGGTGAGCCACGACATCGGCGTCGTCTCAGACCGCACCGACCACGTCTACGTGATGTCGGACGGCCGGATCGTCGAGTCCGGGCCGACCACGCAGGTGCTGGGCGACCCGCACCACGCCTACACCCGGCAGCTGCTCGCCGCGACGCCGAGCAGGCTCGAACCCGTCCGGGTCGCAGAACGCCTGCTCCCCGTCGCGGAGCCGGCGTCGCCCGTGGCCGACCAGTTGGAGGTCCGCGACGTCCGGCGCGCGTTCACGGTGCGCGGCAGCGCAGGCCGGGCCCGTCACGTCGCCCTCGACGGGGTCGACCTGACCGTCACGAAGGGTCAGGCGATCGGGCTGGTCGGAGAGTCCGGGTCGGGCAAGACCACGCTCGCGCGGATCATCGTGGGTCTGGAACGGGTCGACTCCGGCGTCGTGTTCTACGAGGGCAACCCGGTCGCGCGGCACACCCGCGCGCAGCGCAGGCAGTGGCGCCGCGAGGTGCAGTACGTCTTCCAGGACCCGTACAGCTCGCTCGACCCCAGGCTGACCGTCGCCCAGACCTTGCGGGAGCCGCTGGAGATCAACTTCCCGGGGCTGTCCCGCGGGGAGGTCGCGGCCCGGATCGACTCCCTGCTCGACGAGGTGGAGCTGCCCCGGAGCTTCCGCGACCGGCATCCCTCCGAGCTGTCGGGCGGGCAACGGCAGCGGGTCGGCATCGCACGCGCACTGGCGACCGAACCGTCGGTGATCATCGCCGACGAGCCGGTCTCCGCACTCGACCTGTCCGTGCAGGCCCGCATCCTCCGGCTCCTCGCGCGACTGCGGATCGAACGCGACCTCACCTACCTGTTCATCTCCCATGACCTCGCCGTAGTCCGCTACCTGTGCGAGGACCTCGTCGTGCTGCGCGAGGGATCCGTCGTCGAACGGGGCCGCACCGACGACGTTCTGGAACGACCCGAGAGCCCCTACACGCGGGCGCTCGTCGACGCGATCCCCGGCCGCGCCTTCGCACGATCGTGAACCGACCGGACGCCCCCACCCACTCCGACCCGCAGCAGAAGCAGACAGGGAAACCCGTGACCCACAGACCATCCGTCCGTCGCAGGCCCGCCGTCGTGGTCGCTCTCGCGATCGCGGCGGTGCTCGCGACCGTCCTCTCCGCCTGCGGTGGCGCGGCCGGCAGCGCCGATACACCGAAGGTCGGCGACGAGCTCCGGCTCGGGCTCTCCCGCCAGATCACCGGCATCAACCCGCACAAGGGCGGCTCTCCCGACTCCTCGGGCTCCATCGTCGGATCCATCTACGAGTCGCTCACCCGGATCGCCCCCGATCTCTCGGTCGAGCCGGGCCTCGCGACGGCATGGACCAGCACCGATCCGCTGACGTGGCGGTTCACCATCCGGACCGACTCGAAGTTCTCCGACGGGTCGCCGCTCACCGCCGACGACGTGGTGTGGAACTTCCAACAGCTGCTCAACCCCGACTACAAGGGCACCTCCGGGGCGCCGCTGCGCAAGTACCTGAAGTCGGTCACGAAGATCGACGACTCGACGCTGCAGTTCAACCTGTCCCAGCCCGCGCTCGACCTGCCGGGCCGGCTGTGGACGATCTTCATCGTGCAGCCGCTGTTCGCCCAGTCGCACAACCTCGACAACGAGGCGCTCGGCAGCGGCCCGTACAAGCTCGACAAGCTCGACCAGGAGAACGGCGCCACCCTGTCGCTGAACACCTTCTACGCGGGGACGAAGCCGGCGTTCGCCCACGTCAAGTACACGGTGCTGGCCTCGGAGGCGCAGCGCGTCGCCGCGCTGCGGGCGGGGGAGCAGGACCTGATCCTCAACCTGGACCCGTTGGACCTCGCGCAGTTCAAGGACTCCGACACCTACGACACCATCCTCGGCGTCGGCACCCAGCCGCTGACGCTCGCGATCAACGAGCGCAAGACGGGCACTCCGCTGGCCGACCCCCGGGTCCGGCAGGCGCTGAACTACGCCACCGACAAGACCACGATCATCAACAGCCTGCTGCAGGGCGCGGTCCAGCCGCTGCCGGGCCAGGTCGTCTACGAGCCGTACCAGCCGCAGGACCCGTCGGTGCGCGCCTACCCCTACGACCCGGAGAAGGCCAAACAGCTGCTGGCCGAGGCGGGTCATGCCACCGGTCTGACGCTCACCGTCGCCCTTTCCAGCGGCACCTACGTCTCCCAGGACGCGGCGACCCAGGCGATCGTCGCCCAGTGGGCGAAGGTCGGCGTCACCCTGAAGATCACGCAGCAGCCGTTCCCGGCCTGGCTGCAGAGCCAGTACGGGCCCGACGACGCGGCGGCCGACTTCTACTACATCATGTGGGGCGGCTCGTTCCGCGGTGACGTCACGGGCAACTTCGGCCCCTTCCGCAGTGACCACATCCAGAGCCACCTGCGCGCACCGGAGTTCGACGAGCTGACGACGAAGGCCCAGAACGCCGCGACCGAGGCGGAGAAGACGACCTACGTCAACCAGGCCATCGAGAACGCCTACTCGCAGGCGCACGCGATCTTCCTCTACCCGTCGCCCTTCACCGGCGTCGTGTCCAAGGGACTGGAGTGGACGCCCAAGCCGAACCGCTACCTCTACGCCCAGCAGGTCGGCAGGGCGGCGCAGCCATAGCCAGCCGCACACGGCATCTCCATCCCTCCGACGAAGGCGGCATCATGACCGAACGCCAACTGTTCCTCGGCGGCTACGTGCTGTTCCCGAGCGGCCACTACGCCGGCGCCTGGCGCCATCCCTACTCCACCCGCGACTGGCTGGGGCGCGACTTCCTGCACCAGACCGCCCGCACGCTCGAGGCCGCGAAGTTCGATCTCGCGTTCATCCCCGAGACGGTGAGTCACAACCCGGACTTCACCCGGCACGGGCATTCCAACTCCATCAAGCACGACCCCGCCCAGGTGGCCGGGCAGATCGCCGCGGTCACCACGCACCTCGGCGTCGGCGTCACCCTGTCCACCAGCTTCAACGAGCCCTACAACCTGGCAAGGACGCTGCTCAGCCTTGATCACCTGTCGGGCGGGCGGGTCGCGTGGAACGTCATCCAGTCGCACGGCCCCGGCAACTACCTGAACTTCCCGCACGTCGAGGAGCTCTCCGGCGCCGAGCTCTACGACCGCGGCGACGAGTACGTCGAGGCGGTCCTCGCGTTGTGGCGGGCCTGGGAGGCCGACGCGCTCGTGCAGGACCAGGAGTCGGGGCTCTTCGCCGACCCGGCGAGGATCACCGTGCCCGATTACCGGGGCAAGTACCTCGCGGTTCGGGGCCCGCTGAACCTGCCTCCGAGCCCGCAGACGCACCCGGTGATCATCCAGGCGGGCGACTCCCAGCGCGGGCGTACGTTCGGGGCTCGCTGGGGCGACGTGATCTTCGCGATCGAGCGGACCCGCGCCGACATGCAGGCCAAGAAGGACGATCTCAAGGGCAAGGCCCGCGCTGCCGGGCGCGACGCCGACCGGATCCGCCTGTTCGCCGCGGTGCAACCCATCATCGGGGAGACGAAGGAGATCGCGCTGGCGCGGCGGGACTTCCTGCGGACCCGGATCACACCCGAGTCCGGCGTCCGGTTCTTCAGCCACTTCGCGCGGGTCGACCTCGCCGGGGTCGACCTCGACGCCCGCTACGTCGACGTCATCGAGGAGCGCGCGACCGACGGGCAGACGGAGAGCCGAGCGATCGTCCAACTCGACGAGCTGCTCGGCGCCCGTCGCGACCGGGTGACGATCGCGGAGGCGGGCGTCGAGTTCTCCACCAGCGAGCTGACCCCGCAGGTGGTCGGGACCGGCGAGGAGATCGCGGAGGAGCTCGCGGCGTACTTCACGTCCGGCGCCGCCGACGGGTTCCTGATCACGCCCACCCATTTCCCGGGGTCGTTCGAGGAGTTCGGCCGCGCCGTCGTGCCGCACCTGCAGCGCCTCGGGGTGTTCCGCACCGAGTACACGGGCGCCACACTGCGCGAGAACCTGGGGCTGGCATGACGACGAGGACCGACACCGACCTCGAGCTGACCAGCCGGTGGGGCGGCAGGCTCGCCGCCACGTTCACGCCCGGCACGGGCGACAGCGCGGTGCTGTTGCTGCACGGGTTCCTCTCCGACCGACGCGCCGGCGGCCGCTTCGACCGGCTCGCCGACGAGTACTCCGCGCTCGGGCACGCGGTGCTGCGCATCGACCTCAGCGGGTTCGGGTCCTCGGAGGGGGACGTCGTCGACGCCGACCGACTGCTCGACGACGCGCACACCGCACTCGACCACCTTGATGCGCTCGGGCTGACCCGCCAGATCCTGCACGGGCAGAGCCTCGGCTCGGCGATCGCGCTGCGGGTCGCCCCGCTGCGGCCGCGCGTCGCGACCCTCGTCCTGACCGGCGCCCTCACCGGCGCCGGTTACGGGGACGCGCCTTACCCGTTCCTGGACGACGAGCAACTCGCGGCCTGGTACCGCGACGAGGACGTGCGGCTACGCGTCGACGGTTCGGTCACGCGCACGCACGTCGTGGTCAACCGGCAACGCCCCAAGCTCGGCGCGACCGGTACCCAGGAGGAGCTGCTCGGCGCGGTGGGCGTCCCGGTGCTGGTGATCCACGGCGACACCGGCGACCAGGAGGAGGCCCTCGCCGCGGTCACGGCCGCGGGGGAGCACCTGCTGCCGGCGGGATCACGCGTCGTCGTGATCCCGGGGGCGACGCACACCTTCTACGAGAGCCAGGACGCCGTCGCCGCGCTCGTGACGGACTGGGTGTCGGAGCACGTGCCGGCCGCCGCACCGGGCTCGGCGTGATCTCACCGGGTGTCTCCTCGGGGGTGGTGGCGCACCCGGCAGGGGCGTGCGCCGGGTGCGGACGAACCCGTCCGCACCCGGCGGCCTCAGTACGCGATCGAGAGCAGCTCCCGCGGGTGGGCCGGGGTCTCGATCTCATCGAGCAGGAACGCGACGAGATCGGCCCGGCCGACGTGCCCGTCGGCGGGGACGGCGAGCCGCGGTGCGATCCGGTACCGCCCGGTGGCGGGGCCGTCGGTGATCCGCGGTGCGCGCACGACCGTCCAGTCCAGGGTGGACGTGACGAGCTCGGCCTCCATGGTCTCCTTGTCGCGCAGGCGTTCGCCCATCAGCCCCCACAGCCGCGTCACGTACGGCGAGCCGTCGTTGCTGTCGCCGACACCGTGGGTGCTCATCACGAGAACTCGCGGCCCGTCCGGTGGCAGCACCGCGGCGAGGTGGCGGACCGCGTCGGTGCACACCGTGACCGTCTCGTCGGCCGCGCCGCCCGCGGACAGCCCGAGCGAGACGAACACGACGTCCTGCCCGCGCACCGTCTCCTCGACCGCCGCGGCGTCGCGCGCGTCGCCCAGCACGACGTGCAGGCCCGGCCCGTCGTCGAGGCGTCCGGCTCCACGCACGAGCGCGGTGAGCGCGTGCCCGCGCCCGCGGGCGGAGTCGACGAAGGCGAGGCCGGTCGGACCGGTGGCGCCGAGAACAGCAATCTTCACGCGACTCCATCCCTCACACCCGAGGGGAGCCCGCGGCACCGCGCCGCTGTGGCACCCCGATGTTCCTCGAGGAGACCACAATGCCTGCGCCGACATCGTCGCCCGGCCTCGACCACGCCATCCCGCCCACGGCGGCGCGGAAGGTCGAGTTCATCAGCCAGTCGCACCTCAACCCGTCGACGGAGCTGAACCCCGTCCCGACGCGCGGGATCGACCCGGCCTTCTTCCGCACCTACGTCCGGACCCTGGAGGAGGCGGGCTACGACTACACGTTGCTGCCCTACGGTTCCGGCGGTCCCGACTCGTTCGTCGCGGCGTCCGCGGTCGGGCAGCTCACCGAGCGGCTGCGCCCCATTGTCGCGGTCCGGCCCAACACGGCGTTCCCGCTCGTCGTCGCCCAGCAACTCGCCACCCTCGACCAGCTCACCGAGGGCCGGGCGGTCGTGCACCTCATCAGCGGCGGCAACGATGCCGAGCAGGCCCGGCAGGGCGACTACCTGCCCAAACAGCGTCGCTACGCCCGCACGTCGGAGTTCGTCGACCTGTTGCGCAGGGCGTGGACGGAGCCGGCGGCGTTCAGTCACGAGGGCGAGTTCTACCGCTTCGACGACTTCGGCCCCGGCCTGCGTCCTCACGGGGACACCATCCCGATCTCGATCGGGGGCCAGTCCGACGAGGCATTCGAGATCGGCGGTCGGCAGGCCGACGTCTTCAGCTTCTGGGGTGAGCCCCTGGCCGACATCCGGGCTCAGATCGACCGGGTGCACGCCATCGCCGATGCTGCGGGCCGTCCCCGCCCGCGGATCTGGGTCACCTTCCGGCCGATCGTCGACCGCACCGACGAACTGGCCTGGCGCAAGGCGTACGACTATGCCGAGCGCATCGGCCGGACCTTCCGCGAGGGCACCTATGGCCTGCGCTCGCTGACCGGCTCCGGCACCCCGCAGAACGTCGGCTCGCAGCGGGCCCTGCACTTCGCAGCAGGCGCGGACGTGTACGACCGTGCACTGTGGACCCGCACGGCCGCCACGACGAACGCCGGCGGGGCCTCGACGGCGCTCGTCGGTACGCCGGAGACGGTCGCCGCGGCGATCCTCGACTACATCGACCTCGGTGCGGACCTGGTCTCGATCCGCGGCTACGACAACCTGGCCGACGCCAGGGACTACGGCACGCACGTCATCCCGCTCGTCCGTCAGGAGCTGGCCCATCGCGAGGCGACCGGACAGCGCGGCAGCCTGCAGGTCGAGCACCAGGGTGCGCTCGCTCCCGGGTTCGACGCCGACGCCCTGGCCGGTGTCCGGTGACGGCGTCCACGTCGGTCGCGCCCCTGACCCTCCCGACGCCGGACCTGTCCGACGAGAGCCTCGCCGAGGTCACCGCCGAGGTCGCCGCCACCGCGGCGGAGTACGACCGCAGCGCCGCGATCCCCACCCGCGGGATCGAGGTGGCGCACCGGGCGGGCCTGCTCACGGCGACCGTCGCCGAACGCGACGGAGGGCCCGGCGCGTCCCCGCTCGACGTCGCGCGAATCCTCGTCGCGCTCGGCGAGGGCGACCCGTCGGTCGCACTGCTCGCCGCGAACACCCTCGCCATCCACGGCGCTCACGCCGCCACCGGGCACTGGCCTGCCGCCGCCTACGCGGACCTGTTGCGGCGCAGCGCAGACGGTCCCGCCCTCGTCAACGCGATCCGGGCGGAGCCGGAGCTGGGCGCGCCCGCCCGGGGCGGTCTGCCCGCCACCGTCGCCCGCCGCACCGCCGACGGCTGGTCGCTGTCCGGGCGCAAGGCCTACGCGACCGGCGGCACGGCGCTGGCCTACCACGTCGTCTGGGCCGTGGCGGACGAGCCGCACGGTGACCCGGACCGGCCACGCGTCGGGCACGTCGTCGTGCCTGGCGAGGCAGCCGGGATCACGTGGGTCGACACGTGGGACCACCTCGGGCTGCGCGCGTCGAACACCCACGACGTCGTCTACGACGACGTACGCGTCCCGGTCGACGCCTTCATCGAGCTCCCACGCGTCGACGGCGTCTACCGCGACCTCGCGTCCGCGACCAGCCCGACGAGCTTCGGCTACCCCGCCCTGTACGTCGGTGTCGCCCGCGCGGCCCGGGCGGCGTTCGTCCGGTTCGCCCGCGACCGCGTCCCGACGGCGCTCGGCACGCCGATCGCGCAGACCGAGCGCATCCAGGCGGTCGCCGGGAAGATCGACGCCCAGATCGCGCAGGCCGAGGCGCTGCTCTACGGGACGCTCCTGCGGATCGAGGCCGGCGACACCCGGCACCTTCCCCAGCTGTCCCTGCTGAAGGTGCAGATCGGCCGCTCGGCCGTCGCCGCCGTCCAGACGGCGGTCGCCGCGCTCGGCAACCCGGCGCTGAGCCGGCACCTGCCCTTCGAACGGCATCTGCGCGACGTGCTGTGCGTGCGGGTCCATCCGCCGCAGGAGGACGCCGCGCTGCTCGCTGCCGGTCGCCGGCTGCTCGTCCCGACCACAGGGGGTACCTCATGACCGCGACGGCCGTCGAGCTGCCGGAGCAGCGTGTGACGACACGGCTCGGGTTCAACACCCGCGTCTCCTGGACCGACGACGCCGGGCCGGGGCCGGGCCTGCGCGACGGCATTGCGCTCTACCGGGCCGCGGAGGCCCTCGGGTACCAGTCCGGCTGGGCCTACCAACGTCACTTCGACCACTACCTGTCCTCACCGCTGCCGTTCTTCGCCGCGGTCGGGCAGCACACCGAGCGGATCGCGCTCGGCTCCGCGGTGATCCCCATGCGGTACCAGGACCCGATCCTGCTGGCCGAGGCGGCCGGCACCACGGACCTGCTCGTCGGCGGACGCCTCGAGCTCGCGCTGGCCACCGGGAGCCTCGCCGGCTGGGACCCGATCTTCGGGGGCGTCTCCACCGATGCGCGGACCGAGGCCCGGCGCCGGCTCGAGCGGTTCCTCGCAGCCGTCGACGGAGAGACCCTGCACGTCGTCGACGGTCCGGGGCAGGGCGCTCCCGTCGGGACGCCCATCCGGGTCACCCCGCACAGCCCGGGCCTGCGTGGGCGGCTCCGACACGGTGCGGCGAGCGCCGGGTCGGCGTCGGAGGCCGCGCGGCTCGGGCTCGGGCTGATCGTCGGCACCGTGCTGCGCGGGCTCGAACCGGGGGAGAGCTTCCCGCAGTACCAGGCCAGGGTGATCGAGACCTACCGCACGACGTGGCGGGCCGAGCGCGGCACCGAACCGCCCCCCGTCGCCGTCGCGGCGTCGATCCTGCCCGGCACCACGGCGGCGCTGCGGGAGACCTACGCTGCCTACGACCTGCAGCGGCGCACCGAGGGTATGGCGGCATCGCGCCCGCGGGGCGCCCTTGAGCCGGTGATCTCGGCCGACCTGCCCGACGGGATGTCGATCAGCCCGGTCCATCACGGTGACCCCGACAGCGTCGCCGCCGCGGTGCTCGCCGATCCGGGCCTGGCCGCCGCCGACGAGATCGTGCTGTTCCTGCCGCCGGCGTTCGGCCTGGATGCCAACGTCCGGCTGATCACCGACCTGGCCCGCGAGGTCGCCCCGGCGCTCGGCTGGGCACCTGGCTGAACCCGGCACGTCAGACGGGAGGCTCGTGCGCGCGGACCGGCGGCACGGGCCCCTCGTGCCGTGCGAGCTGCACCGTCGTGTGCTGGCCGGTGCACCCCTGGGCCAGCGACGACGTGCCGCGGTCACGGGTCAGGACGTTCGGGTTGCCGTGCACGCAGAACGGGTGCTCGGCGGCGGGGTCGAGCGGAGCGAACCACGCGCCCGTCGGTAGCTGCACGACGCCCTCGCGGACGCCGTCGGTGACCGCGGCGGCGGCGAGGCAGGCGCCCCGGTCGTTGAACAGCGTCACGACGTCGCCGTCGGCGATGCCCCGGGCGGCCGCGTCGGCAGGGTGGATTCGCGCCACCTCCCGACCGTTCACCTTGTGCGCCGAGCTGTGTGCCCCGAAGTCGAGCTGCGAGTGCAGCCGGGTCGAGGGCTGGTTGGCCACCAGCCACAGCGGGTGCCGCGGGTCGGGGACCTCGGTGGGCGCCAGCCAAACCGGGTGGCCGGGAGCGTCCGCGTACCCGAAAGCGGCCACGGTCTCGGAGAACAGCTCGATCCGGCCCGACGGTGTCGGCAGCGGGTGGCCGACCGGGTCCGCCCGGAAGGCCCCGATGATCCCGCCGCGGTCCTCGACCTGCGGCAGCTCCAGCTCACCCGCGGCCCAGAACTCGTCGAACGACGGCGCGGGCAGGCCCTCGTCGGCCAGCCCCTTCGCGGTCCTCGCGTAGAGCCACTCCAACCAGGCGCGTGCGTCGCGGCCCTCGGTGAACGCGGGTCCCGCACCCAGCCGTTCGGCGAGCGCGGCGAAGATCGCGTAGTCGTCGCGGGCCTCACCGGGCGGGTCCACGAGCTGGTGCATCGCGGTCATGACCGGGTCGAACGCGCTCGCCCCGATGTCGTCGCGCTCGATCGTCCACGTCGCCGGGAGCACGACGTCGGCGTGCCGGGCGGTCGCCGTCCAGACCGGCTCGTGCACGACGAAGGTGTCGAGCCGCCGGACGGCTCGGCTTAGCCGTCCCAGGTCCTGGTGGTGGTGGAACGGGTTGCCACCCACCCAGTAGGCGAACCGCACGTGCGGGTACGTCGAGCGTCGCCCGTCCACGTCGTAGGGCTTGCCCGGGTGCAGCAGCATGTCCGCGACCCGCGCGACCGGGATCGAGAGGTCGATCCTGTTGCGGCCCTGCGGCACCGCGGCGATCGGCACGGCCACCCGGGTGCGCCCGTAGTGCCCGATGGAGCCCAGGCCGTAGCAGAATCCGCCGCCGGGCAGGCCGATCTGGCCGAGTGCGGCGGCCAGCGCCACCGCGGCCCATACCGGCTGTTCGCCGAACTCGGCGCGCTGCAACGACTGCGCGACGGTGACGAGGGTGCGCCCGCCCGCAGCGCGTCGGGCCAGCTCCCGGATCTCCCCGGCCGGCACCCCCGTGATCGCAGCAGCCCACCCGGCGTCCTTGTCCCACAGGTACTCCGCCAGCGAGTCCCAGCCCACGCTGTACCGCGCCAGGAAGTCGCGATCGTGCAGGTCCTCGGTGACCAGGGTGTGCAGCAGCCCGAGCATCAGCGCGGTGTCCGACCCGGGTGGTACCGACAACCAGCGGGCGCCGATCCCGTCGGGCAGGTCGGAGCGCAGCGGCCCGATGTTGACGAAGACGGCGCCGCGACGCGCGGCCGCGGTCATCGCCGCGCGTTCGACGTGCGCGCTGATCCCGCCGGCACCGACCGCACTGTTCTTCAGGTTCATCCCGCCGAACGCGAGGACCGTGTCGGTGTGCGTGGCGACCTGGTCCCAGGTCACCGTCCCCTTCGACACCAGCTCCGACGGCCCGAGCACGTGCCGCAGCACGACCTGGGCGGCCGCCCCGCTGTAGTCACCGACCGAGCGCACGTACCCGCCGACGGCCAGGTTCAGGAAGCGGTGCACCTGGCTCTGGGCGTGGTGGAATCGGCCGGCGCTGGCCCAGCCGTAGCTGCCGCCGTAGACCCCCTCCGGGCCGTGGGCGTCGCGGACCCGGGCGAGCTCGCCCGCCAGCCGGTCGAGCACCTCGTCCCAGCCGACCTCGACGAACCCGTCCCGGCCGCGCCGGTCGTCGGGACCCGGGCCGTCCTCCCACCAGCCCCGGCGGACCGTGGGACGGCGAACCCGGGCGGCATGGTCGACGGCCGCAGGCACGTTGCGCAGCAACGGGGACGGCTCGGGATCGGCCGCGCGGGGCGTGACCCGGAGCCCGGCGGCGGTGACCTCACCGAGGAACGAGCCCCAGTGCGTGCTGTGCGGCTGGGGCATCAGCCTGCCGCCGTTCCCCCTCCGCGCCGGCCGCGACAGCTCGCCACGGCGACGGGCCGGTGGGTCAGGGGCTGCGGGAGTGGGAACGGCACTGTCCGAGCCAACCCGACCCGGTGCCGAGCGTCCAACGACGATTTCGCATCACGACCGATCAGCGCACGTGATCGGTCGGGCGCCGCCGGACCAGGATCGTCAGGCCGGGACCAGAATCGTGCCCAGTACCCGGGCCGCGGCGTCGCGCAGGCGCGGGTCCGAGCCTGGCTTCGCACGCAGGTGCAGCGGCTCCGGCCGTACCGGGGGGAGGTCGTCGCGCCGTTCGAGGCCTTCCGGGACGCCGCCCGAACCGGCCAGGAGGACGACTCCGAGACCGGCGCGCGCGGCGTTGAGCACCCCGGCGAGATAGGCGGCCTCGCCGACCACCGTCGCTGACAACGCGTTGTCGGCCAATGTCTCCAGGGCGCGTCGCCGGATGGTGCACGGGCTGTCGATCACGAGGAGCGGGATGGGCGACCCCGGTGGGGGCCTGCGCCAGCCCGGAGCCGCATACCAGGTGAGTGGCAGGGAGCCCGCCGACACGCTGTCGGACCCCCGCACGTCGCCGATGTACATCGCGAGGTCGAGCGTGCCGCGCTCGATGGCGTCGTTGAGCCGGTCGCTGCGGTCGAGCCGGAAGCGGACCGCGGAGTCGGGGAAGACCTCGCTCACCGCGCCCGACACGAGACCGAGCAGCTCGTCGGCCGCGTGCTCGGTCGTCCCCAGCACGATCGACGCGCGCGTGTCGCCGACCCCGATGCGGCGCAACGCCTCGTCGTGCGCCGCGATGATCCGTCGGGCCTCACCGACGAGAGCCTCACCCTCCGGGGTGAACCGGCTGTGGCGGCCGACGCGCTCGACCAGCGGCCGGCCGACGGCCTTCTGCAGGCGTCGGACGTGCTGGCTGACCGCCGGTTGGGACAGGACGAGGTGCTCGGCGGCACGGTGGAAGCCCCCGCAGTCGGCCACGGCCACGAGGCTGCGCAGCGCGACGATGTCGAGAACGACGGTGGAGACGGCCATTCCGCGACGCTAACACCGACCGATCGCGTCTCGTGATCGATTGTGATGCGAATTCGTCGTTGGACAGCGGCCCGGGCCTCGGGTTGTCTCGTCGTATGCGGAGCACGGCACCCTCGAACGGCACCCGGCCGCTGCCGGCTGTCGAGGTGTCGCCGGGTGCACCGACTGGTCCACGCACCGGTCGCCGCGAGGATCATGAGGGGCTGACGCAGCGCCGGGTCATCGACCACGGCACCGTGCACTCCGCGATCTGTCGCCCCGCTGCCGCGTGACCGCCTGACCGGCCTGCGCGCGACCTTCCTCCCGACGTACGCCGACCGGCGCGCGTCCGTTCCCGTTCTCCCACCACGGGCGACCGTCGTGCCGCGCCGCCGCGCGTGCCGTGGTGGTCCGACCTGTCGAAAGAGGTTGATCCAAGTGACTGTCGCCGGAGCAGTACCGGTCGTCGCGTCGTGGCGCGAGCCCGACGGCATCGCGCCCCGCGGGACCGTCGTCGTGGTTCCCGGCCGCGGCGAGCACGCCGGAGTGTACGAGCGTTTCGGCCGTCGGGTCGCGGCCGACGGGTACCGGGTCTGGGCCGTCTCGGACCCGACCTTCGACGAGGAGCGGTCGACCGGGCAGATCCAGGCCCTGCTCGCAGCCGACCCATCGGGTGAGGTCGGGCCGCACCCTCGGGTACTGGTCGGCTCGGACTCGGGGGCGCTCTACGCCGCCGGTCTCGTCGCGGCAGGCGGCATCGGGACCGGTGTCGACGGAGTTGTTCTCGTCGGACTGCCGTCCCGTGACGACCCGCCGCTGGCCGTGAGCTGGGACGACGAGTTGGCGGCGCGGACCTCCTGCCCGGCGCACCAGGGCCGCCTCCGCAACGACGACGCCGTGCGCCGTGGGGCGCTCGCCGGGCGGGTCCCCGGCTCCTGGTTCGAACGGGCACAGAGCTCCTCGATCACGGTGCCCGTCCTGGGTCTGCACGGCGAGGCCGACGCGGTGAGCCCGTTCGCCGCCGCCGCGTCCTGGTACGCCGGGACGCCCACGGCCGAGCTGGTCGGGATCGCCGGCGGCCGCCACGACGTGCTCAACGACCAGACCCACCGCACCGCCGCGGCCACCGTGGTGCTGTTCCTCGAACGGCTGCGGCTCGGTACCGACGCGCCGGCGATCGCCCGCGGGGTGACGCTGCGATGACCGCATCCGTGGGGACCGCTGCGGCAGAGCGTCGCTACGTCGTGATCGGCGCCGGCGCGGTCGGTGCGACCCTGGCCGCCGAACTCCACACCGCCGGCATCGCGACCGTGCTCGTGGCGCGCGGGGCGCACCTCGATGCGCTGCGCGCGGGCGGGCTGCGCTACCTGCGCCCGGACGGCGAGCACGTCGTCGACGTCCCGGTCGCGGCTGGTCCGGCAGAGGTCGACCTGCGCGCCGGTGACGTCCTCGTGCTGGCCACCAAGGCGCAGGACGCCGAGTCGACGATCGCCGACTGGGCGTGGCGTCCGGTCAAGGGCGGGCTGTCGGCGGCCGAGTCGCTGCCGGTCCTCGTGCTGCAGAACGGCCTGGACACCGAGCTGGTGGCGTTGCGCCGCTTCGCCACCGTCTACGGCGCCGCCGTCTGGTCGCCCTCGACCTACCTCGTGCCCGGTGAGGTCGAGTCGCCCGCGGCGCCGGCCGTCGGGATCGTGTGGGTCGGCAGGTTCCCGGGAGGCCACGACGCCCGCCTCGCCCCGATCGCGGACGACCTGCGCGCGGCGCGGCACCTGGTCGAGGTCGTCGAGGACATCCCGCGGTGGAAGGCCGGGAAGTTGCTCGGGATCGTCGTCAACGCCCTGGACGCGCTGTACCGCCCGAGCCCGCTGCGCGACCGGGTCGCCGCGGCGCTGAGCGCCGAGGCGCGGGAGGTCTACGCCGCGGCCGGGCGGCTCGCCGCCGATCTCCCCGCCGACACGACGCTGGACCTGTCGCAGTTCGTCAGCCATCCCATCCCGGGCCGCCCGCCGGCAGGCCGCTCGACGTGGCAGAGCCTGCAGCGTGGCGCCTCGCTCGAGTCCGACTTCCTCAATGGCGAGATCGTGCTGCTCGCACGCCTGCATGGCGTCGACGCCCCGCACAACGCCGCCGCGCTCGCGCGCATCCGGCGCGCCGAACGGGAGGGCACCACGGCCGGCTCCCTCGGCGACGACGACCTGCGCGCGACCTTCCCGCGCCTCGACGTCCTCGTCGACGCCGCGGCGCTGGCCGCCGAGCTGGCGGGCCCACGCCCGCCCGTGCTCCTCGACGTCCGGTGGGCACTCGGCGACCCCCACGGTCGCGAGCACCACCGCGACGGGCACCTCCCCGGAGCGGTCTACGTCGACCTCGACACCGAGCTCGCCGCACCCGTCGGGGACCCGCTCGCGGGCCGTCACCCGTTGCCGGACATCGCGGACCTGCAGGACGCTGCTCGCCGCTGGGGGGTGAGCACAGGCCGGCCGGTCGTCGCCTACGACGCCACGGGCGGGCTCGCCGCCGGTCGTGCGTGGTGGCTGCTGCGCTGGGCCGGGCTGACCGACGTCCGGCTCCTCGACGGTGGGCTGGGGGCGTGGGTCGCCGCCGGGCTGCCCGTCGAGACCGGCGCCGTGCCCGAGCCCGGCACCGGCGATGTCGAGCTGAGCCCCGGCCACCTGCCCGTCCTCGACGCCGACGGCGCCGCCGACCTCGCCCGCAGCGGGCTGCTCCTGGACGCCCGCGCCGCCGAGCGCTACCGCGGCGAGACCGAGCCGATCGACCTGCGCGCCGGGCACGTCCCCGGCGCGGTCAGCGCCCCCACCGGCGACAACCTCGCACCCGACGGCCGGTTCCGCCCGGCCGCGGAACTGCGGGCACGGGTCGCGGAGCTGGGGGAGGGGCCGGTCGGCGTCTACTGCGGGTCCGGTGTCACCGCCGCCCACGAGATCGCCGCACTGGCGGCCGCAGGCATCCCGGCAGCGCTGTTCCCCGGCTCCTGGTCGGCATGGTCGTCCGACCCGGCACGACCCGTCGCGGTGGGCCCCGATCCGGACGGGAGCTGACGTGGCCGTCGAGTTCATCAGCGCCGTCCACACGACGCCGACCACCGAGGCCACCCCCGGCGGTCGCCGCCGCGGGTCCTTCGATCCCGAGTACACCCGCCGGTTCGTGCGCGCCCTCGACGACGGCGGCTTCGACTGGACCCTCGTGGCATACGGCTCGTCGTCGGTCGACGCGAACCAACTCGCCCAGTTCGTGCTCAACCACTCCGAGCGGATCGCGCCCATGGTGGCGCACCGGCCCGGTTTCGTCGCGCCGACCCAGGCCGCCAAGGTCTTCGCCACCCTGGACCGGATCGGCGGCGGGCGGATGGGCGTGCACATCATCTCCGGCGGCGACGACCAGGAGCAGCGACGCGAGGGCGACTACCTCGACAAGTCCGAGCGGTACGCCCGCTCCGAGGAGTTCGTCCGGATCCTGCGGCAGATCTGGGAGTCCGAGGGGCAGCCCGTCAGCCACGAGGGCCGGTACTACCGCTTCGAGGACTTCGCCACCGACATCCTGCCCGTGCAGGACGCGCTGCCGATCTCGGTCGGCGGCTCGTCCGAGCACGCCTACCGGATCGGCGGGCAGCTGGGCGACATCTTCGGGCTGTGGGGCGAGCCGCTCGCCGAGACCGCCCAGCAGATCGCCGCGGTCAACGCCCACGCCGACGCCGCCGGCCGGCCGCACCCGCGCATCTGGGTGTCGTTCCGGCCGATCGTCGCGGCCACCGACGAGCTGGCCTGGGAGAAGGCCCACGACGTCCTGGGGGCGGTGCGCGCCAACGGGTCCGTCAACGGGTGGCGGCCGCCGAACGTCGGGTCGCAGCGGCTGCGGGCCGTGGCCGCCCGCGGCGACCGGCACGACCGGGCGCTCTGGACCCCGCTCGTCGAGGCCACGGCGCAGCCGGGCAGCACCACCGCCCTCGTCGGCAGCTACGAGACCGTCGCGAAGGCGCTCCTGGACTACGTCGACATCGGCTGCGAGCTGCTGTCCATCCGTGGCTGGGACCCGCTCACCGACGCGATCGACTACGCCCGGCACATCGTGCCGTTGGTGCGCCAGGAGCTGGCGCACCGGGACGCGGGCAGCGTGCAGGAGATCGCGTGACGTCGCTGCTGCCCGCGGGATGGGCCACCGACCCGGCCGTCCTCGATGCCCGCCGGCTCGACCGGTCCGGGTTCGATCCCGGCGGACGCCCGCGCGCGGTCGTGTTCGCGGAGTCGGCTGACGAGGTCGCCGAGGTGCTGCGGATCGCGAACGCCGACGGGACACCGGTCGTCACGCGTGGCGCGGGGACCGGCCTGTCGGGCGGGGCGGTCGCGACCGACGGTTCGATCGTCCTCGACCTGTCCCGGATGAGCCGGATCGTCGAGATCTCCGCGACCGACGAGCTCGCGGTGGTCGAACCCGGCGTGATCACGTCGGACCTCGACCGGGCCGCCGGCCGCTACGGGCTGCGCTACGCCCCCGACCCGGCCAGCGTCGCGATCTCCACCATCGGCGGCAACATCGCCACGAACGCCGGCGGGCTGCGCTGCGCCAAGTACGGCGTCACCCGGGACTCGGTCCTCGGCCTCGACGTCGTGCTCGCCGACGGCAGGCGGGTCGGCACGGGTAGGCGCACCGTGAAGGGCGTCGCCGGGTACGACCTGACGGCGCTGTTCGTCGGCTCCGAGGGGACACTCGGGGTGATCGTGGGCGCGACCGTGAGGCTGCGCCCTGCTCCGGTGCGGACCGCGACCCTGGCCGCGTTCTTCCCCGACTTCGTCGCGGCGACCACCGCGGCGGCCGCCGTCACCGCGGCACGGCTGCAGCCCGCGATCGCCGAGCTGCTCGACCGGGTGTGCCTCGACGCGATCGACGACGCCGACGGCACTGCACTCCGGGCGCGGGGTGCGGCGTTCCTCCTCGTGCAGACCGACGGGCCGGGAGCTGACGTCGAGATGGACGCGGTCCGTGCCGTCGTCGAGCCGCTGTCCGGCGACGTCGAGGTCACCACCGACCCGGTGCGTGCCGAGGCGCTGCTGGCGACCCGGCGGGCGGCGCTGCCCGCACTGGAACGCCACGGCCGCGTCCTGATCGAGGACGTGGCGGTGCCTCGCTCCCGGATGGCCGACGCGGTGGCCGCGATCGAGAAGATCGGCGTCCGTTCCGGAATCCGGATCGCCACGATGGCCCACGCCGGGGACGGCAACCTCCACCCGATCCTGGTCCTCGACCACGGCCGCGCGTTCGACGAGGACGTCTGGACGGCCGCCGGCGAGGTCTTCACGGCCGCGCTCGACCTCGGCGGCACCCTCACCGGCGAGCACGGGGTCGGGCTGCTCAAACGCCGGTGGCTCGTCGACGAGCTCGGACCCGACGTCGTCGACCTGCAGCGCGAGCTCAAGGCGGTTTTCGACCCGAACGCGATCCTCAACCCCGGAAAGAAGGTCTGACCATGACCACGACCACTGACGCGCCTGCCCCCGCGGACTTCGCCGACGACGTCGCCAGGGAACGGGAGCGTCGCAAGGCAGCGCTCGCGGCGACGCTGCGGCTGTTCGCGAAGCTGGGGTACGAGTTCGGCTTCAACGGCCACCTCACCGTTCGTGACCCCGCCTCCGACGACCTGTTCTGGGTCAACCCGTGGAAGGTCCCGTTCGGCCGGGTCCGGGTCTCGGACCTGCTGCTCGTCTTCGCAGCCGACGACCCGGCGGGCCGGATCGTGCAGGGCGCCGCGGACGCTGCGGTGTCCCAGACGATCCACGACGAGGCGGACCTGCTGCTCTGAGGGCCGGTCAGGCCGGACCAGCGGCCCGTGCGGCGGAGGAGGCGATAGAGAAAGCCGCCGAGCCGGCCGTACTGCAGCTCGACCTGTGACACCGCCGGTCCCTCGACCACGGAGATCCCGGGCCCGACGCGCCGGTTGCGGGCCGAGCAGGTGACGTTGGTGGGTCCTTCGGGGTGGGCCCGTGCTCGGCCAGGTGAGCCACAAGGTCCACGTCCTCGATGAGCAGGCAGCTCGACTCGCCGGAATGTGCCGGCATCGACGGGGCCGCGCACCGTGTCGTCGCTGAGGCCGACAAGGTCGGCCGACTCCGCAATGCGAAATTGCGTCGTGGGGTGGTTGTCCTGATCCACGATGTCAACGCGCCGCCTCCGGCGGCGCGGGGCCGGCCACACCGGCCCCGGTCGGCTCACGCGCTCCCGCCTCGGCCCGCGCGCGACCGGCGGCGCCGGCCTGGTCGTCGCGCTCGTGACGGCACCCGTCGGCGTCTCCGGTGCCGTGTTCCTGCCACGAGCCGAACGGATCGGGGAGCTGCGCCCACGCTCGTTCTCCGGCCGCGAGCTCGTCGTCGGTGAGCAGCGCGGCGTGGAGGGCGGCGGACATCTCGGCGTGGTCCGCGGCGTAGGTCAGGACCGTGATGTCCTGGGATCGATCGCCGTAGTGCTCGTCCCAGCCCAGCGACGCCATCGCTGCTCGCTCGGGGGTGGCGTGTTCCCATGCCTCTTCGCCTGCGTCGGCGAGCCAGTGGCCCGCCCGCCCGAGGCGCAGGCCCCCGCCCGCCGACTCCAGCCACAGGACCTCGGCGGGACGGGTGGCCAGCCACACCCGGCCACGGGAGCGAACGACGCCGTCGAGCAGCAGGTCGACCGCGTCATGCAGGCGTTGCGGATGGAACGGCCGGCGGTCGGAGAAGGCGAACAGGGACACGCCGCAGTCGGTGTCCAGCGGTGGAGCACCCCGCAGTAGTGGGGCGTGCACGCCGTCGGGGCGACCACGGCGAGCCTCCGGTGCGACGACGGCGAGGCCGAGCACAGTGGGATCGAGGGCCGCGTCGGCCAGCCGCACCTGGCCGGCGGTCGGGGACAGCCGGGCGAGCACGGCGTTGGTGCGCGCCAACTCCCGCGCCGGCGCGGTGCCGCACCGGACGATCAGGTCGGCGAACTCGACCTGCGCCGTGGCGAGCTGCGCGATCGTGCGCTCGTCGTCGAACAGCTCGACGAGCCCGCGCTCGGCGACGGTCTCCTCGCCGGTGGCGTCGTCGAACCAGGTCGCCACGTCGACAACGGTGATGACCCCGAGCAGGTCCACGACATCGGTGACGGTCGTGGCGGCCGGCTCGTCACCGAGGAGGAGGTGGGCGAGGGCGAAACAGACCTGCTCGGGTTCGAGCACCGGATCCAGGTGCACAACGACGCGGCGGGCCTGGCCGGTCAGCTCGACGACCCGCGGCAGGAGATCGTCGCGCAGCGTGCAGGAGAGGCAGCCGTGCGCGAGCTCCACCTCCGTGGCCGTGTCCGAGGTCGCGTCGCGGATGCGGCGGAAGACACGTCCGTCGCCGAGGTGGCGCAGGTCGTGGTGGACGACGACGGTTCCGGGCTCGGCGAGCATCAGCTGCGCGATCTGCTCGGTGCCGTCGGGTGTCAGGCCGGCGAGCACGACCAGGTCGGTCGTGGGTTCGGGGCCGGTCGGTCGGCGGGGATCGAGTGGCACGGCGCTCCTCGAAGGCTGACGAGTGGCGGACGGGTGCTACCTTAGATGAAAATGAATGTCATGTGACTTTGGAGGGTGTGCGAGTGATGAGGAACCAGCTGCGCCCGATCGTGAGGGTGCGGTCGACCGCGGGGACCGGGACGACGTACGTGACGCGCAAGAACCGGCGCAACGACCCCGACCGGATGGTGCTGCGCAAGTACGACCCGAAGATCCGCGCGCACGTCGAGTTCCGCGAAGAGCGTTGAGATGCCGACATCAGCACGAGGTCCGCGCGTCCTGCGAACGGCGCGGCGCACGGCCGACCCCCTGCACACCTGCGGGCTCGATGTACGCGAGACGCGGTCGGTCGGAAGGACCCTCCGAGGAGGGACGGTCTGAGGCCACCACCGCGAAGATCGCCCGCAAACAACCACCGCCGCGGCGCGTGGCCGGTCGGCTCGAGAGCGCATGTCCCGGGACGAGCGCTTCGACGCGCCGCATCCCCTCGGAGGAATGCTCATTGACGAGACCCAACGCACGACGTGGAGCGGGCCCCGCCGCACCTGTCGGCGGACGACCCCTCGCTCAGTACGTCCGGTGACCGAATGGGACGGCTACGTCGCCATCGCGGCGACCGGTTCCGGCTTGGCGCCGGAGTTCTACAGCCGTCTGCGCGAGGCCGTCCGGCACAGTGCCGGTGGTGTCCTGGTCCGGCTGCAGGAGCCCTCGGGTCGGCCGGGCGCCCCGGTCATCGGGGTGCAGCCCATGCGCCGTCGCGACGGTGCGGTCGGCCCGACGCTGTGGCTCGGCCCACTCCGCCAGGAGCGCGAGCGGGAGTCGCTGTTGCGGTGGCTGACCACGGGCGGCCCCGCCGCCACCGCGCTCCCGACGGCGCTGCACGGGCGGATACTCCTCGCGCCTCCAGTTCTCGCGGTACCGAGACAGACTATGAACTGAGCTACGTCTCCGGTCGTCTGACTGGCCTTCCACGGCTCTGTGGGGAGCAGTGAGGAGCGGCCAGGACCGCGGCCAGCTGTTCGCGGTTCGGACTCCGCCGACGAGCCTGCCACGGCGGCGATGAACGCATCCGCCGCGCCGTGAGCCTCCTCGCTCTCGGGCGCGCCGGCCTGCTCGCCGACGGCGTGGATGAACGTCGCGTACCGGATCACCGGCTTCCTGAGGTGATGACATCGGCAGAAGTACCGATCCGCGGGCGCCGCGGCCCGGGATGGGCATGTCTGCCGATACCGCTGCGTCTGCGCCTGGGGTCGGATGGATCAGCGTCCGGCGTCGCCCTGCGTCGATGCTCACGGCGGCCCGGAGGGCCGACGGCGACAAGGAGGCAACGTGAACGTGCTGGTCGGCGTTCAGGAGTTCGCCGGTGCGGATGCTCGGGCAGGTGCGCGTGCGTCGTCCTCCTGAGCCGGGTTCGTCGGGGAGAGGTGGCCCGCATGGCCGCGGTACTTCCGTGGCGAGCGCCGCCGGCGCGATGGGAGGGCCGGAGCGCCGGATCATCTCCTGGCGTCGCCTGGCGGTGTCGCTCGCCGCGGGCACCGCGGCTGCAGTCGTCGTGGCCCTGCTCGGCCCGGCTCAGCTGGCGATCCTCGTCGGCTGGGCCGTTGCCGCCTCGGTCGTACTGGTGTGGGTCTGCCGCATCTGCTGGCCGCAGGACCAGCGGGGCACCAAGCGCCTGGCGGAGGAAGAAGGACGGTCCCACGTCACGGACACGGCGGTTCTCGTCGCGGCCGTTGCCAGCCTGGTCGCGGTTCTCGAAGCCGTCGCCAGCGCCGGCCGGCACGACGCCGTGGCCGTGGCCGTCGTCGTCCTCGCAGTGGTCGACGCGATCCTGTCCTGGGTGTTGATGAACACGGTCTTCGCCCTCAAGTACGCGAGGCTCTTCTTCGCGGGCAAGGACGGCGGCATCGAGTTCCACCAGGACGAGCCGCCGGTCTACGCCGATTTTGCCTACGTGGCGTTCACCGTCGGCATGACGTTCGCCGTTTCCGAGACCCGATTGGCGACGACGCAGATGCGCAAGGTAGGTCTGGGGCACGCGCTCCTGTCCTACCTGTTCGGCACCGTGGTGATCGCTGTCGCCGTCAGCCTGCTGACCAACCTGTGACCGTGCGCCGGAAGTAGGCATCCGGCTGCAACCGCCCCGCTCGCGACCGGACCGACCGTCGTGAAGCCGAACGCCGTCGCGGCGGCCGACCGGAGGAGAGAGCATGCGTGCAGAGGATCCGGCAGGAGCGGAGGCCGCCGTGTACCGCGCCGTTGCCGAGCGGGAGGTGGCGTGGGTGCGCCCCATCCGCAGGACGTCGCCCGCCAGGCAGGACCGAGCCTGGAGACGACCCGCACGGCCGTTTGGAACCGGCTCACTCGGCGCGGCGTCGCACACCACTTCGGTCGGTGTGTGCGACTGGGGGCGGTGACCAGGGCGTGCGGGCGGGCTGCACCTTCTCCGGCCGGGCGCCACTGCGTGCCCCCATCGGCAGAACGACCGATTGCCGTCGTCGGGGGCGACACACGAGTGTGGGACGGCATAGTGCGGCCGGACTTCGATGTGGCCAGCGCGGGGTCGGGGGCTCTCCGTCGACCTCAACCCGACAGGAGGAACACCCGTGACTCTGAAGGACCCGACCGGCTCGCGAGGGGGCGCTGCTGCCCACCCGTGGTCTCCCGGTGGCCCCGGCGCCTCGTCCACCGACCACGCCGACGCCGGGCGTGCGGTCGACGGCTCGCCGACCTCGACTTCCCGGTCGAGCGGGTCGACATCCTCGGTCAGGACGTGCTGACCGTCGAGCAGGTGACCGGAAAGCTGAACGACCCCACTGCCGCCCGGCGGGGTGCGGCGGGCGGAGCCGTCCCGGGCGCGCAACTCGGCTGGATCTCCGGACGCTTCGGCTGGGCCGATCCGTTGGTGAGGGCGGTTCCGCTCGCCCTCTACGGACTGCTCATCGGAGCGGTGATCGGCTACGTGCTTCAGGGAGGTCGCCGGGACTCCGCGTCGGTGGCCTTCACACGACCCCAGCGGTTGGAACTGGTTGTCGACGACGACGTGGCCGACGAGGTGGCCGGCAAGGCCGCCCGGCTGCTCGCAGGGAGGGTTTGAGATGGCGCGCGCGGTTGGTATCGATCTCGGGACGACGAACTCGGTCATCGCCGCGTGGGAGGGCGGTGAGGGCTCGGTCGTCCCCAACGCCGAGGGGGCTCGCACGACGCCGTCGGTGGTGGCGTTCACCGAGAACGGGGAGCGTCTGGTCGGCCAGTTGGCCCGTCGGCAGGCGATCCTCAACCCGAAGGGGACGATCTACTCGGTCAAGCGGTTCGTCGGCCGCAGGTTCGAGGAGGTCGAGGAGGAGGCCGGTCAGGTCACCTACGACGTGGTTCCCGATGCGAACGGGCTCGCCCGGATCAAGGTGCGGGACAAGCTGTATGCGCCGGAGGAGATCTCCGCCCTGATCCTGCGCAAACTTGCCGACGACGCCGGACGGCACCTCGGCGAGCGGGTCACCGAGGCGGTGATCACTGTCCCCGCCTACTTCAACGACGCGCAGCGAACCGCAACCCGGGATGCGGGGAAGATCGCCGGCCTCGAGGTTCTGAGGATCATCAACGAGCCCACCGCCGCGGCGCTCGCCTACGGGATGGACAAGGGCCAGCACGAGACCGTGCTGGTGTTCGACCTCGGCGGCGGGACGTTCGACGTCAGCGTCCTCGACGTCGGCGACGGCGTCGTCGAGGTACGTGCCACCGCCGGTGACACCCACCTCGGAGGTGACGACTTCGACCGGCGGATCGTCGATCACCTCGCCGAGGAGTTCCAGAAGGAGAACGGCATCGACCTGCGCAAGGACCCGCAGGCGCTGCAGCGGCTGTACGAGGCCGCCGAGAAGGCGAAGGTCGAGTTGAGCTCGGTCAGCCAGACCCAGGTCAACCTGCCCTTCGTCACCGCGGACGCGAACGGGCCGAAGCATCTGGCGATGACGTTGATGCGCTCGAGGTTCGAGCAACTCACGGCGGATCTCGTCGAGCGGACGATGGGGCCGGTGCGTCAGGCCATGTCGGACGCCAAGGTGGGGACGGACGACGTCGACGAGGTCATCCTGGTCGGCGGGTCGACCCGGATACCCGCGGTGCAGGCGCTCGTGCGCCGCCTGACCGGTGGCAAGGAACCGAACATGACCGTCAACCCCGACGAGGTCGTGGCTGTCGGCGCCGCGATCCAGGCGGGGGTCCTCAAGGGTGAGGTCTCCGACGTCCTCCTGCTCGACGTCACGCCGCTGTCCCTGGGGGTGGAGACCCAGGGCGGCCTGATGACCAAGATCGTCGAGCGGAACTCCACGATCCCGGTCCGGCGCAGCGAAGTCTTCTCGACGGCCGCGGACAACCAGCCGGCCGTCGACGTCGTCGTGCTGCAGGGCGAGCGCGAGCGCGCGGCGGACAACCGGGTGCTCGGGCGGTTCCAGCTCACCGGCATCCGACCGGCGCCGCGCGGGGAGCCGCAGATCGAGGTCGTCTTCGACATCGACGCCAACGGCATCGTCAACGTGACGGCCCGCGACAAGGACACCGGCGCCGAGCAGGGCATCACGATCTCCGAGAGCGCCAACCTGGACACCGCCGAGGTCGAGCGGATGGTCACGGAGGCCGAGCGGAACAGGGCTTCGGACCAGCAACTCCGGCAGGAGGTCGACGCGCGCAACCAGTTGGACAGCATCGCCTACCAGGTGCAACGCCGACTCGACGAGCTGGGCGACTCGGCACCATCGCACGAGCGCGCTCGGGCCGAGATGCTGGTGACCGAGGCCCGGCAGGCGGTCGCCGATCAGGCGCCGCTCGATCGTGTCCGCGAGCTGACCGGCGAGCTGCAGCAGGTGGTGGCCGGGCTCCAGGCGGTGGCGACCAACTCTGCCGCGGGCGCCGGTGACGCAACCGGCGCCGACAGGGGGGCCGCGGACGACGACGTCATCGACGCCGAGTTCGACCGGAAGTGAGCCCTGGCCATGGGAGAGCCCGGATCGAAGACGCCGCCCGCCCACCCGGAGGGTGGACCGGCTGCGGACGCGGAAGCCTCCGAGGCAGGGCCTCGCCCGGACGGCGGACCTCCGCGGGAGGTGGCGCCCCCGCCGGCGGACGGCGCGACGGCAGGCCCCACCCAGCGCGCGCTCGATGCCGCCGAGGACCGCTGGCGGCGCGCCGCGGCAGACCTCGACAACCTGCGCAAGCGCTACGCGCGGGAGGTCGCGCGCGAGCGCGAGATCGAGCGGGAGCTCGTCACGTCGGCGTTCCTGCCCGTGCTCGACACCATCGATCGCGCGCTCGAACACGCCGCCGCGGACCCCGAATCCATCGTCGAGGGCATCCGCACCCTCCGTGAGCAGGCCCTCGCCGTCGTCTCGGGGCTCGGCTACGGACGGGAGGACGAACCCGGAGTGCCGTTCGATCCGGCGCGGCACGAGGTGGTCGGGCTGGTGGACGCCGACGGGGCCGGGACCCCGCCCGGTTCGGTGGCCTCCGTGGTCCGGCCCGGCTACGGCGCCCCCGGACGCCAGCTCCGACCGGCAGCCGTCACCGTGGCGCAGCGGCAGGAGAGCTGACCGATGCCCCGCGACTTCTACGAGGTACTCGAGGTGCCCCGGGACGCCGGCCCCGACGAGCTGCAACAGGCGTTCCGACGGTTGGCGCGGCAGAACCATCCGGACGTGAACAAGGATCCGGGGGCGGAGGAGCGGTTCAAGGAGATCAACGAGGCGTACTCCGTGCTGTCGGACCCGGAGCTCCGCAAGCGTTACGACCGTTTCGGGGAGGACTTCCGGCGGGTTCCCGAGGACTGGGAGGAGCGCGTCGGTGCCGGGGCGGGTGGATTCGGTGGCCGGGCCGGTCGTGGTCGCCGGGCGACCTGGACCGCGGAGGGCGCCGACGTCGACGGGGTATTCGTCGGCGGAGGCTTCGACGGTATCGATCTCGAGGACCTCCTGGGAGGCATGTTCGGCGGCCGTGGCCGCGGCCCCCGTGCGGCCCGCTCTGCGGGAGCGGATCAGGAGGCCGAGCTTCCTCTTACCGTGGAGGAGGCCTATCGCGGCGGGCGCAAGGAGATCACGCTCAACGGCCCGGAGGGCCCACGCAGCTACACGGTCACCATCCCACCCGGCGTCACCGACGGCCGGCGGATCAGGCTGGCCGGCGAGGGAGGGCGGGGGCTCGGCGACGGCCCGGCCGGAGACCTCTACCTGGTGGTGCGGCTGTTGCCGCACCCGCTCTTCCGCGTGGAGGGCCGGAACATCCACGTCGATCTGAAGCTCGCCCCGTGGGAAGCGGCCCTCGGGGCGACCGTCCCGGTCGTTGCACCCGGGGGCGAGACCAAGGTGACCGTGCCGTCCGGCTCGTCGTCCGGACGACGCCTCCGCCTGCGTGGGCAAGGCATGCCGGACCCGGCCGGACACCCGGGCGACCTGTTCGCCGAGATCAAGATCATGGTGCCGGCACGGCTCGGTGAACGCGAACGCGAGCTGTATTCCGAACTCGCCACGACGTCGACGTTCGATCCGCGCCGCGCCACGACCGACGACGCGAGGAGACGCCGATGAACCCGCAGAGTCGTCCGCTTCGCTACCCGCTGGTCCGGAGTCCGAGACCCGCCCTGCTCCACGAGGAGGAGTTCGCCCGGCGCTGCGGCCTGCACCCCGAACTGGTGCGGCGGTTCTGGGCGCTGGGGCTGATCCCGGCCGCGCGTCACGTCGACGGGTCCCTGTGGTTCGGCCCGGCGCAGGTACCGGCCGTCGCACGGTTGCAGCGCCTGCACACCGCCCTGCCGCTCAACTACGCCGCCCTCGGACTCGTGTGCGACCTCCTCGACCGGATCACCGAGCTCGAGACCGCCCTACGCGTTCGCGGGCGCACCGAACCGGTGCGGCGACGCACCACTCCTCCTCGACCGACCGTCGACCGACCGGAGCGGAGTCAGCGATGGACCTGAACCGCCTGACCCAGAAGTCCCAGCAGGCACTGTCCGACGCACAGGACCTGGCCACCCGTGCGGGCCACACCGAGGTCGACGGCGAGCACCTGCTGGCCGCACTCCTCGACCAGCCGGAGGGGTTGGTGCCCCGGCTGCTCGGGGAGATGGGCATCGATGTCCGGGCGCTGCGCTCCGACCTGGAGGAAGAGCTCGGCCGCAAGCCCCGCACGACCCGGCCGGGGCCCCAACCGGGCCAGGTCGCGGTCACGCAGCGGCTGGCCAACGTGCTCGACGTCGCCGACCGAGAGGCACGGCGGATGAAGGACGAGTACGTGTCGGTCGAACACCTGCTCGTGGCTCTGGCGGACGAGGGGTCCGCCGGCGGTGCGGGTCGGGTGCTCGCCCGGCACACCGTCACCCGCGAGGCCATCCTCGCCGCCCTGACGCGGGTACGCGGCAACCAGCGCGTCACCTCCGCCACTCCGGAAGGGGCGTACGAGGCCCTGACGAAGTACGGGATGGACCTGGTGGAGTCGGCCCGCTCCGGTCGGCTGGACCCGGTGATCGGCCGCGACGCCGAGATCCGCCGGGTCGTCCAGATCCTGTCCCGGAAGTCGAAGAACAACCCCGTGCTGCTCGGCGAGCCCGGAGTCGGCAAGACCGCCATCGTCGAGGGTCTGGCCCAGCGCATCGTCGACGGGGACGTTCCCGAAGGCCTGCGCGAACGCACCATCTTCGCCCTGGACATGGGGCTGCTGGTGGCCGGGGCGAAGTACCGCGGCGAGTTCGAGGAGCGGCTGCAGGCGGTGCTGTCGGAGGTCAAGGCGGCGGAGGGCCGGATCCTGCTGTTCGTCGACGAGCTGCACAACGTCGTCGGTGCAGGGGCGTCCGAGGGATCGATGGATGCCGGCAACATGCTCAAGCCGATGCTCGCCCGGGGTGAGCTGCACATGATCGGTGCGACCACGCTCACCGAGTACCGCCAGCACGTCGAGAAGGACGCCGCGCTCGAGCGCAGGTTCCAGCCCGTCTTCGTCGACGAGCCCACCGTCGAGGACACGGTGTCCATACTGCGCGGGTTGCGCGAGCGGTTCGAGGTGTTCCACGGTGTCCGGATCCTCGACGGGTCGTTGATCGCGGCGGCGACGTTGAGCCACCGCTACCTCACCGACCGTTTTCTGCCCGACAAGGCCATCGACCTGGTCGACGAGGCGTGCGCCCGGCTGCGCACCGAGATCGACTCCATGCCCGCCGAGCTCGACGAGATCACCCGCAAGGTGATGCGGCTGGAGATCGAGGAGGCGGCGCTCGCCCAGGAGGAGGACGCCGCATCCCGCGCGCGGCTCGACCAGCTCCGCCGTGAGCTGGCCGACCTTCGCGGCGAGGCCGACGCCATGCGCGCCCAGTGGAATGCCGAACGGCAGGCGATCAAGCGTGTTCAGGAGCTCCGGGCGCAGCTGGAACAGGTCCGCCACGACATCCAGGATGCCGAGCGCGCCTACGACCTCAACCGCGCCGCGGAGCTGCGCTTCACGAGGCAGGCCGACCTGGAGCGCAAGCTCGAGGCCGAAGAGCGTCGGCTCGCCGAGAAGCAGGGCGAGCACCGGCTGCTGCGCGAGGTGGTGACGGCGGAGGAGATCGCAGAGATCGTCTCGGTGTGGACCGGCATCCCGGTCGCCCGGCTGACCGAGGGCGAGCGGGAGAAGCTGCTGCGCCTCGACGAGGTGCTGCACCGGCGGGTGGTGGGCCAGGACGAGGCCGTGCAGGCGGTCGCGGACGCGATCATCCGGGCCAGGTCCGGGGTGAAGGACCCGCGACGGCCGACCGGCTCGTTCATCTTCCTCGGCCCGACCGGTGTCGGGAAGACGGAGCTGGCCAAGGCGCTGGCCGAGGCGCTGTTCGACTCCGAGGACAACATCGTCCGGATCGACATGAGCGAGTACCAGGAGCGGCACACCGTGTCCCGGCTGGTCGGCGCCCCGCCCGGCTACGTCGGCTACGAGGAGGGCGGCCAGCTCACCGAGGCGGTCCGCCGCCGTCCGTACGCCGTCGTCCTCTTCGACGAGATCGAGAAGGCGCACCCGGACGTCTTCAACACGCTGCTGCAGGTCCTCGACGACGGCCGGCTCACCGACGCGCAGGGGCGCACCGTCGACTTCCGCAACACCGTCATCATCATGACGTCGAACATCGGGTCGCAGTACCTGCTCGACGGGGTCACCGACGACGGCCGGCTCGAGCCGGAGGCACGTGATCTCGTGATGGCCGAGCTGCGGGCCCACTTCCGGCCCGAGTTCCTCAACCGGGTCGACGACACCGTGCTGTTCACGCCGCTGAGCCAGGGCGAGATCGAGAACATCGTCGAGCTCATGCTGTCCGACCTGCGCGTGCGGCTCGCCGAGCGCAACATCACCGTGGAGATCGGCGACGGCGCCCGCCGCTTCATCGCGCACGAGGGCTACGACCCGGTGTACGGGGCCCGTCCGCTGCGCCGGTTCATCGCCCGGGAGGTCGAGACCCAGGTTGCCCGCGCGCTGCTGCGCGACGGAACCATCGAGGGGTCCACCATCCGGGTCGACGTGGGCGACGACCGGCTCGTCGTCACCCGCCAGCCCGTCGGGGCGCAGGCGTGAGCGCCTCGGCGACGGCGCGGACGAGCACCATCGTCTGCCCGCACTGCGGGAAGCGGAACCGGGTACCGGTGTCCGCAGGCTCGGTGCCGAAGTGCGGCAACTGCCACCAGCGCCTGCCCTGGATCGCCGACTCGGGCGACGACGACTTCGCCGAGGTCGCGGAGCGGGCTCCGGTCCCGGTACTCGTGGATCTGTGGGCGACCTGGTGCGGGCCGTGCCGGATGGTGAGTCCCGTCCTCGAACGGCTGGCCACCGAGCGAGCCGGTGAGCTCAAGCTGGTCAAGGTCGACGTCGACCGGGCGCCCCGGCTCTCCCAGCGGTTCGAGGTGCGCGCCGTCCCCACGCTGATGGTCCTGCGGGACGGCGAGGTACTCGCCCGCCAGCCCGGAGCCGCACCGGAGCCGGCGTTGCGAAGCTGGCTGGACCAGGCACTGCAGTCGAAGGGAACCGAGGACCGATGAACGTTCCGGTAGGGCTCGACCCGCACCTGGCGTTCGTCCGCGACGACGTCGAGCCCCGCACGCCCGAGGGATGCCAGGAGTGCCTGCGGATCGGATCGCCCTGGGTCCATCTGCGGCTGTGCCTGACCTGCGGGCACGTCGGCTGTTGCGACCAGTCCCCGGGCAGGCATGCCCGCCGGCACGCCGGCCTGGTCGGCCACCCGATCATCCGGTCGTTCGAGCCGGGCGAGGACTGGTGGTGGTGCTTCGTCGACGAGGCACCGGTGTGACCGCCCGGGAGTCGGCCGACCAGCAGAGCCCTGGCGTCGGGCAACTGCTGGCCGACGTGCCGCCCGGGGAGACGCCGGACGTGTCCGGGGCCTTCCCCCGCCTCGAGGAGACGCGCCTCCGGGAGCTGGCGGCTTGGGGGGAGCGTCGGCCCACGACACGCGGGGACGTACTTGTCGCCGAGGGCGAGGTGGAGGACACCTTCTACGTGGTGCTCTCCGGCCGGGTCGCCGTCGTCGAAGCGCTCGGGACGCCCGACCAGCGTGTGGCGCGGTTGCACGGGCCCGGCCGCTTCCTCGGCGAGCTCGGTGTCCTCACGCGGCAGCCGGCGTTCCTGAGCGACGTCGTCGTCGACCCGGGTGAGGTCCTGGCGGTTCCGGCCGACCGGCTGCGTGCCGTCGCGGCACGGGACCACGCCTTCGGTGATCTCGTGCTGCAGGCCTACCTCGTCCGACGATGGCTGATGCTGGGCGAGGGCATCGGGTTCCGGATCATCGGCTCCAGGTATTCGGCCACCACCAGGCAGCTGCGCGAGTTCGCCGTCCGCAACCGGCTCCCGCACCGTTTCCGGGACCTGGAGACCGACCCCACGGCCGAGCAGCTGCTCCGCTCCCTCGGGCTCGGTCCCGGCGACACGCCGATCGTGCTGTACCGGGACCGGCTGCTGCGCAACCCCTCGACTGCCGACCTCGCGCCGATGTTCGGACTCTGCGACATCGGTGACGGCCGGGAGATCTGCGATCTCGTGGTCGTGGGGGCCGGCCCTGCCGGGCTCGCGGCGGCTGTGTACGGCGCCTCGGAGGGCCTGGACACCGCGCTGCTCGACGGCGTCGCGCTGGGCGGGCAGGCGGCGCGGACGTCGTGCATCGAGAACTACGTCGGCTTCCCCTCCGGGATCGCCGGGGGCGAGCTGGCCGAGCGCGCCGTGTTGCAGGCGGAGAAGTTCGGGGCGCGGCGGTCCGTACCGTCGGAGGTGGTGGGGTTGGAGGAGCGCGACGGGAACCACGTGCTGCGGTTCGCCGACGGCGGTGAGCTGGCCACCCGCACGGTGATCATCGCGTCCGGCGTGCGCGTCCGCCGGCTCCCGGTCCCCGGACTGAGGCAGTTCGAGGACACCTGCGTGTACTACGCGGCCACGCCCATCGAGGCCCAGCAGTGCGTCGGAGACCCGGTGGTGGTCGTGGGCGGGGGCAACTCGGCCGGCCAGGCCGCGGTCTTCCTCGCGGGCCATGCGGCCGAGGTCCACCTGGTGGTCAGGGAACACGAACTCGACGAGAACATGTCGCGCTACCTCGCCGACCGGATCGTCCAGGATCCGTGCATCGAGGTGCATCTGCACACCATGGTGGAGGGCCTGGAGGGCGAGGCCGGCCGCCTCGAGGCCGTCGTCGTGACGGACACGGTGACCGGTGAGCAGCAGCGTCTGCGCGCGCGCGACCTCATGGTGTTCATCGGGGGCGAGCCCAGCACGTCGTGGCTGCCGGACTCGGTCGCCCTGGACTCCGGTGGCTACGTGCTGACCGGGCCGGACGCGCGCCGGCCGGCGCAGCGGGGAAGGTCCGGCGGCCCCGACCCGCTGCTGCTCGAGACCAGCCTGCCCGGCGTCTTCGCAGCCGGCGATGTCCGGAGCGGCTCGGTGAAGCGGGTCGCCTCGGCGGCGGGTGAGGGCGCGATGGCGGTGCGCATGGTGCACGAGCACCTCGCCAAGGCCTGGTGACGCGCAAGGAGAAGGACGTCGCCGGAAGCAACGCCGGAACTGGCGTGGTCGACACACCCCACCGTCCCCCGGGTAGCCCGGCTCGCTCGGCCGTGGTCCGCGTGAACGTCGTGTCGTCCGCGTCTTCTCCCGGAGGCGCCGTCCCGCGCTGGTCCTCGGGATTCGGTCGGGCGACCGCGGCTCAGACCCGGGGACCGGTTCTAGGCGTCGACGTCGATCGGCCGATGTCGTCCCCGGGGTACTTCCAGAGCCCTGCGCCGGCCGGGCCGGGTCTCCGGCCTGGGAAGGGTCGCTACGGTGGGCCCGCGCTCCGGCGCCGACTCACCCATGCCTGCCGGCAAGCGGGGCCGGAACGTAGAGGCCGCCTCGTTCCGCGCGGACCGCGGCGAGTGTCCGTGTCGGTGCCCCGAGCTTGCCGAGGACGTGCTCCAGGTGCGCGGCCACGGTTCGTGGAGCCACGACGAGCGTATGAGCGATCTGCTGGTTGGAACACCCCTCGACCAGGAAGCCCAGCACTTCCAGTTCCCGCGGCGTGAGCCCGTGGACGTCGCTCGCAGGTGACAGCAGGGCCAGCCCGGTCAGCCCCGGCGGGACGTCCTCGGGGGCGGCCAGAGCGGTCACGCGCACGTGCCCACGCGGGGCGTGGGACCCGCCCACCGGCCAGAGGAACGAGGAGTAGACGTGCCCGTCGCCGATGCGTTCGCGTGCGGTGGCCAGGACGGGGGAGGACGGGGTCAGCAGCTCGTCCGCGGGAAGGCCCGGCAGTGCCTGGCAGCGTTCGTCGATGTAGAGCACCACGCCGGCCGTGGCCCCGTGCACCAGGTGTGCGGCTGTGAGAAGCGAGCGCATCGGGTCGATGCCGCGTGCGAGCACCGGTCCGAGCCGTCCGAGTCTGCGGCGCGTGAGGGGGGAGGGTGGGCGGCGGTCGCCGGACAGCAGCGCGAGGAAGCCGACGTGCCGCCCCTCCGGTGTGACGAGGGCGAGGGCCAGCGCTTCGTCGATCGCGGACGGGATGAGGCATTCGGCCCACGTCGGCAGCTCCTCGGCCGGATAGGGCAGGTCCGACGGGCTCAGCGGGGGGCGTGCCCGGTCGGTGCCGGTTACTTCGACGTCCCGCGCCATCAGCGGACCGGAGAGGAACTCGACGATCGGGCCGTCGAGGTCGAGGCTCGCCAGGAAGCGGTAGCCGTGGCCCATCGGGTCGGCGAGCGCCAGCCACGCGCCGTCGAACGGGACGAGCCGGCGGAGGTCCTCGAGCAGGGCCTGCGCGCGCTCGGAGGTGGTGCCGGCCGAGGCGGCGGTCTCGGCCAGCATCAGCTCACCGGCCTGGTGCGAGCGCATGTGCCCTCCGAGGATCGCCGCGGCAGCGGCCCGAGCCCGGCCGTCACTGAAACGGCTGCTCGATGTGCTGGGAGGACGCCGCTCGGGTAGTCAGTCACAACATGGAGCGGGTGTTACTACCACGGACGCGGGTGACCTAAACCGGAGACCGGCCCGGCGGCCCGGCGGGGTCGGGGGGAGCGGTGGTCGTCCGGTGCCGGTCCGAGGAACACGCGCCTCCGTCGCGGGAGTCCGGCAGCGCCCGGGGGACACCTGCTGCCGAGGTGGCTCGGTCGGGCGGGTCGGGCCGGCCCGGTACCGGCATATCTGCCGATACCGGGCCGACGCTGTGGCAGGTGCAATGAAGGCCCGCTCGAGCCGGGAGCGCTCGGCCAGACCGATGAGGAGGCTGCCTAGTGCTGTTGTCGAGCGGGCGGGTGCTCGGTGGTCGGGCCGGAACTCGGTTCTGATGCGCAGCGTGGCGTGCACGACGTTGACCCGGCGGCGGGCCAGCGCGACGAGGGCCTGGTGGTGTCGTTTCCTTCGGCACGTTTGCGCCGGTAGAAGGCTTTCGACAGTGGAGGGTGGCGGCCGGGTCCACCCGGCCGCCACCGACATCGCCGTTGCCCCGCAAGCCACGCGTGCTTGAGGGGCGCGTAGATCGAAGGCCTCAGTGCCTCGACGAGCCGTGGAGGGGCGCCATGGGCGACCGAGAACCTGACCGTTCGCCCGACCGGTCGGACGGCGGGTCCACCCGAGACGGGCGGCAACGCGGACGCCGGGTCCGGGTCGGTCTGCTGGCCGATCCCGGCGCCCCCACCGATCTCGCCGCCTCCCCCCGGCTCGTCCGGAACATCGCTCTGATCAACACCGTGGGGACTCTGGGCGGCTTCGCCGCCGGGTACGTGACCGGCTGGTTGCGCGACCCCAGCGGCGGTTACGCCACCCCGTTCCCCGTCTGGCGCCATCTCTCGGCATCAGCGTCGCGCTCGCCACAGCGCTTCTGAGGCATGACCGGAACGCCGAGGCGCCGGCAAGACGGTCAGCACCTGTCGCGCGCGAAGAGGAGTGAACGGAACGGCCGCGCCCGGCGCAGGGCGAGGACGCGGCCGCGAGGCAGGGTGCGCAGCTCGCAGGGTGGGAACGGTTTCGACGTAGGTGGCGGTGTCGTCGAGTTCGCCCCGCCCGGGCGGCGGTGGAGGTGTCTTCGAGCCGGGTCGGTGACCGCGCGGCCATCGGATGACCATGCCGCGCCGGCGGACTCGGAGACGCTGCCGGACACCCGGGAGCGACGTGGCGTGGTGGGAGCTCGTACGATGTGGCCAGATACCCCCGCGGGGTATAGAGTCTGCGGCGGTCGAGCCGAGGAGGAGCACGATGGTGGCGCAGCGCACGACGGCCGGCCCGCTCGAGACCGCGGTGCTGAACGTTCGTGGGGTGCAGTGGGCGAGCGAGAAGGCCGTCGTCGAGACGGTGCTCGGTCGCCGGCCGGGCGTGCACGCGGTGGAGGCGAACCCGGTCGCGCAGACCGCCACCGTCCGCTACGACCCCACCCGCACCACCGTGGCCGAGCTGGCACGCTGGATCCGCGACTGCGGCTACGCCTGCGCGGGGCGGTCCGTGCCCGAGCACGTCTGCGACCCGCTCGCCGAGGCGGCCGGCCACGACGCCGGCCACGACGCCGGCCATGCGCAGGCCCCTGCCGGCGCGCCGCCCGCCCGGGCGTCACACGAGATGACGGGCCACGGCGGCCACGGCGAGATGTCGATGTCGGCGATGGTCGCCGACATGCGCAACCGGTTCCTCGTCGCAGCGCTGCTCTCGGTGCCGGTGCTGCTGTGGTCCCCGATCGGCCGCGAGGTCCTGGGCTTCACCGCGGCGGCCCCGTTCGGGCTGCGCGACGACGTCTTCTCGCTGGTCCTCAGCCTGCCGGTGATCTTCTACTCCGCCTGGATCTTCTTCGACGGCGCGGTCCGGGCGTTGCGGGCCCGGACGTTGGACATGATGGTCCTCGTCGCCGTGGCCGTCGGCGCCGGCTGGGGCTACTCCGTGGTCGTCACCCTGACCGGTGGCGGCGAGGTGTTCTACGAGGCCGCGACCGTGCTGACGGCATTCGTGCTGCTCGGGCACTGGTTCGAGATGCGCGCCCGCGGCGGCGCCAACGACGCCGTCCGCGCGCTGCTCGACCTGGCACCACCTCGCGCGGTGGTACTGCGGGAAGGCCGCGAGATCGAGGTGCCGACCTCCGAGGTCGTCGTCGGGGACCTGTTGCTCGTGCGGCCCGGAGCGAAGATCCCCGTCGACGGGACCGTCGCCGACGGGGAGTCCGACGTCGACGAGTCCATGGTCACCGGCGAGAGCCTCCCGGTGCACAAGCAACCCGGCAGCGAGGTCGTCGGTGCCACCCTGAACGCCGACGGAACGCTGCGGGTCCGGGCGACCAAGGTCGGCGCCGACAGTGCTCTCGCCCAGATCGTCGCGCTCGTGCAGCAGGCGCAGAACTCCAGGGCGCCCGGCCAGCGGCTCGCCGACCGGGCCGCCTTCTGGCTGGTGTTCGTCGCGCTGCTCGGCGGGGCGGTCACGTTCGCGGCCTGGGCGCTGTTCTCCGACGAGCCGCTGACCATTGCGCTGCTGTTCGCGATCACGGTTGTCGTGGTCACCTGCCCCGACGCCCTCGGCCTGGCGACCCCGACCGCGATCATGGTCGGAACCGGCTTGGGTGCCCGCCGCGGCGTGCTGTTCAAGAACGCCACCGCCCTGGAGTCGTCGGCCCGTATCGACACCGTCGTCATGGACAAGACCGGCACCCTGACCAAGGGTGAGCCCGAGGTGACCGACGTCGTCGCGACCGGCATCGACGAGCAGAAGCTCATCGCGCTGACCGCAGCGGTGGAGCGCAACTCCGAGCACCCGCTCGCTCGCGCGATCGTCACCCACGCCGAGGAGCGCGGTATCGCGGTCAGCGCCGCCGAGCAGTTCGGCAGCGTGCCCGGTCACGGCGCTACCGCCACCGTCGACGGCCACCGGGTCGCCGTCGGGAACAGCCGGCTGCTCGAGCGCGACGGTGTGGCCGTCGGCGACCTCGGGCGCCGCCGCGACGAGCTCGCCGGCGCAGGCCGCACGACCGTGATGATCGCGGTGGACGGGCAGGCAGCCGGAGTGATCGCGCTCGCCGACGCTCCGCGCTCGACCGCCGCGGCGGCCGTCACCGCACTGCACGAGCTCGGCGTGGAGGTCGTCATGCTCACCGGCGACAACGAGGCCACCGCCCGCCGCATCGCCGAGGGCCTGGGCATCGACACCGTCGTCGCCGACGTCCTGCCCGGCGACAAGGCCGCACAGATCACCCGCCTCCAGGGTGAGGGCCGTCGGGTCGCGATGGTCGGTGACGGGGTCAACGACGCGCCGGCGCTGGCCCAGGCCGATCTGGGCGTCGCCATCGGAGCGGGCACCGACGTCGCCATCGAGACCGCCGACGTCGTGCTCATGCGGTCGGACCCGCTCGACGTTCCCGTCGCGCTGCGGATCGGCCGGGGGACGCTGCGGAAGATGCGACAGAACCTCGCGTGGGCAGTGGGCTACAACGCCGTGGCGCTCCCGATCGCCGCGGGCGTCTTCGCGCCGGCGTTCGGCCTCGTCCTGCGCCCCGAGATCGCGGCGTTGTCCATGTCCGGGTCGAGCTTCCTCGTCGCCGTCAACGCCTTGCTGCTCAAGCGACTGCGCCTGCCGCGGCCTGCTGACGGCTCCGACACCACGACGTCGGCGGGGGCGCCTGAGCCCGGGTCGCACGCGGATCATTGACGCGCCCCTTGCCGGCGTGACGTCGGGCGGCACGGCGGTCCGGCCGGAGCGCGGGTCCGCCGTAGCGCGAGCGCCGTCGTCAGCTCTGGGGGGTCGCGGCCGGGAGCGGGACGATGACCTGCGACAGCGGGGTCGGGGCCTGGTCGCCGCTCCAGATCGTCCGGCCCGCCTGGGTCATCACGACGTGGACGGGATCGGTGGCCGAGAACTGGATCGTCAGGTCGCCGGCCGGACCGCTCGCGCGGCTCTGGGCCAGGTTCAGGTGGTTGGCGTCCTCCAGGCACACGAGGACGCCACCGCTGGCCTGGGTGGGGGTGAACTCGCTCTCGGCGACGTGGTTGTACGAGTCGGTCGCCGTCAGGTGGATGGTGGCGCTCGGCGCGGCGGTCGGCGTCGCGGCCGACGCCACGCCGGCTCCCGCCCCGGTGACCGCGGCAGCGGTGAGAACGACGGCGATGGACTTCGCGAGTGTGTTCATGACGGGCTCCTGGGGTCGGGTGGCGGAGTCGATCCGCTGCGGACAACGGTGCTCCGAGCGCGGCCGTGCTCTCGTCCGGCGATCCGCCGAGCCGCAGGGCGAACCCGCTGTCCCCCGATCACCCGACGCGGCACGACCGCCGGCTCGGTCGGACGGGTGGGCGGCGGGATCGGAGGCGCCCGCAGGTGTGAGCGCCGGTGCGACGGATCTCTCGGTTTCATTAGCTATGCCAAGAGGTAGCGTCTCCGGCGATGACGGTCTCGCCGCGCCTCGCCCCGCCGACGTTGCGTTCGATGGCGCCGTCGGTCTTCCTCCCGGCAATGGTTTTCGAGATCGGCAACGGCGCGGTGATCCCGGTCGTCGCGATCACCGCGATCGACCTCGGCGCCAGCACGGGGACCGCGGGCTTCCTGGTGGCGCTGCTGGGGATCGGTCAGCTGGTGGGCGATCTCCCGGCTGCCGCGCTGGCGGCGCGGCTGGGTGACCGGCGCGCGATGGTCCTCGCGGGTGTGGTCTCGATGGCCGGGATGCTCGGCTGCTTCTTCGCGCCGTCGTTGGCGATCCTGGGCGTCTGCCTGTTCGTCCTGGGCATGTGCAGTGCGACGTTCTATCTCGCGCGTCAGGCGTACCTGACCGAGGTGGCGCCGCTGAACCTGCGCGCACGGGCGCTGTCGATGCTCGGGGGTTCGCATCGGGTCGGTCTGTTCATCGGGCCGTTCGTCGGTGCGGCGGTGATCGGTCTGACGTCGTTGCGCGCCGCCTACGTGGTCGCCGTCGTGACCGCGGGAATCGCGGCGCTGTTGCTCGTGGTCATTCCCGACATCGAGCCGGCCGGGTCGGGGCGGGTCAAGGCGGCCGCTCCGGTCGGGGCCGGGCAGGGCCTGCTGGCCACGGCGAAGGCGCATCGGCGCGTGCTGATGACGCTGGGGACGGCGGTGCTCGCGATCGGCGCGACGCGCGCCGCCCGCCAGACGGTGCTCCCGCTGTGGGCGGTCCACATCGGACTGACCGCCGAGGCGACCAGCCTGGTGTTCGGGATCGCCAGCGCCGTGGACATGGCGTTGTTCTATCCGGCGGGCAAGGTGATGGACCGCCACGGCCGGCTCGCCATCGCCGTGCCGTCGATGCTCGTCCTTGGCGGAGCTATCGCCGTCCTGCCGCTGACCAGCGGGATCGTCGGGCTGACCGTCGTCGCGATGGTGATGAGCTTCGGTAACGGGATCGGGTCCGGCATCGTCATGACCCTCGGTGCGGACGTGGCACCACCGGACAACCGGCTGCGGTTCCTGTCGATGTGGCGACTGATGGGCGATACGGGTAATGCGGCGGGGCCCGTCGTCGTCTCGGTTGTCGCCGGGTTCGCGACGCTGGCCGCCGGGATCGTGGCCGTCGGCGGGGTCGGTCTGCTCGCCGTCGCCGCGCTGCTCGCCTGGGCGCCGCGATACTCGCCGTTCGCCACCCGGGCGATGGTGCGTGCGCACCGCGCGGTGGCCGACGCCGCCTCCTGACCCGGCGGTTCGTCCTCGTTCGCGCAGGGCGGATGCCCTCGGCCGCGGCGCCGTAGGCCCGTGGCAGCAGCCAAAAAGTTGCGATAGCGCAATCGTTGAGTATCGTCATGCATCGCGTGGGCCGGGTTCGGCCCGGTCACCGTTCCTACTTCGGGCAGGTGATGCACAGGTGTCCACGACGGTCGATCGTGCGGCGGGTCCGGGGCTGGCACGGCTCCGGACCGGTGTCGGCGGCGAGATGCTGGCCGAGTTCCTCGGCACCTTCGTCCTGATCATGTTCGGGCTGGGCTCGGTCGCCGTCGCGGTCGTCGGGCTGCCCGGCTCGGGCCGCGAGTCGACACCATTCGGCCCCGCGAACTGGCTGATCATCGCGTGGGGATGGGGGCTGGCCGTCGTCCTCGGCGTCTACGTCGCGGGCGGGATCAGCGGCGCGCACCTCAACCCCGCCGTCACGCTCGCCTTCGCGGTCCGACGTGGGTTCGCCTGGAGCCGGGTCCCCGCCTACTGGATCGCCCAGGTGCTCGGGGCGTTCGCCGCGGCGGCGCTCGTCTACGCGCTCTACCGCGACGCCATCGTCGACTTCGACGTCGCCAACAACATCGCCGACCGGGCCCAGTCGCAGTCCACCTTCTCCATCTTCGCGACGTTCCCGGCGAGCTATTTCCACGGCGGGCTGTGGGGACCGTTGATCGACCAGATCGTCGGGACCGCGCTGCTGCTCGGGCTCATCGCCGCACTCGTCGACAGCCGCAACCAGGCCCCGCGGGCGAACATGGGCGCGCTCCTGATCGGCTTCGTCGTGGTCGCCATCGGCCTGAGCTTCGGGACCAACGCCGGCTACGCGATCAACCCCGCCCGTGACCTCGGCCCCAGACTGCTGACCTACATCGAGGGGTGGGGCCGGCTGGCGTTCCCGGGCGGCGGAACGTACTTCGACAACTACTGGTGGATACCCCTCGTCGGTCCGCTGATCGGCGGGGTCGTGGGCATCTGCGTGTACGACCTGCTGGTGGGCAGCACGCTCGCCGGGCGGGCGCGCCTGGGTGAGCGCCCGGAACCCGGCCGGGTCGTCGACACCGAAACCGATCCCGACGCCTGACCCGGTTACCGGCCTCCTCGTCCTGGGACCCGACCCGACCATGCCGCTCGGAGCAGTCCGTCCACCCCCTCGGGTGTCACGGGTGCGGGATTGGCGTAGGGATGCGCGACGACCTGCTCCGCGACGGGGCCGATGTCCGCCTCAGCCATGCCGAGCTCCGCGAGCGACCGGGGTGCGCCGAGCGTGCGGGCCAGTTCCCAGAGGGCCAGGGCGGGGTCGGTCGAGCCCAGCAGCTCGGCAAGGGTCCGCCGGGCGACCGGCGCCGCGTCCTGGTTGTAGGCGAGGGCGTGGGGGAGCAGCACCGCGTGGGTTTCGGCGTGGGGCAGGTCCAGGGTCCCCCCGAGGGCGTGGCAGAGCTTGTGGTGCAGCGACATCGTCGTGGCGCCGAGACATGCGCCGCAGAGCCAGGAGCCGTAGAGGGCGGTGGCGCGGGCGTCGCGGTCGACGGGGCGGTCGGCGATCCGGGTCAGCGACGTGGTCATCGCGCGGATGCCTTCGGTCGCGAGCAACGACGTGACGGGGTTCGCGTCGGGTGCGTAGAGCGCCTCGACGGCGTGGGCGATCGCGTTGAGCCCACTGGTCATCGTGACGTGCATGGGGAGCCCGACGCTGAGCCCGGGGTCGTAGAGCACGCTCGTGGGCAGGACGCGGGAGTCCCGGCCGGTGGTCTTGAGCCCGTCTCGGGTGATGCCCCAGACGGGCGTCATCTCGGATCCGGCGTACGTGGTGGGTACGGCGACGATCGGCAGTCCGCGGTGCAGCGCGACGGCCTTGGCGAGGCCGACGGCCGAGCCCCCGCCCACGGCGACGCAGCCGTCGGCACCGACCCGGGCGGCGTGCTCGACGGCGCGTTCGACGGTCTCGGCCGGTACGTGCACGCGGGCCTCGGCGAAGACCCCCGCCGAGAGCTCGCCGAGGGCGGCAGCGGCTCGGTCCCCGAGCCCGACCTGCCCGGGGGAGCAGACCACCAGCGTCCGGCGCAGCCCGGCGCGGCGGACCTCGTCGGCGAGCACCGCGTCCAGCGCCGCGCCGAACCGGACGCGCATCGGCCGTGCCTCGTGGACGAACGGCTGCGGCGGAGTGATCATCGTGCCCGCTCCCCGATCGGGTCGTGGCGGTCGAGCACGACGGCGAACTCGACCGTCCGGAAGGGGTTCGGCAGGCCGACCTCGGCGGCCCGGACCGGGTCGTCGACCGTCGTGAACTCGCGGACGAGGCTCTCCTTGACCCCGAAGACCGCGTCGGAGTCGAGGTAGGGCGTCCCGTCGACGAACAGGTGGGTCGTGACGGTGCGCATGCCGGGGGCCGAGATCTCGAAATGGATGTGCGCGGGACGGTTGGGGTGGCGCGAGGTGGCCCGCAGCAGCTCTCCGACGGTGCCGTCGGACGGGATCGGGTAGTACCGCGGCACGACGGTGCGGAACCAGAACCGGCCGCCGCCGTCGGTGCTGAACAGTCCGCGCAGGTTGTCCTCGGGGTCGACGTCGGGCCGCTGGACGTCGTAGTACCCGTGCGCGTCGGCCTGCCAGACGTCGACGCCGGCGCCCGGTACCGCCCGGCCGTCGAGGTCGGTGACAGTGCCCAGGACAAGGCACGGGTCGCCGTCGGCAGGTCCCGAGATGCACGCTCCCAGCTCTCGCCCGGGGGAGTCGACCATGTGGAACGGGCCCTCGACGGTGGACTCGGTCAGGACTCCGTCCGAGGGGGTCGCGAGCGTCTCGACGAGCATCGAGATGCCGAGCACGTCGGACAGCAGGATGAACTCCTGCCGCGTGTCGGAGCACATGTGTCCGGTCTCGGTGAGGAACCGGATGGCCGTCGCCCACTCGGCCCTGGTGAGCCGCACGTCCTTGACGAACCCGTGGAGGTGCTCGACGAGGGAGGTCATCACGTGACGCAGCCTGGCGTCGGGTGTCGCGGCGAAGCTCGCCGCGACCACCTCCTCCGCTCGCCCCCGGGGCCCCGGCCCCGGGCCGGCGGCCGTCGACGACGTGGTCGTGCATGTCTTCCTCCTTGGGACCCGAGGTCCGGGTGTGGTTCCCGACCGATTGTCGGTGGGGCGCCCGGAGCACCACATCGCGCGAACACGCGATGTCACGGGAGATCAGGCGTCGCCGGCGACGTCACCCCGGAGGAGCGCGACGCGGGTCAGCTCGACCCTGGTGTTGATGTCGAGCTTGGTGAACGCGTGACGCAGGTGCGTGCCCACGGTGTGGACGGAGACGTGGAGCCGCTCGGCGATCGCGCGGTTGGTGTGCCCTTCGGCGACGAGCCGCGCGACGCGCCGCTCCGAGGCCGTCAGGGCGGCCCAACCGGACGTCGCGCGCTCTCCCGTCGCGACGGCTCGGGTGGACGCCGACCGCCGGTCCGCCGACGTGGCGGTCTCCACGGCGGCTATGACGACGCGCTGGTCGTGTGCGGCGCGGCCGATCTCGCAGAGAACGTCGCGGAGGCGACGCCCGGGTCTGCCGGGAACGACGAGGCTCGGCCACAGCCTGGGCGGCAGGGACATCAGCCGCGCGCGGTTGCCGTGGCGATCCAGCCAGCGGTGTGCGTCGTCGGCACTGTCCGGTGCCAGCCGCAGGTGCGCGGCGGCCGTCCAGATGTCGAATGCGTTCGGTCGGCGGGGGAGCGTCGCTCCGTCGAGCGCCCGACGGGCGTCGTCCACCCGGCCGCGGTCAACCTCGATGACGGCCAGGACGGCCCGGGTGAGGCGTCGCGTCCGCACGATGTCCAGCCGGTCGGCGACCTCCAGCGCGGTCTCCGCCTCGGCGGCGGCGTCGTCGAGCTCGTCGCACATCCAGCGTTCGATCGCCCGGACGGTGTGCCAGTAGGGCGCCGACCAGCCCAGCCCACGTCGTTCGTAGTGGCGCTGCCCCTCGAGGAGGAGGTCGGCCGCCTCGTCGGCGCGATCGGACGAGAGCAGTACGGTGGCGAGCCACAGCTCGGGTATCCGCGGTGCGTGCAGCGGCCTGGTGGCCGACACCTCGACACCCGAGGCCGCCTGCTCCGCGAGCTCGATCGCGGCGGTGACCTTCGCCTGGCTGAACGCCAGCTGTGAGGCGAACAGGTCCGCGCTGACCCGGGTCGCGGGGTCGGCACTGCTGCGGGCAGTACTGAGGAGGGGCCGCGAGACCCGGATCGCCGCGTCGGTCTCACCGAGGTTGACGTGACCGGCGGCGCGGACCTTCAGGAGCGCGAGCTCGACGTGTGCGTCGAGGGTCGGGAGGGCCAGGGCGTGCGTGACGTGGTCCATCGCCTCGTGGTCGTCACCGGCCGCCTGGTGCAGGTGCGCGGCGACGAGCCGCAGTCGCGCCTCCTCCGTCGTGGCCAGGCCGCTGACCTGCAGGTGCTCGAGGATCGACAGCGCCTCCCCGACCCGGCTCGTCCGGCCGAGGTGGGTCGCCCCCGTGATCAGGAACTCGACACGGTGCGGGTCGGACCCGGCGAAGAGCTCGCTGACCTGGAAGGCGAGCTCTGCGGCGTCTTCCGGGGACACGGTGGCCAGCCGCCCGACGGCACCGCGGACCATGCCGAGATCCTCGTCCGAGAGCCGCCCGGTCGACCGGGCGAGGTGCCGGACGGCCGCAGCCTCCCCACCCGGCCACGCCATCGTGTGGCGGGCGACCTCGTGGTGCAGCGCACGGCGCACCGAGGACGGCAGCGACCCGTAGAGGTCGTCGCGGAACCGGGCGTCGGCGAACCGCAACGTCGGTCCGTTGTCGACGAGCACGCCGCCGGCGAGGGCGGCGTCGATCTCCGGGAGGAGGCTCCCCACGGAGGTCCCCAGCATGCGGGCGGCGACGTCCGGGTCGAACTCGATCCCGATCACCGATCCGACCTTCAGCAGTGCCGCCGGCCCGCCGGCGACCGCGTCCCAACCGGGTGGCTCCGGCGGGACCGTGACGGCACCGATCCGGCGCAGCGCGGCGACGACGCGGTCGACCCGTGACGATCCGGGCTCCACACCGACGGCCCACAGGACGGGGAGGTGCCGCAGGCGCTCCGGGAGTGTTCGCAGGGCGAGCAGTGTCGCGGGGTCGGTCCAGCGCGCGTTCTCGATCACGACGACGACCGGCGCGTCGTGTGACCGCGCGTCGAGCAGCTCGGCGACCCGGTCGGCGATGGCGCCGCCGTCGGCGTCACCCGTGTCCGACCCGGCGAGGACCTCCAGCAGCGCCGAGGTCGCGGACAGCTCGTCGCTCTCCCGCGCCGGCACGACGACGACGGCGTGGGCCGCGGCGCGCGCAGCGGCGGTCAGCTGCGCGAACGCTCCCGATGCGCGGGTCCGCTCGTCGAGCTCCACCAGGAGCGCCGACGGCATGCCCCGGTCCAGGGCGGCCAGGGCCTCGGTGATCTCCCGACGCACGGGCGGCATGACACCAGCATGGGCGTTCGGCGCGGTGGGCGCACCCGACGCCGGTCGGCTTTCACCCGGGTGAAAGCCGCGCGCGCCCCCGGCTCTCACCCCGACCGCACCCACACTTCGCCGGACCGACACCGACCGACGAAGGACTCCGATGCGCACTGGCAGGCAGTATCTGGACGCTCTCGACGACGGCCGCCGGGTATGGGTGGGCGACGAGCTGATCGACAACGTCGCGACCCATCCCGCGACGCGGGCCTTCGCCCGGCTGACCGCCGACTTCTACGACCTGCACCACCGCCCGGACCTCGAGGAGGTGCTGACCTACGTCGACGACGACGGCGTCCGGCGCTCGATGATGTGGTTCAAGAACACCGACAGGGACGGGCTCCGCCGCAAGCGGCGCTACCACGAGACCGTCATGCGGCTGCTCGGTGCGGGCTCGGCACCGCGGTCGCCCGACGTCAACAACTCGGTGCTGCGGACCTACGTCGACGATCCGCAGCCGTGGAGCGATCAGTCCATCGGTACCGACGGGCGCGACCTCACCGCAGGCATCCTGGACTTCTTCGAGGAGGCCAAGGCCGGCGACCTCAACTGTGCGATCGCGTTCGTCGACCCGCAGACCGACCGGTCGCGCGAGTCGGCGCAGGCCGAGTCGCCCGCGCTGCGGGTCGTGTCCCGGTCCGACGACGGGATCGTCGTGACCGGGGTGAAGGCGATCGCCACCGGCGCGGTCTTCTGCGACGTCCTCAACGTGGGGGTCTTCTACCGGCCGGGAATCCCCGAGGAGCAGATCATCTTCGCCGCGGTGCCGGCGAACGCCCCCGGCGTCACGATGGTGTCGCGCGAGAGCAACGTCCGTGACGGCGAGACCGTCGAGCACCCGATGGCCGCCCAGGGCGACGAGCTGGACACGACCGTCATCTTCGAGAACGTCTTCATCCCGTGGAACCGGGTGTTCCACCTCGGGAACCCGGCGCACGCCTCGTACTACCCGCAGCGGGTGTTCGACTGGGTCCACTACGAAGGCCTCGTGCGGGAGATGGTGCGCGCGGAGCTGATGCTCGGCCTCGCGCTGCTGATCACCGAGCACACCGGGGTGGCCCAGCTCCCGCCCGTCACCGCTCGCCTCGCCCAGTTCGCAGGCTTTCACCAGACGCTCAAGGCGCACGTGCTGGGCTGCGAGGAGGAGGGTTTCCTCACCCCCGGCGGCACGTACAAGCCCAACGTGCTGATGTTCGACTTCGGCCGGGCCTACTACCTGGAGAACATCGCCCGGCTCAGCGCCGAGCTGGTCGACCTGGCCGGGCGCGCCGCGCTCGTGTTCCCCTCCGAGGGACAGTGGCAGGAGCCGGCGCTGCGGCCGTGGCTGGAGGCCCTGCACACGGGGCCGGTCGGCCGTCCGCACGACCGGCTGAAGATCAGCCGGGTGATCCGCGACCTGTTCCAGTCGGACTGGGGTGCGCGCATGGCGACGTTCGAGAACTTCAACGGCACGCCGCTGCTCGCGATCCGGACCTTCACGATGAAGCGGGCCGAGATGTCGGCGGCCGGGCCGGTCGCCGACCTCGCGCGGCAGATCTGCGGAATCGAGACCGTCCGCGAGGAGGACCGCACCGACTACCTGACGCAGGCGGAGTACGCCCGCCGCCAGGACAGCGCCGCAGCGGTGTGATGTCACCGTTCCCGTGTACTCCAGGACCGGGCGGCTGCCACCGCCGCCGCCCGGTCGTGGACACCGAGTTTGCGGAAGATCGACCGAACCTGACTCTTCACCGTGTTGTGCGAGACGAAGAGCTCGTCGGCGATCTCCCGCAGCGTCAGCGGACCGCAGAGGGCCCGCAGCACCCGTTGCTCCCGCGACGAGAGATCGCGTGCGCGCTGCTCGCGGCGCGCCGCGGTCCGGTCGAGCGCGGCGAGGACGTCGCGGGCGGCGGCCCGGCTCCGCTGCTCCAGCTCGTCGGGGAACGCCTCGAGCACCTCGAGGACGGTGCGGGCGGCGGCCCGGGCACTCTGCGCCGCACCGGCCGACAGGTGCGCGGTGGCGAGCGCGAGGTGGGCGTTCACCACGACCCACCGGCACTGCGGCGAGAGCCGGTCGGCCACGGCGATCGCCTCGTCGGCGAGCAGGTCCGTGTCGGGGGCGCCGTCGCGAGCGGCGGTGAGAGCGAGTCCGGCGAGCGCATGGACGAGGGCGAGCTGGTCCCCGGAGATCCGGGACGCGACCTCGGCCCGCCGGAAGCGTGCGGTCGCCGCGACGCCGTCGCCCGACCACATGAGGGCGAGTCCGTCGGCGACCTCCGAGATCGCCATCCAGAGCCCGTGCAGCGGAGGATCTGCGTCGCGGTCCGGCACCGTTCCGCTCGGCACCGTCCCGCTCGTCACCGTCCCGCTCGTCACCGCCTCGGCCAGCCGTCGGGACGCGGCGACGGCGACCCCGACGGGCAGACCCGGTTCCAGCTCGGTGGTCTCGGCGGCCGCCGCGACGTCGATCCATCGCCGCCAGCCGCGGTGGTCGCCGGCGGCGATCCGGGCCATCGCCGCGACGACGCACGTCCGCGGGTCCGGCGCCAGCTGGTCGGGGGGCAGGGTGTCGAGGGCGTCGTGGACCACCTCGGGCCGTCCCGACAGCACGCATCGTTGCCAGTGGGCGAGCAGCGAGCGACGCGCCGTCCCACCGTCGCCCAGCTCGACGTAGCAGCGGGTCGACAGGTCCAGTCGGCCGTGCGTGGCGAGCCACTCGGCGTGTCTGCGGCGCAGCGCGACCGACGACTCCCAGTGCTCGACGGCCAGCTCGTCGCGCAGGTGTGCGGACAGCACCGGATGGAGGGTGAAGACGGGCCCGTCGGCCACGGTCGCGAACTGCGACGTGTCCGCGAACTGTGCGAGCAGGCGGCCGGCGGCGGCGTTGCCCGTCAGATGGATCGCGAGCGCGGGGGAGGTCGCGCCCGCGACCGAGACGGCGTACAGCAGGTGCCGGACCTCGGTCGTCACCCGGCCCATCACCTCGGAACGGAGGTAGTCCCGGATGGTGGGCCCGGCGCCCCGCCTGCCGAGCTCGGCGACGAGCCCCACACCCAGCGCCCAGCCGTCCAGCTCAGGGAGGTCGTGGCCGACGAGGGCGCGCACGTCGGCCGGCTGCAGGCGCAGCTCGTCGGCCGTGATCGTCGTGGCCAACCCGCACGCCCGGCCACGGGCGATCCAGCTCGGGCTGCGGTGTCGGGTCGTGACGAGCAGCCGCAACAGAGCAGGCCGCCGCTCGACGAGGTCCTGCAGTACCAGCTGCGCCTCCGGGTCGGCGATCGTGTCGGCGCCGTCGAGGACCAGCCGGCACGGACGGTCGGCGGTGTACGGGCCCGCAGCGAGCACGCGGGCGAGCCGCTCCGGCCACCAGTCGGCGTCAGGATCCGCCGGCCCCGGGGCGGCCCCGACCGTGGCGAGGACGTCGTGGCGGAGCGTGTCGGCGGAGTTGTGCCGCGGGGCGACGCGGACGACCCGGACGTGCCGTTCGCCGCGGGCCCATCCGTCGACCAGCATGCTCTTGCCGGCCCCGGCCGGGCCACTGACGACGACCACGCCGTCGGTGCTCGACCGGAGCCGGCCGATCAGACGGCCGTCGCGGCCGGGGGTGCGCGACCACGCCGGCGGCGGGTCCGGACGCCCGGCCATCGATCAGGCGATCCGGCCGAACTCACCGCGGAAATGGACGAGCGGGCGACCGGCGCCGTGGTGCTCGAACGTGCGCACGGCGCCGACGAAGATCGTGTGGTCGCCGCTGGCCACCTCGGTGGCCACGTCGCAGACCACGCTCGCGAGCGCGTCGCGGAGCATCGGGACGCCGTGCTGCTCGTCGTACTCGACCCCCGCGAAGCGGTCGCCCTTCGCGGCGAACCGGCGGGCGAGGTCCCCGGAGGCCTCACCGAGCACGTTCACACCGAAGCGACCGTGGGTGGAGATCGCCTTCCGGGTGAAGAGATGGTTGCCCACGCAGACCAGCAACTGCAGCGGATCGAGGGAGAGCGCCGTGACGGAGCTGGCCGTCATGCCGACGGGCAGGTCACCGGCCCGGGTGGTGATCACCGAGACGCCCGAGGGCAGGTGCGACATCGTCGCCCGGAAGGCGACGGTCTCGTCGGTGAGAGGCGAAGCGGGCACTGGAACCTCCGGAACGTGTGGTCGTGGCATCGACCGACCTGTCTCGACTGGGTCGGTGCGACCTTGCCCCGATGCCGCGTACCTCACATCGCGTGAACACGTGATTTCCGGGCCGGCGGCCGGCTCGGAGCACCGCATCGACGGAACAACGACGCCGGACCACGGTCGTCGGACGAAAGGAGTCGGACATGAGTGAGAACATTTCGGCACGGCCCGACGAGCGCCATTCCGGTGCCCAGAAGGTGGTATTCCTCTGTTTCACCGAGCCGGCCGAGGGAGTGTCCTCCGACGAGGACATCCGGCCGAACCTCGACTCGCACAAGCAGTGGCTCTCCGACATCGAGAGGTCGGCCCAGCTGCTCTTCGCGGGCCCGATGCTCGGCGACGACTACCGCTACTCGGGCTCGGGGCTGCTCGTCCTGCGCGCCGGGTCGATCGCCGAGGCGAAGGAGATCGCCGATCGCGACCCGTTCCATTCCCAGGGCCTGCGGTCGTACCGAATCGTCCCGTGGCAGCTCAACGAGGGCTCGTTCGACGTGCGGATGACGCTGTCGGACACCCGGTTCGAAATCCTGTGAACGGGGTCGGAGGCCGAGCCCGCCGAGAGTCGAGGAGAAGATGATGGGACCGGACATCGGACTTCTGGTCGTTCGAGCCCTGCTCGGGTTCGTCCTTTTCGCGCACGCCACCCAGAAACTGCTCGGATGGTTCCACGGGCCGGGACTCGGCGGGGCGACGACGGTGTTCGAGGCGTTGGGCCAGCGTCCGGGACGGCGGATGGCGGTGCTCGCGTCGCTGTGCGAGCTCGTCGCCGCGGTCCTGCTCGCCCTCGGGATCGCGACGCCTGTGGGCGTGGCCGTCGGGACCGGCACGATGCTGGTCGCGGGGGCCGCGTCGACCATGAGGTCGGGCTCGCGGTGGAACACGGGCGGCGGAGGGGAGTACCCGCTGGTGCTCGCGGTCGTGGTGGCGACGGTCGGCTTCACCGGTCCCGGTGGGTACTCCGTCGATGCCGTCCTCGGGCTCGCGACGCTCGAGGCCGACGTCCGGGTCGGCGCGATCGCAGCGGCCGTCGCGATCGTGGTGGCCGCGTTCCCGATCGTGCGGACCCGCCGGGAGCTGCGGCCGGAGACCCGCGTGGCCAGGACCGGCTGACCGACGCCGCACCCCGCCACACGGGTCGTCCCAGACCGGGCGACCTGGGCGGCGGGCCGTCCGGGACGGCCCGCCGCACCGCTCTCAGCCGGGAGTGTGGTTGTAGCCGGGCAGGATCAGGTGGCCCGCGTCGATCGGCAGGGCCACGCCGGTGATGTCCTTGGCGTCGTCGGACACGAGGAACAGGACGCCGTTGGACAGGGTCTGAGGGTCCAGGAGCCGCCGGTCCTTCAGCGCGGTCCAGTTCCTCGTCGCGTCCCAGAGATCGGAGTGGCCGGCGCCGGGGAAGATCAGGTTGTCGTAGAGCCCCTGCCAGTCCACGATCTTGGTGTTCGCGGCTCCCGGGCAGATCGCGTTGCAGCGGATGCCGTAGCCGCCGAGCTCGAGCGCGACGTTCTTCATCAGCATGACGACCCCGGCCTTCGACACGTTGTAGTGCGTGTAGCCGGGGCCGGTCTCGATCGCGTTGATCGAGGCCGTCATGCAGATCGCCCCCCGGCCCCGCTCGATCATGTGCGGGGCGACGGCCTTGGCCGCCCGCCACATGCCGGACAGGTTGATGTCGATCATCTGGGTCCAGCGTTCTTCGCTCATCTCCCAGAAGTTCTCGATGCTCAGCACGCCGTGGTTGGCCACCAGGATGTCGATCTGGCCGAACTCGGACAGGCCGGCGGCGACGGCCCCGTCCAGTGCCTCCTGCGACCGCGCGTCGCCCTCGACGGCGATGATGCGGCGGTCGAGTTCCTCGACCCCCTTGACGGTCTCGGCCAGGTCGTCGCTGCCGGAGAGCTCGTACTCGATGCTCTCGACACTGCCCGGCACGTCGACCGCGATGATGTCGGCGCCCTCACGGGCCAAGGTCAGGGCGTGCGAGCGGCCCTGACCGCGCCCTGCGCCGGTGATCAGTGCGACCTTGCCGTCGAGCTTTCCCATGACGGTCCTCCTGGTTGGGAATCGTGGGCGGTCAGGCGGGGGTGCGGGCGGGCGCGGTGAAGCGGAACCCTGGGTAGTCGTTGTCCTTGGCCTCGCGCAGCCGCTCGGCGTAGGCGCCGAGACCGGCCATGTAGAACATGATCGTGACGGGCTTGCCCGGGACGTTGGCGCCGTTGATCCACGAGTCGACCTTCGGGAACAGCGTCGAGTTCCCGATCTCGTCGCAGGTCGCGACCCACGCCGACTCGGTCTCGGCCGCGGGCTCGATCGTGTCCATGCCGGTCTTCTGCAGGTGCCGGATCGCGTCGGCGATCCACTCGATCTGCACCTCGTCGGCGGGCGGCTGGTTGGTGAAGGGCCCCATCGGCCCGAACATCATGAACATGTTCGGGAAGCCGCTGGTCATCAGCCCGAGGTGCGTCGTCGGCCGGTGCGCCCAGTGGTCGGCGAGGTCGACGCCGCCGCGGCCGGTGTGTGCGATCTTGAGCGTATTGCCGGTGACGGCGTCGAAGCCGGTGGCGAACACGATCACGTCGAGGTCGTACTCGGCGTTCGTCGTCCGGACACCGCGCGGGGTGATCTCGACGATCGGGTCGGACCTGACGTCGACGAGCGCGACGTTGTCGCGGTTGTAGGTCTCGAAGTAGCCGTCGCAGCAGAGCGGGCGCTTCGCGTAGAGGTCGGTCGGCGTCAGCATGCGCGCGGTCTCCGGGTCCGTGACGGTCTCGGCGATCTTGCGCTTGATGAAGTCGGTCGCCGCGTTGTTCGCGAACAGGTCGACGCCGATGTCGCTGAAGGTGGCGAACATGAACTGGAAGCCCCCGCCGTGGTCCCACCACTTCTCGAAGACCGCCTCACGCTCCTCGTCGCTGACGGCGCTCGCCGGCGTGGTGCTCTCCGCGAAGCCGAAGCCGGTGATCGAGTTGCGCACGTGCTGCCAGTAGCCCTCGTAGTCGGCACGGATGGAGGCGAGGAAGTCCGCGTCGATCGCGCCGTGGCGCGCCGGGACGCTGTACTGGGCCGAGCGTTGGAAGACCGTCAGATGGTCGGCCTCGGGCGCGATCTCGGTGATGACCTGCACGCCGCTGGAGCCGGTGCCGATGACGCCCACGCGCTTGCCCGCGAAGCTCGTGCCGGACTGCGGCCAGCGGGCGGTGTGGAAGATCTCGCCGGTGAAGCTCCCCTGGCCGGGGAAGGCCGGCATGTTCGTCGACGACAGCAGGCCGACGCCCTCGATGAGGAACCGGGCGGCCAGCCGCTCGCCCGCATCCGTGACGACGAGCCAGCGGTTGACGTCCTCGTCGAACGTCGCGCTGAGGATCCGGGTCTCGAGGGTGATACTGCGGCGCAGGTCGTAGCGGTCGGCGACGTGGTTGAGGTAGGCGAGGATCTCGGGTTGACGCGGGTAGCGCTCGCTCCACTGCCACGTGTCGAAGAGGTCCCGGTCGAACGAGTAGCAGTACGCGGTGACCTCGGTGTCGGCGCGGGCCCCGGGGTAGCAGTTCCAGTACCAGGTCCCCCCGACGCCGGGCGCGTCGTCGAAGGCCCGGACGTCGAGGCCGAGATCGTTGCGCAGGACGTGAAGGGCGAGGAGTCCGGCGAAGCCGGTGCCGATGACGACGGCATCCAGCTCGACCGGCTCGACGCCGTCTCGGTTGTCGGTCGGTCCGCTCATGGCACCGATCGTCAGCGACGCCCGTCACAGCGTGCTGTCCCAATTCGGTACGTGGCCCGTGTTCCAGATTCGTACAAGTGCCCGGCGCCGCGGTTGCCTACGGTCGGCGCAACGGAGGGAGGGGAACATGGCGTGGATTCGGGGAGCCGGGCTGACCGCGTTCGGTCGTCTGCCGGGCAGGGACGCGTCGGGTTGGCAGGCGACCGCGGCGAGGCTCGCGATGGCCGATGCCGGGGTGCGCCCGCAGGACGTCGACGGCCTGATCGTGGGGTATGCGACGACGCTCGACCACCTGATGCCGGCGAACCTGCTGGGGGAGTACCTCGGAATCACACCGAGGGTCGCGCTGGGCGCGGCCGTGGGCGGCGCGACGGGGCTCGCGATGGTCGCGCAGGCGGCGTCCCTGGTCGACTCCGGTGCTGCCTCGACGGTGCTCGTCGTCGCCGGGGAGGACAGGGCCAGCGGCCAGAGCACGCAGGTCTCGACGAGCACCCTCGCGCAGGTCGGCCACCGCCGCTACGAGGTGCCGATCGGGGCGACCGTGCCGCAGTACTACGCGCTCCTCGCCTCGGCGTACCTGCACGAGCACGGCCTCGACCCGCGCGACGGGCTGGCTCCGCTCGCGGTCGCGATGCGCGCCCACGCGGCCCGCCGCGACGGCGCACAGTTCCGCGAGCCGGTCACCGTCGACGACGTCGTGGCCTCCCGCCCGGTCGCCGCGCCGTTGCATCTGCTCGACTGCTGCCCGATCTCCGACGGCGGGGCCGCGGTCCTGGTCGGGCCCGGCGGCTCGGCGCGTGACGTCGAGATCGCGGGTACGGGACAGGCCCACCTGCACCAGCACATCAGCGAGGCCGATCCGCACGAGTTCGGGGCCCGGTTGTCGGCCGGGCGGGCGCTGACCGCGGCCGGCGTCGAGATCGACGACGTCGACGTCTTCGGCATCTACGACAGCTTCACCATCACCCTCGCGCTCCTGCTCGAGGAACTCGGACTCGCACGGCCCGGACGGGCCGGGGCCGCGGCAGCCGACGGTTGCTTCGACCTCGACGGCCCCACGCCGGTCAACACCCACGGCGGGCTGCTGTCCTACGGACACTGCGGCGTCGGAGGCGGGATGGCGCACCTGGTCGAGGTCGTCTTGCAGCTGCGCGGCGAGGCGGGTGACCGACAGGTCGGCGGCGCCGCGCAGGGCCTCGTGCACGCCGACGGCGGCGTCATGTCCGCGCACGTCACCGCTGTCCTGCGCACATCGGGAGGTGCAGCGTGAACGACTGGACCGACGGCGAGCCGCGCGTCGTCGTGAGCGGGTGCGACGACTGCGGTCACCGCTGGTACCTGCGCCGCGAATGCTGCCCGCGCTGCGGCGGGCCGGTGAACGAACGCATCAGCGAGGGCGGCGGCCGCGTGACCGCGACGACGGTGGGGGACCGGGGCGCGATCGCACTCGTCGACCTCTCCGAGGGTGTGCGGGTGCTGGGCCGCTGCGACCCGACGCTGCGGCCGGGCACCGCCGTCCGGCTGACGTTCCACGCCGAGGCGGGCGAGCCCGTCGCGGTGCCCTACTTCGAGGCGGAGAGCACGTGACCGACCTGTCGTTCTTCCACACCCCGGGGTCGGTCGCCGTGATCGGCGCCTCCGACAACCCCGACAAGATCGGCGGCCGGCCGATCGAGTACATGACGACGCTCGGCTACCGGGGCGCGCTCTACCCGGTCAACCCGAGCCGTCCGATGATCCAGGGCCTGCCCGCGTTCGGATCGGTCGACAGCCTGCCCGAGGTTCCCGAGGTCGCCGTCGTCGCGGTCCCGGGGCAGGCTGCGGTCGACGCGGTCGAGACCTGCGCGCGGCTCGGGGTGCGCGGCTGCGTCGTCATGTCCTCGGGGTTCGGCGAGACGCCCGATCCCGACGGCCGCCGTTGTCAGGAGGAGATGCTGCGCGCCGCACGCCGAACCGGGATGCGCATCGTCGGCCCCAACACCCAGGGTCTCGCGAGCTTCGGGTCCGGAGCGGTGCTCGGCTTCTCGACGATGTTCACCGAGCTGCCGCCGGCCGACGGGCCGGTCGCCGTCGTCAGCCAGAGCGGAGCGATGTGCTCGGTGCCCTACGGGGTCCTGCGCCGGCGGGGGGTCGGCGTGCGGTACGCCCACGCGACGGGTAACGACGCCGACGTCAGCGCCGCCGAGCTCGCCGCGGCGGTCGTGGCCGACCCGGCCGTCCGGCTCCTGGTGCTCTACCTCGAGGACATCCGGCACCCGGCCGCGGTCGAGGAGCTGGCCGACGTGGCGACGAGCCGCGGCGTGCCGGTCGTCGCGCTCGCGGGCGGGCGCAGCGCCGGTGGCCGGCGCGCCGCCGCCTCGCACACCGGGGCGCTGGCGAACGAGACGCGCGTCGTCGACGCCTTCTTCGAACGGCTCGGCATCTGGCGGGCCCGGCACTCCGCGGACCTGACCGCCGCGGTCGACCTCTACCTCCAGGGTGCCGCACAGCCCCGCTCGCCCGCCGCAGGGGAACAGGGGCTCGCGATCGTCAGCAACTCCGGCGCGATCTGTGTGCTGGCCGCCGATGCCGCCGCCGACCACGACCTGGACCTGGCGACGTTCACCACGCACAGCCGCGAGCGTCTGGGCGCGGCGTTGCCGGCGTTCGCGGCGACCGCGAACCCCGTCGACGTCACCGCCGCCCTGATGACCGACAGCAGCCTGTTCGGCAAGGTCCTGCCGGTCATCGGCGCGGACCCCGGGGTCGACGCGTGCGTCGTCGGCATCCCGGTCGCCGGCCGCGGCTACGACGTCGCGACGATCGCCGCCGACGTGCGCGCGTTCGCGCAGGACAGCGGCGTTCCGGTGGCGGTGGCGATCGCCCAGCCCGACGTGGGTGCCGTCTTCCGCGACGCAGGGCTCGCCGTGTTCGACGACGAGGGCGCCGCCGTCGCGGCGTTGGCGCAGGTGAGGCGACACGGCGAGATCGCCGCGGCTGCTCCGGGCCGCGGCCGGCTCTCGACGCGCCGCCCCGGGGCCTCGGTGCACACCCTCGACGAGGCCGACAGCCTCGCCGCGCTCGCTGCGCTGGGCCTCGCGACCGTCGCCGCCACGCGCTGTGCGGACGCGGACGCGGCCGTCGCGGCGTTCGACGCGCTCGGGGGCGTGCCCGTCGTCGTCAAGGGCTGTACCGCTGCGATCACTCACAAGTCCGACCTGGGCCTGGTGCGGCTCGGCCTGACCGACGCCGAGGAGGTCGCGCGGGCCGCCCGCGACGTCGTGGACATCATGGCGCGCAACGGGGTCGCCGAGGGCGCGGTGCTCGTCGCGCCGATGGTCAGGGGCGCACTCGAGGTGATGGTCGGTGCGCACCTCGACCCGTCGTTCGGGCCGGTCGTCGTGCTCGGCGCCGGCGGGACGGGCGTCGAGGCCGTGCCCGACGTCCGGGTGCTCCTGCCCCCGTTCACCGCCGCCGACGCGCGCGCGGCGGTCGCCTCGCTGCGCATGGCGCCACTGCTGGGCCCGGTGCGCGGGGACGCGGCCGCCGACGTGGACGCGTGGGTCGACATGGCCGTGCGGCTCGGTCGGGAGATGGTGCGGCCCGGGTCGCGGATCGCGAGTGTGGACGCGAACCCGGTGATGTTGCACCGCGGTGTCGGCGCGGGGGCGGTCGCGGTCGACGCGCTCGTGCTCGTCGACGGCGGCGCGGAGCTCTGATCCGGGCGACGATCAGCCGATGACCGACCCTACGTTCCCGACCTACGCCCAGCTCCTCGCGCGGACGGACGCTCCTCCCGGCTCCGCGTGGGGGGTCTGGGGCGCCGGCGACGAGATCGGCACTCTCAACCACCTCACGCCCGAACGGGTCCGCGACGCCGCGGCGCTCGTGCGCACGGGGGAGCGGATCCGGCTGGACCACCCGCTCGAGGCGTTCGACCCGCCACCCGCGCCGGCCCGCAAGCTGCTGCGGCACACGATGTTCGGAGCGAACGAGCATCACCGCGACGAGTACCTCGACGGCTTTTACACCCAGGGCAGCAGCCAGCTCGACGGGCTGCGCCACTTCGCCCATCCCGAGCACGGCTTCTACAACGGGACCGATCCCGGCCGCCTGCAGCCGGGGTTGCCGACGCTCGGGGTGAACCGCTACTCCGAGCACGGCATCGTCGGGCGCGGGGTGCTGGTCGACGTCGAGGCCCACCTGCGGGCTCGCGGCCACCTCATCGACCACGACGCCGGTGAGCCGATCGAGGTCGCAACGGTCGTCGAGGCGGCGGCCGGGCAGGGCGTCGAGCTGCGACCGGGCGACATCCTGATGGTCCGCACCGGCTGGGGGCACCACTACCTCCACGAGCTCGACCCGGACGGCAGGCGCGCGCTCACACCGCTGCGGGCCTCCGGCCTGGCGGCGTCCCTGGAGACCGTCGAGTGGCTGTGGGACAACAGGTTCGCGGTCGTCGCGAGCGACACGTTCGCCGTCGAGGCGTGGCCCGCGCCCGAGGACTCGCCGTTCCTCACCGCCGCCGAGCGCGCCGGTACCGACCGGATCCCGCACAGCGGGCTGATGCATCGTGTGCTGATCCCGTTGCTGGGCATGGTCCTCGGCGAGCTGTGGGCGCTCGACGAGCTCGCGGCCGCCTGCGCCGCCGACGGCCGCTGGGACTGCATGCTCGTCGCGACGCCGCTCAACCTCACCGGCGGCGTGGGTTCGCCGAGCAACGCCGTCGCGATCCGCTGACGACCGCGACCCCGACCCGCCTCCGCTGCGCCGGGCCCTGCGCGACCCCGGGTCGAGCTCGACACCCGGCACAGGGGCCGGCGCCCGGTCCGGACATGCCGCGGCCGCCGTCCCCGGTGGGGGACGGCGGCCGTGTCGGAGAGAACTCAGCCGTAGCGCCGGACCAGCCCGGCGAGCTCGTCGAGCCGGGCGAGGCTGTCGCTCTCCGACGCCGGCTCGAGGACGACGGCGACGCGCTCGGCGCCCCCGTCGCGGTAGGCGTCGAGGACGGCGAGATCGTCGCCGTCGGCGCCGAAGACGCTCATCGGGGCCCCGGGGGCGTACTCGGCGCGCATCTCGAACTGCGCCTTGACCCCGTCGGGGTCGAGAGCCCCGCCGTGCAGCCAGCCGTCGCCGTGCACGGTGGCACGTCTGGCGGCCGCGGGACCCCAGCCGCCGACGTAGAGCGGCAGCGGCTTCTGCACCGGCTTCGGCCATGACCAGATCGGGTCGAAGTCGACGAATCTGCCGTGGAACTCGGCCTCCTCCTGGGTCCAGATCGCTCGCAGGGCCTGGAGTTGCTCGTCGAGCAGCGCGCCACGGGTGCTCGGGTCCGTGCCGTGGTTGCGCATCTGCTCCTTGTTCCAGCCGGGAGCCACGCCGAACAGCACCCGGCCGTCCGAGACGACGTCGAGGCTCGCGACCTCCTTGGCGGTGTAGATGACGTCGCGCTGGGTCATCAGCGCGATGCCCGTGCCGAGGGTGATCCGGGACGTCACCACGGCGGCCGCCGTGAGTGCGACGAACGGGTTGAGCAGCCGGGCGTAATAGTCCGGCATGGGCCCACCCAGCGGGAACGGTGACTCCCGGCTGACCGGGATGTGCGAGTGCTCGGTGACGAACAGGGACTCGAACCCCCGTTCCTCGACGGCGCGTCCCAGGACGTCGGGCCGGATGGCCCCGTCGGCGACGAACGCCCCGATGCCGATCTTCATGTCGTCTCCTCGGTGAATGGGTTCGTCAGACCCGCTGGAACCCGGCGTCGACGGGAAGCGAGATGCCCGTGATGTAGCGGGCCTCGTCGGACGCGAGGAACGCGATCGCGTTCGAGATGTCGCGTGGCTCGATCCACGGGATGGGGAGTGCGTTGAGGGCCGTGTAGGCGGGCACGCTCTCCTCGCGGGTCGGGTTCTCCGAATCGGGGACGAAGGCCTTGCGCAGCGCCGGGTTCTGGATCATGTCCGTGTCGCAGTTGGTCGGGTGGATCGTGTTCACCCGGATGAAGTGCGGCGCCAGCTCCAGCGCGAGGGTCTGCATGAGCCCGATGACGCCGTGCTTGGCGGCGATGTAGTGCCCCGCGCCCTGGACCGGGCGCAGCGCCACCGCGGTGCTGGTCAGTGTGATCGAGCCACCGCGACCTCCGGCGATGATGTGCGGGATCGCGGCCTTGCACGTGTGGAAGACACCGGTGAGGTTGACACCGATCATGTCGTTCCACTGTTCGAGGGAGAGCTCGTGGACCATCCCGAGGCTCACGATGCCCGCGTTGCCGCAGACGATGTCGAGGCGGCCGAGATCGGCGACGCCCGCGTCGACGGCCTGCGCGAGCTCGGCGTACTCGCGGACGTCGGCCCGGGTGGCGACGATACGACGGTCGAGCGCCTCGACGAGGCGAACCGTCTCCTTCAGGTCCTCCGGTGTGGACATCGGATACTCGATGGTGTCGACCTGACCACAGAGATCGACGGTGATGATGTCGGCGCCCTCCTGGGCGAGCCGGACGGCGTGCGACCGGCCTTGCCCGCGGGCACCACCGGTGATGAGGGCGACCTTGCCCTCCAGCCTTCCTGCCATCGTCAGCTCATTTCTCGTTGTAGAGAGCGTTGATCGCGACCGGGTCCTTGTAGAACGAGTCCAGACCGACGATCTTGCCGTCGCGGACGGTGTAGATCTCGGTGACGCGGGTCGCCAGCGAACGGCCGCTACCTCGCGAGGTGAAGGTCATGTCCAGCCGGGAGACGATCACGTCTCCACCGTCGATCAGCGAGTTCTCGTCGATGCGAGGTTCGACGCCGGCCGTCATCTTCTCGATCAGCTTCACGAATCCGGCGGGGCCGGTGAACCTCCCGGAGAAGTCCATGCCATCGGCCTCGTCGACGACGGCGTCGTCGGCGAGCCTGGTCAGGGCGTCCTCGAGGTCGCCCCGGATGAAGGCGTCGACGAATCCCTTCACGACCTGCCTGTCGGCCTCACTCATCAGTTGCCACCTTTCGCTCGTCGCCATGTCCGGCCGTGGTCGGCTGTCCGACGACCGACGCTAGGAGTCGCGTTCCGGGGGTTGTTGTTCCACCTTGGGACAAGCGCGCCGGTCCGCCCGGTCACTCGGCGGGTGCGGGGGTGGCCGGCCTGGAATGGCTGTGGCTGAGGACGTCCTCGAGCTTCGGGGTTCGCACGGCTGCGGCCGCCTCCTGTGCGGCGAGCTCGCGCTCGAGTGTCCGGTTGTCGCCGCGGACCCGGGCGACCCACGCCCGACCGGCCTCCGGGGTCATGTGGCAGAGCCCGAGGACATCGGGGTTCCGGGCGCAGAGGGACTGTTCGGGCGGTGTCAGCGGGGGCCGTCGCCTCTCTCCGCCGCCGGCAGCGCCACGGCTCAGACCGACAGGTGACCACGCGCGGCGGGCCGGCGTGCCGCAGGCCGGGCAGGTCCGGGTGGCGGGCGGAGGAGCGGCGGACCAGCTCTCGAACCGGCCTGCGCAGGTGGGGCACGAATAGTCGACGAGGATGGCCATCCTCACAGGAGAACAGCGCCGCCGTTTGCGGACCTGTGCCACTCTGGCACACCGGAATCGCGCCGGTGTCCCGAAATCACACACCATTCCCGCGCGGCGCCCGCCTACGGTGCAGATTCCGTGACCGGGACCGACGGATGCCGTCTCCCGCGTCCTCACCCGGATCGGGGAGGCTCCCCGACCGATCCCGCGCCGAGATCAGGCGAAAGGAAGAACCATGCCGTCCTCCGCAACGTGCAAGCGGCTGTGGGCGCTCGACTCGCCCAGCTTCACCCTGGACGCCTCGACGCTGATGTACGGGCTCAGCGGTGAGCTGACCGTCCCGCTGCCCGCCTACCTCATCGAGCATCCGAAGGGACTGGTCCTGTTCGACACCGGCCTGGTGCCCGAGGCCCACGACGACCCCGAGGCCGTCTACGGCGAGCTCGCGACCATGACCCGGCTGGAGGTCAGGCCCGAGCAGCGGCTCGACCGCCAACTCGCGGCCCTGGGCTACAGGACCACCGACGTCACCCACGTCATCGCCTCGCACAGCCATCTCGACCACACCGGCGGTCTGTCGCTGTTCCCGGAGGCGAGGTTCTACGCGGGCGAGGGCGAGCTCCCGTTCTCGTTCTGGCCCACCAGGATCGGCGCCGGGTTCTTCCGGCCCGCCGACATCGAGGCGACCCGGCACTTCGACTGGAACTACATCCCGGGCACCGACGTCGACCTTTTCGGCGACGGCAGCCTGACGGTGCTGTTCACCCCCGGCCACACCCCGGGAGAGCTGAGCCTGCTGGTGCGGCTGCCCTCGCGGACGTTCATCTTGACCGGTGACACCGCGCACCTGCGAGCTGCGTTCGACCAGGAGGTCCACTTCCCGATCGACTCGAACACCGAGCAGGCGGTCCGCAGCCTGCGCCGGCTCAAGCTGCTGCGCGACGCCGCCGACGCGACGGTGTGGATCACCCACGACCCCGAGGACTGGGCCGCCTACGGCCACGCCCCGCACTGCTACGAGTGAGCGGCCGGGCCCCGACGACGACGTGGGTGGCGCCGCCCGGGTGCCACCCACGTTCGCGTCCGGGAGCTCGATCCCGGGCACTCAGCCCAGTGCGACCTCGACCCACGAGTCGCCGCCCCACGGAGTGACGATCGTGCCGCTGCTGGCGGGCCCCTGCTGCTTGAAGTGCTCGGGGAGGTCGTCGCGCAGGTCCCAGGTCGCGTCCAGACGGCCGAGACCGACACAGATCGCGGCGATCTGGCCCAGCTCGACGATCTCGCCGTCGCTGTAGTACTTCCGCAGGTCGTCGTACACCGTGTCGTCGATCGACAGGTGGTTCGTCGCGAGCCGGTCCGCGTAGTCGAGCGCGGCGCGGTCGGCGTCGGTCAGGTTCGGTGCCTCCTCGGGCTTCTCCAGCGAGCACACGAGGTCCTCGTCGACCCCGTCGAGCGTCGCGTGGTCGTAGCGCATCGCCATGCAGCTGCGGCACTGGTTGTGGAAGGCGATCCGCAACCGCACCAGCTCGACCAGACGCGGCGCCAGTGACGTGTCGGTCATCCACGCGCCGAAGAACGTCACCAGTGTCCGGACCCGTTCCGGGCGGGTGGCCCGGGCGTGGATCTTCATCACGAGCGGCACGTCGTCACCGATGAGGGGCGTGTACACCTCTGGTGCCGCGGGCGCGATCCGAGCCATGTTGTCTCCTCGTCGACCTCGTCGTCCGGACCGGGTGGTTTCCGGACCGATGGCCCATCGTCGGACCGGGGGGTGCGAGGGGAGGTGTCCCAACTTCGGGCACATGGCCGCCGGAGCACGAGAGGTAGGCAGCCGTCCCACGGCGGGCGGTGGACCCCGCACGCGGTCGGGACCGGCTACGGGTCCGCCCGGGGGCCGCGAGGGGCTCGGCGAGCAGCCCGGGTCGACGGGCCGACCGCGGCGCAGATCGGCGAACCCGCCGCCGGCGCGGATCAGGGCCAGGTCCTCCTCGACGGACGTGCTGCGGGCGCGGCGGCGCCGGAGCGGGCGATCCACGGGACGGCACGCAACCGGTTCCGGGGCGCGGCGATGGTCGCCACGCTACCGCTCGGCGGAGTTGTCCCAGGTTGGGACAGCCGTGAACGGAACATGACGGGCACGTTGACAGGGCTGTGGCGCCGCTCATAGTGTCGTCGGTCGACAGGCGACAGTCGCCCGTGATTTCGGTCTGAGGAGTACGAGATGTCCGCAGCACCCGCGCCGCCGGCGCCGGCGGTGGCACCCGCGTTCGATCACCGCCGGCTCGACGAGCTGATGGAGCGGGCCGGGCTCGACGCGCTGTTGGCGACGTCGAAGCACAACGTGCAGTACCTGCTCGGCGGTCATCGCTACTTCTTCTTCGACTACATGGACGCCATCGGGGTGAGCCGGTACCTGCCGGTCGTCGTCTACGTCCGGGGCCGTCCGGAGGCGACGGCCTACATCGGCAACGCCACCGAGGACTGGCAGCTGGACAACCGTCCGCTGTGGGTCTCCGAGGTGGAGCTGTCGAGCTGGGGCGCGGTCGATGCCGTCGACCGTGCTCTCGCGCACCTGCGCAGGGTCCGCCCCGGAGCGGTCACCGTGGGCATCGAGCCCTCGTTCCTGCCGGCCGACGCCTACCTGCGGCTGACCCAGGACCCCGAGGTCGACGTCGCCGACGGCTACCTCGCGCTGGAGCGGCTGCGGGCGCGCAAGACCCCGCAGGAACTGGCCCTCGTCGAGCAGGCCTCGACGGCGATCGTCGACTCCATGGTCGCGGTCTTCGGCAGCCACGGTGTGGGGACGACCAAGCACGAGCTTGTCGAAGCACTGCGCAGGGAGGAGACGGCTCGCGGCCTGATCTTCGAGTACTGCCTGGTCAGCATGGGCAGCAGCGCCAACCGCGGCGCGTCCGACCAGGCATGGCGGCGCGGCGACGTGCTGTGCCTCGACTCGGGCGGCAACCTCGGCGGCTACATCGGCGACCTGGCCAGGATGGCGGTCCTCGGCGAGCCCGACGGCGAGCTGCAGGACCTGCTCGGCCACGTCGACGAGACGCAGCAGGCCGCGCGCCGGTCGATCCGACCGGGCGCCCGGGGCGAGGAGATCTTCCACGCCGCCGACGAGGTCGTCCGTCGCGGTGAGTTCGCCGCCAGCACCTCCTTCGTGGCGCACGGGATGGGGCTCATCAGCCACGAGGCGCCGCGACTGACCGCGACCGGCCCGGTGCCCTACCCCAACGACCACGGTGACCAGCCGCTCGAGCAGGGCATGGTCCTCTCGATCGAGACGACGCTGCTGCATCCGACCCGCGGCTTCATCAAGCTCGAGGACACCGTCGTCGTCACCGACGACGGACACCGGGCCTTCGGCGACGGGGCCCGTGGCTGGTCGGTCGCGCAATGCTGACCTCGCTCGGCTGTTGCGCGGGGCGTCCGCAGGTGACTCAATCTCACGGACCGACGACACGCCCAGCGTGATTGCGCTCCTCGTCGCCCGCCACCAGGCGCGGCGGCGTGCGCCGGACGGTGGCCCGGAACTGCTGCTCCAGCGCACGGCACGCCATTCGACACAGCCGTTGCACGTGCCCTGCCGACGGGAGGCCAACGATGTCCACCACCACCTACGCTCGCCAACTCCGCGCCGCTCGCGACGAGTTCGTCGTCACGGGCCGCGTGCCCGAGCGCTACCGTGCCGCCGTCCGTCCGGAGATCGCCGCATCGTGGGCCCGGTCGCGCAGCGGCGGCGTGTCCCCGGAGGAGGTGCACCTGCCCGCGTTGCCCGAGGTCGACGAGAAGAGCGAGCTCGCCATGGTCGCGGGTCCGGTGCTGGACCGGCTCGCCTCCGAGATCGACGAGCTCGGGGGTGCGGTGTTCCTGGCGAACTCGCAGGCACAGCTCGTGCGGAGCTGGATACCGGACGAGATGGTTCGGACGTCGTTGAGACGGATCCTCGCCGAGCCCGGCGCGAGCTGCAACGAGGCCCACGTCGGGACCAACGGCATCGGCACCGCCCTCGCGGACGGAAAGACCAAGATCATCGGCGGTCCGGAGCACTGGGGTGAGCTCCACCAGGACATGACCTGTGTGGCGGCCCCGATCGTGCATCCCGTGACGCGGCGGACGGCCGGCGCGCTCAACGTCACGCTGATGGACCAGCAGATCCATCCGGCCCTGACCGCACTCGTCCGCTGGGGGATCGAGGAGATCCGCCAGGGTCTGCTCGAACAGACGGGCAAGGCCGAGCGGCTGCTGTTCGAGCAGTTCATGGCCCGCCGCCGTAGCGATCGGCCGTCACTCCTGCTCAGCCCTCGCCTCTGCATCGCGGACCCGGCGGCCGCGGCGCTCCTGCCCGACCTCGACGCGGCCGAGCTCTGGGACCAGGTCAGCAGTTCCCGGCAGCCCGGCGGCGCGACGGAGCTCGAGCTCGCGGACGGCGCTGTGGTCCCGGTGAACGTGACTCCGGTGGAGGAGGGGCTGTTGATCGAGGTCCGCCGACAGGGGCGGCCGCCTCGACGTCGCTCGGCGGTCCGCCCACGCGCGTGCGCAGCGTTCGCCGCCGCGGCCGAGGCCGGCGCGGACGCGATCGCGGCCGGTCTGCCGCTGCTGATCACGGGCGAGACCGGCGTCGGCAAGTTGACGCTGGCACGTCGGCTCACCAGCGCGGACGCGGACCTCGACCCGCTGATCGTCGTCGACTGTCGCGCTCACGTCGACGAACCCGGCCGGCTCGCGGAGGACGTGCGCACCCTGGGCGCCGGCGCCCGGGTTCTGCTCCTGCGCCACCTCGACGGCATCGGGTACCCGGCCGCTAAGCTCCTCGCACCGGTCCTGGAGATGCTCACGTCGAGCCCGCGCCCGCCGCAGCTGATCGCGACGACGACCAGGCGGCGCAACGGGCCCGACGTCCTGCAGGTCGTGTTCGAGCGGTTCGCCACCGTCACGGTCGAGGTGCCGCCCCTGCGCGACCGCGTCGCCGACCTGCCGACGCTGCTCTCGGCGCTGACGGCCGGACACGACCGGCGAGCGCGCTGGAGTCCCGAGGCGATCGAGGTGCTCGGCCGACGGACGTGGCCGGGCAACGTGCGCGAGCTGGAGAACGTCGTGCAGCGAACGCTGAGCAACAGCGGTGGCCTCATCCGGGTCGCGGACCTCCCGCTCGACGTCCGCCAGGAAGCGGGCCGGCGCAGCTTGACCCGGATGGAGCGCGCCGAACGTGACGCCATCATGGCGGCCCTGGAGAACTCGCGGGGCAACAAGGTGATCGCGGCGGAGGAGCTCGGAATCTCGCGGTCGAGCCTGTACCGCAAGATCGAGAGGTACGGCCTGGCCGATGCCGGCCAGGTCGAGGTGCGCCTTCGCAGCTGACCGGTCCGTGGCGGACTGCGGTCGCCTGTCGACCGGATGGTAGGTTGCCGACGACCGGTGCGCAGCGAGGAGGCACGTCATGCCAGCGTCCGTCCCGGCCTGGGAGTCGCTCGACCTGAGCGGGCGGGCGCCCAGGAAGGCGCCGTCGCTGGCGGACCAGGCGTACGAGGCGCTCAAGCAGTGGGTCGTGGACGGTGATCTGCCCGCCGGGGTGCCGTTGAGCGAGAACGACCTCGCACGCCGCTTCTCGATCAGTCGTTCCCCGCTGCGTGAGGCCGTGCGACGACTCCAGGACGAGGGGCTGCTCGAGCCCTCGGGGCCGCGCGGGTTCAGCGTTCCGCCGCTGAGCGTCGAGCTCGTGCGCGAGGTCTACGGGGTGCGCCGGGCTCTGGAGACGGCGGCGGCGGAGACGGCCGTCGCGATCCCGCCCGCGGACATCAGGAGCATGCGTGAGCGCCTCGACGACCAGGTCGCCCGGGCCCGACAGGGCGACTTTGCGCCGTTCAACGAGAACGACTTCGCCTTCCACGACCTCTTCGTGGCCAACTGCGGCAACCGCCTGCTGATCAGCCATCTGCACCGGCTGCGTGGCAGCCTGCAGCGCATCATCAACTACGCCGGACGGTTCGAGGCCCACACCATGGCGTCCTGCGACGAGCATCTCGCGATCATGGCGGCGATGGAGGCCGGCAGCACCGCCGAGTTGCGCCACACCGTCGACGTCCACATCCGCGGAGTGACGGAGCGGCTGGTGGCCACGTTCGAGGCCAACGGGGGCTGAGCGGTAGTCGTACGAGGGGCCCCGGTGACACACCTCCGGGGCCCCTCGTCCGTTCGCAGTGCTACTGGATCGGCGCTACCTGATCAGCGCTACTTGATCAGCGCGCCCAGGTCGACCGACATCCGAAGACCGGTGATGTAGCGCGACTCGTCGGAGGCCAGGAACAGCACGGCGTTGCTGATGTCGCTGACGTCGAGCCACGGCACGGCGTGTTTCCAGGGCTGCGACGGATCCCAGAGCAGGTTCATCTGCGACGACGCCTCCCCGAACTCCTCCCTGCTGGGGGAGTGATCGAGGTCGGGGCGGAACATCCGCTTCAGCGGTTCGTTCTTGAAGTTGATGTCCGTGTCGACGGTCGTCGGATGGATGGTGTTGACACGGATCCCGTACTCGGCGACCTCGGCTGCCAACGACTGCGAGAGCCCGACCACCGCGAACTTCGCCGCGCAGTACGGCGCGAGGTTCGGCATCGCCTTGAGCCCCAGCAGGGAGCTGGTGATGATGATCGAACCGCCGTTGCCCGCCTCGATCATCCGGGGGACGACCGGTCGGACCGTCGACCACACGCCCTTCGCCATGACGTCGACGTGGGCGTCCCACATCTCGTCGGTGACCTCCCAGGTTCGCGGGCCGACCTGGCAGATCCCGGCATTCGCGCAGACGATGTCGATGCGGCCGAACTCCTCGTAGGCGTCGTCGACGACGTCCTGCATCGCGGCGACGTCGCGGACGTCCGCGGTTCGCGCGAGGATGCGGCGGTCCTGGTCCTCCACCAGGGCCACCGTCTCGTCGAGCTCCGCCCTCGTCCCGAGCGGATAGCCGAGGTCGTCGATGTCGCCGCAGATGTCGACCGCGATGATGTCGGCACCCTCGCTCGCGAGCAGCCGGGCGTGCGAGCGCCCCTGACCGCGGGCGGCTCCGGTGATCAGTGCGACCTTCCCGTCGAGCCGGCCCACGTCAGATGTCCCACGGCGTGGTGACCTGCAGGACGGCCTCCTGCAGCGAGTCGCCGCGCAGGTGGAAGCCGGACTTGAAGTCGGCGTCGTGCAGCAGTGCGAAGAACTGCTTCGAGTTCGGGTAGCGAACGATCCAGACCGCGTCCCAGGCCTGCCCGTCCTCGGCGACCATCGCGTACCCGCCCTTTCCGAGGTAGACGAACTCGACGCCGAAGCGCGGCCCGTGCACCTTGCAGTGCCGGACGTACTCCTCGTAGGTCTTCTCGCCGCCCTCGTTGAACCGCAGCAGGTTCATGAGGATGATCGGCTGGTCCTCGGGCAGGTCGAGGAGCGCGTTGATCGCGTCCTCCTGAGGGTCGATCGCCATGGTCGTTTCCTCTCGTGTGATCGCAGTTCCGGAGACTCGTACCGGCAGGGGTTCGGCCTCACGGCCACGCTATTGACGATCGACCGATGGCTGTTGTCCCGGCGTGGGACAGGGTCAGGTGGACACCTCCAGGACGATCTTGCCCGTGGTGCGCCCCGCCTCGCCGTATCGGTGTGCTTCTGCCGCCGAGCTCAGCGGGAAGGTCCGGTCGACGACGACCCGGAGCCTGCCGTCGGCGACGAGGGCGGCGAGGTCGGCCAGGCCGCACGGGTCGGGTTCCACGAGCAGCCACGTCACCCGGACGCCGTCGCGCGTCGGGAGCAGCGACCGGTCGAAGCCCGCCGGAGGGATGATGCTGACGAGCGTGCCTCCCGTGCGCAGCGTGCGCAGCGAACGCTCGGTGACGTCGCCGCCGAGCGTGTCGAGGACGACGTCGACGTCCTCGACGACGTCGGCGAAGTCCTGGGTGCGGTAGTCGACCAGCTGGTCGGCGCCCAGCCGGCGCAGGAGGTCGTGCTTGGCCTCGCTCGCCGTCCCGATCACGTGGGCGCCGCGTGCTTTCGCGATCTGGACCGCGAGGTGGCCGACCCCGCCCGCGGCGGCGTGGATGAGCACCCGCTGGCCGCTGCGGAGCCCTGCGGTGTCGACGAGGGCCTGCCGTGCGGTCAGTCCGGCCAGCGGCAGGGCGGCGCCGGCGACCGGGTCGAGGCCGGCGGGCCGGTGGGTGAAGTGGCGGGCCGGGCCCGTGACGAACTCGGCGTAGCCGCCGGCCGGACGGGGGAACCGGGGCATGCCGATGACCTCGTCGCCTTCGGTGAAGAGCGTGACGCCGGGTCCGACCGCCTCGACGACCCCGCTGACGTCGAACCCGAGGGTGAACGGCGGCCTCTCGTCGTGGTAGAAGAACCCCCTGGACCGCGTCTTCCAGTCGGTGGGATTGACACCGGCGGCCTCCACGCGCACCAGGATCTCGGTCGGTCCGGGCGTGGGGCGCGCCGTCTCGATCACGTGCAGCACGTCCGGGCCGCCGGGTCGGTCCTGACTGATCGCCTTCATCGTGGGCACGGAGCTGTCCGTTCTGTCTCGAGGAGACCGTCGATCGGGCGACGGTCGGCTGTCGACCGAACCGTAGGAGCGCATTCTCAGAGGTGTCAATCAGCGTCGCGAGCCCGTCCCAACTTGGGACAACCCGCGCCCGACCCCGACCGCCAGCCTTTCCCGGGTGAAGCCACCACCGTTCAGCTACCACCGCGGCCGGAGTCCCGAGCATGCCGCGGGTCTGCTGCGCGAACTCGGTCCGCGCGCTCGTGTGCTCGCCGGCGGCCAGTCCCTGCTGCCGATGCTGAATCTGCGCCTGGCCGAGCCCGCGCACCTGGTCGACCTCGGGCCGATCCCCGATCTCGGGTTCGTCCGCCGCGAGCGCGACCGGCTCGTCGTCGGTGCCACGGCCAGGCAGTCGGCGGTCGAACACTCCGCCGATGTTCGCGCCCTGGTGCCGCTGCTGGCCGAGGCGGTCGAGCACGTCGCGCACCCCCCCATCCGCCACCGCGGGACCGTCGTCGGCAGCATCGCCCACGCCTCGGCCGTCGCCGAGCTGCCGTGCGCCGCCCTCGCCCTCGACGCTCGGCTCACGCTGCTGAGTGCCGACGGGGTCCGGACCGTCGATGCGGAGGAGTTCTTCACCGGCCCGTTCAGCACGGTCGCGCGGTCCGACGAGATCGTCGCGCAGGTCGAGTTCCCGGTCGCCGGCCCCGGAACCGGTCAGGCGTGGTCGGAGTTCAGCCTGCGGCGCGGCAACTTCCCGGTTGCCGGCGCCGCCGTCTCGCTGACCGTCGCCGACGGCCGCATCGTCGACGTGTCGATCGCCGTCTGCGGCGTGGCCGACCGGCCCGTCCGGGCGCGCGCGGCCGAGCAGGTGCTGCGCGGCGCCGTCGCCGACGAGGAGACGGTCGAGCGTGCCGCCGCCGCCACCACGAGCGGCCTCGCACCGCGTGCGCACGGGGACCTCGCGGCACACATTCTCCCGGTGTCCGCCGCGCCCGTCCCGGGTTGGGCCTACCGCGCGTCGGTGGCGAGGGCCCAGGTCCGGCGCGCCGTGACGACCGCACTGACCCGAGCCGGAGGCACCCGATGACGGCGACGCACGAGCCGGCGGCTCCCGTCGGCACCGATGTCGACACCGACCCGGCCACGCTGCACCCGATCACCATCACCGTGAACGGCACGGAGCACCGGCTGCGGGTGGAGGGACGCCGGCTGCTCGTCGACGTGCTGCGCCAGGACCTGCGGCTGACCGGCACCCACACCGGCTGCGACCAGGGTGTCTGTGGCGTGTGCACGGTCCGCCTCGACGGCGGGACCGTGCGCTCGTGCATCACGCTCGCGGTCCAGGCGGACGGTGCCGACGTGCGCACCATCGAGGGCGTCGCGCCGGACGCGTCCACGCTGCACCCGATCCAGCAGGCGTTCTGGGAGAAGCAGGGCCTCCAGTGTGGCTTCTGCACCCCGGGGATGGTGCTGCGCGTGCAGGAGATCCTCGAGGAGAACCCCACGCCGACACGTGCGCAGGTTCGCGAGGGCATCTCCAGCAACCTCTGCCGGTGCACCGGCTACCAGTTCATCGTCGACGCCGCGATCGAGGCGGCGGCGCAGATGGCCGAGGACGGCTCCTGATGACACAGACGGACATCCCCACCGACGTGCCAGTGGCGACGGCACCCGCGCCGATGGCACCGCACAAGGATCTGAAGTGGATCGGCCGATCGGTGAAGCGGGTCGAGGATCCGAAGCTGCTGCGAGGGCTGGGCCGTTACATCGACGACGTCGTCCTGCCGGGGATGCTGCACGCCGTGGTGCTGCGCAGTCCGCATGCCCACGCGCGGATCGTGTCGGTCGATGCGGAGCGGGCCCGCAACGCGCCGGGGGTCGTCGCGGTGCTGACCGGGCCCGAGGCCGCCGCGCGGTTCGCCCCGCTGCCCGACTCGGGACCCGCCCCCGACAAGCACGTGTGGCGCGTGCTGGCCGCCGACAAGGTGCGCTACGTGGGCGAGGGCGTTGCGGTCGTCGTCGCGGAGACCCGGTACCAGGCCGAGGACGCCCGAACCCTCATCGATGTCACCTACGACCTCCTCGATCCGATCGTCGACCCGCTCGAGGCCGCGGAGAACACCGACGATCTCGTCCACGAGGCGCTGGGCACCAACGTCGCCTATGAGCGGACGTTCACCTTCGGCGAGGTCGCCCACGACTTCGCCACGGCCGACGTCGTCGTGCGCGACCGGCTCCGCTGGGGCCGGCAGACGGCCCATCCGCTCGACACGACCGCCGCGATCGGCGACTACGACCCGGGCACCGGCGAGATGGTGGTGCACACCAACAGCATCAGCATGACGTGGCTCGCGTTCGGCGCGGCCGTCGCGCTGGGCATCCCGAGCAACAAGCTCGACCTGAGGCCCTACATCTCCGGGGGCAGCTTCGGCTCGAAGCAGTTCTGCTGGCGCTCGACGGTGACCGCGGCGATGATGTCCAAGATCACCGGGCGGCCGGTGAAGTACGTCGAGGACCGTCTCGACCACCAGCTCAACGGCGACCAGCACGGCTCGGACCGCTACTACGACGTCGAGCTGGCGTTGATGCGCGATGGCACGTTCCGGAGCCTGAAGATCGACTGCGTCGACGACTACGGCGCCTACATCCAGTTCGGCGTCGGGTCGCACGGGAACGCACTCGCGCAGGTCACAGGCCCGTACCGGATCACCAGCACGGAGTACCGGGTGCGCGCGGTGCTGACGAACAAGACCCAGCAGGGCGCATACCGCGGGTTCGGCGCCGATGCGGGGAACTGGGCGCTCGAACGCATCGTCGACAAGGCTGCTGCCGAGCTGGGTATGGACCCGGTCGACATCCGCCGGCGCAACCTGATCCCGCCCGATGCGTTCCCGTACCACATCCCGAGCGGCAACATGTACGACTCCGGCAACTACGAGCCGGTGCTCGACCATGCGCTCGAACGCTTCGGTTACGCCGGCTGGCGCGAGAAGCAGGCCCTCATGCGCGCCGAGGGCCGCAAGGTCGGCATCGGCATCGTCACGGCGAACGAGCGCAGTGTCTACGGCGCGACGGAGTTCTGGTTCTGGTTCGACGACAAGGACGTGCCGGTCAAGACGACCTCGACTCCCGAAGGGGTGTCGCTGACCGTCGACACCGTCGGCAACCTGACGGTGACCCTCTACTCGACTCCGTTCTGGGGCAACAGCTCCGACACCGTCGCGGCGATGCTGGTCGCCGAGGAGTTCGACGTCGACCCCGCCGACGTCACCGTCGTGCACCACGGCACGAAGGGCGGGCTCCCGGCGGCGGGTCCGGGCGGCAGCCGGCTGACCGTGATGCTCGCGGGCGCAGTGACCGGTGCGGCCAAGAAGATCAAGGACAAGCTGCTGCGCATCGCCGCCCACGACATGGAGGTCGACGAAGCCGACCTCGAGTGGGTCGACGGGGGCTACCAGGTGCGTGGCGCCGAGGACGCGCGGCGTAGCACAGCCGATCTGGCGATGCTCGCGTATCTCGTCAAGACCGCGCTGCCGGCGGGCGAGGAGAGCGGACTGGCCGCGAACTTCGTCTACGACCATCCGCACCTGACGATGCCCAAGCCGGACCGCAGTGACCTGGGCTCCTTCTATCCGTGCGTGGGGCACGCGTGCCACCTGGTCGCCGTCGAGGTCGATCCGGAGACCGGCGCGGTCGACATCCTCGACTACGTCGCCGTCCACGACTCGGGGACCCTGGTCAACCCGCGGTCCTACGACGGCCAGATCGTCGGCGGCACCGCGCAAGGCGTCGGAACCGCGCTGTCGGAAGAGCTGACCTACGACGCGGGCGGAAACCCGCAGGTGGGCACGTTCTGGGACTACCTGATCCCGACCGCCCTCGACGTGCCGGAGGTCGACTTCGGCCACGAACAGACGCCCTCGCCGATCACCGCGCACGGGATCAAGGGCGGTGGGGAGGCCGGCCGTCTGATGGCTCCGGGCGCGCTGTCCGCCGCGATCGACGACGCCCTGCGCGACCACGGGGTCCGGGTCACCGAACTGCCCGCGACCCCCGAACGGATCGTCGGCTGGCTCCGGAAGGAGGAGACATGACGACGGCGCGTCTCGCGGGGAAGGTCGTGCTCGTGACCGGGGCCGGGCAGGCTCCGGGTCGTCAGTTCGCGGTCAGGCTCGCTCGCGAGGGCGCCGGCGTGATCGCCCTGGACGAGGGCGCGCCCGGGCCGACCGGCCATCCCGACCTGAGCTCCACCGTCGCGGTCGTCGAGTCGCTGGGCGGCCGGATCGTCGCCCGCGACGTCGACGTCCGCGACCCTCGGGCGCTCGACGCCGCGGTCGCCGTCGCCGCAGGGCGTCTCGGCGGCCTGGACGCCGTGGTCACGAGCCCGGTCGTCACCGCCCCCGGATCGGTCGAGGGGATCGCGGACGAGGTCTGGCACGGCACCCTCGACCGGGTTCTCACCGGCGTGTGGAACACCTGCCGCGCCGCACTGCCGCACATGGCCGACGGCGGCTCGATCACCGTCGTGAGCAGCGCGGCGGGGCTGCGCGGGTTTGCGCACCTGGCCCATCAGGCCGCCGCCGAGCACGGCGTCGTCGGGCTGGTGCGGTCGCTGGCACACGAGCTGGCGCCGCGCGCGATCCGCGTGAACAGCGTCCACCCCGCGGGCGGTCCCGCCGACCCGGCGGTCCCGGCGCCGCCCGGCAGCCTCGTCTTCGACCCGGCGGCCGACACGCCCGAACCCTCGGTGGCCACCGGCGACGTGTCCGGGACGGTGGTCTACCTGACCTCCGACGACGCGCGCCTGCTCACCGGTCTGACCGTCCCGGTCGACGCCGGTCTGGTGCCCCGGTGAGCGCGGCGGTCGAGCCGTTCGTCGTCGCGGTCCCCGACGAGGTCCTGACCGACCTCCGCGAGCGGCTGGCGCGGACGCGCTGGCCCGCCGACGTCGGCAACGCCGACTGGCGCTACGGCGCCAACCGGGCCTACCTCGAGGAGCTCGTCTCCTACTGGCTCGCCGAGTACGACTGGCGTGCCGTGGAGCGTCGCATGAACGAGTACGAGCACTTCCGCACCACGATCGACGACGTCCCGATCCATTTCATCCACGAGCGCGGCAAGGGCCCGAACCCGATGCCGCTCGTGCTGACCCACGGGTGGCCGTGGTCGTTCTGGGACTACGAGCAGATCATCAGGCCGCTCACCGACCCGGCGGCATCCGGCGGCGACCCGGCCGACGCGTTCGACGTCGTCGTCCCGTCACTGCCGGGCTTCGGCTTCTCGGTCCCGTTGCAGCGCACCGGGATCAACTTCCACCGCACCGCCGGGCTGTGGGACGTGCTGATGCGCGAGCGCCTCGGCTACGAGACGTACGCGGCGCAGGGCGGCGACTGGGGCCAGCTGGTCACCTCCGAGCTGGGGCACCGCTACGCCGACCACCTCATCGGCATCCACCTGAGCCTCTCGCTGCCGCTGGACTTCTTCGAGGCGGCGCTCCCGGTCGAGGAGGACTACGCGCCCGAGGAGCGGCACTGGTACCACCACAGCCGGGCCCGGATGGCTCATGCGACCAGCCACATCGCCGTGCAGAGCACGGACCCGCAGAACCTCGCCTACGCGATGCACGACTCGCCCGCCGGCCTGCTGGCCTGGTTGGTCGACCGGCGGCGCTGGTGGAGCGACTGCGGCGGCGACGTCGAGTCGGTGTTCACCAAGGAGGACCTGATCACCCTCACGATGTTGTACTGGGTCGGCGAGAGCTTCGTGACCAGCGCCCGCTTCTACTGGGAGGCGCGCAACGACCTGTGGAAGGCGGAGTCGACGGCGACGCCGGTCGTCAAGGCGCCCACCGGGATCGCGGTGTTCCCGCAGGAGCTGCTCGTCATGCCCACGGCATGGATGGAGGACTACTACGACCTCCGCCGCCTCACGTACATGAAGGCGGGCGGTCACTTCGCACCGGCTGAGCAGCCCGCCGCGATCGTCGACGACGTCCGCGAGTTCTTCCGCCCGCTGAGGTCGGCCCGATGAGCGGGTTCGAGTCCTCCGTGCGCGGGTCCGCCCGCTCTCGACGCGACGCCGTCGCGGGCTGCGTCGTCGGCCGCGAGCGCGAGCTGGACCTCGTGCTCGCGGCGATCTCGGCCGGCCGCGACATCCTGCTCGAGGGCCCGCCGGGGACGTCCAAGTCGACGATGCTGCGCGCGATCAGCGCGAACTGGGGTGTCCCGTTCGTCCTCGTCGAGGGCAACGGCGAGCTGACCCCGGCGCGGCTCGTCGGGCACCACAACCCGGCTCGGGTGCTCCAGGAGGACTACTCCGGGGACAACTTCGTCCCCGGTCCACTGGTGCAGGCGATGCAGGCAGGCGGCTTCCTCTACATCGAGGAGCTCAACCGTGCGCCGGAGGACACCCTCAACGTCCTGCTCGCCGCGATGGCCGAACGTGAGGTCGTCGTCCCGCGCGCGGGCACGGTCCGGGCCCTGCCCACGTTCCGGTTGCTGGCCTCGATGAACCCGTTCGACAACATCGGCACGGCGCGGATCTCCGACAGCGTCTACGACCGCTGGTGCCGGCTCGTCGTCGACTACCAGGACGACGGCGAGGAACGGGCGATCGTCGCGACCCGCACCGGGTGCTCCGACGACCTGCTCGTGGCCGACGCGGTTGCCATGACGCGGGCGACGCGGGTGCACCCGGAACTGCGCCGCGGTTCGAGCGTCCGCGGCGCGATCGACCTCGTCGCCCTCGCCGTCGAGCTGGAGGCGATGCAGACCCAGGCCGACCGCACCCGGATCGTGCTCGATGCGGCGCTGCTCGCGCTGTCGGCACGCATCGCCGTGGACGAGACGTCGGAGGCGACGCCGGAGCAGGTGATCACCGAGCTCTGGGAGAACCATTTTTTCTCGCACCCCGGCGTGCGGCGCCGGGACCGCACCGCCTAGACCTCGACGTCGCCGATGCGGTCGAGCTGCCCGGTGCCCACGAGACACCGGCGCCGCGGCGTCGGACCCCGAAGACGCTGACCGAGGCGCCGTCGCTGTTCCAGGACGACAACGGCAGCCCGTTGGTCGTCGATCTCGCCGACGGCCGCGGCGAGGGCGCCGATGACCGGCCGGCCGGCGGCCAGGGTGTGCTGGTGACGATGCAGCGGGCTCGTCGTCGTGACCTCGAGGAGCTGCTCGAGGACACGCCGGCCGACGGCGAGGTGGCGGCGATGGCCCGGCGCATCGCGCGCAGCCTCACCGTGCGGCGCCGGCCGCGGGTCGCCAGCAGTGGTCGCGGCGCCGGCCGTCTGCAGCCGATGCCCTACCGATATCGCTCCGACGACATCGACATCGACCGCACCCTGGAGGTGCTCGCCGAGCGGCCGCATCCCGAGGACACCGAGATCGTCGTGCGCGAGCGGGTGCGCTCACCGCGCGCCGTCGTGCTGGTGGCCGATGTGTCGGGCTCGATGCGCGGGGAGAAGGCGCGCATCACGGCCGCCGCGGTCGCCGCGCTGACGGCCGATCTGACCGGCGCCGGTACCGACGACCAGCTTGCACTCGTCGCATTCTGGTCCGATGCGGCGCTGGTCAAGTCGTTCGACGCCCGGATGCCGGCTGCCCGGATGCTCGACCGCCTGCTGCGCATCCCCGCGCGCGGACTCACCAACGTCTCCTTCGGACTCGAGGTCGCGCGCGCCGAGCTCGCACGGACGCCGGTGCGTCGACGCTCGATCGTCCTGCTCTCCGACGCAGTGCACAACGCGGGCCCGGATCCGCGGATCGCCGCGGCCCGGTGCGGCGAGCTGCACGTCATGCTCGAGTCCGACGGCGAGCACGACGCCGACCTCGCCGTGGACCTCGCCCGGCTGGGCCGAGGCCGCCTCGCGCCGGTCGCGACGCACCGCGACGTCGCACCTGCACTGAACCATCTCCTCATCGATTGATTCGTGTCACATTCCGGGACACCACGCGCCCAATTTATCGGCCTACGGTCACTTCGTTCCGCGGATCGCCCTCGTGGCGCCACCGCCCCATTCCGACGTGACAGGAGCGACGAATCGTGGATCGGGTCAAGGGGAAGGTCGCGCTCATCACCGGCGCGGCGCGCGGGCAGGGCAGAGCACATGCAAGAAGGCTCGCCGAGGAGGGCGCCGACATCGTCGCCCTCGACATCTGTGCCGACATCGAGAATCTCGGCTACCCGCTCGGTAGCCCCGAGGAGCTCGCCGAGACCGTGCGGCTCGTGGAGAACGAGGACCGCCGGATCCTCGCGCGGCGCGTCGACGTCCGCGATGCGGCAGGGGTGCAGGCCGTGGTGGACGAGGCCTGCTCGGAGTTCGGCGGCATCGACATCGTCTGTGCCAACGCCGGGATCATCGACTCGGTCCCGAGGACGTGGGAGATCACCGAGGAGATGTGGGACGCACAGCTCGGCGTGATGCTCACGGGTGTGTGGCACACCGTCAAGGCGGTGGTCCCGAAGATGATCGCCGCAGGTCGTGGAGGTTCGATCATCATCACCAGCTCGTTGGTGGGGTTGAAGGGCACTCCGCACACCGCGGCCTACTCGGCCGCGAAGGCCGGCGACGTCGGGCTCGCCCAGTCGCTGGCGGCCGAGGTGGCCGAGTACGGCATCCGGGTCAACACCGTCCATCCGACGGCCGTGGACACCGACATCCTCATGCGCAACGAGCCGATGCAGAAACTGTTCCGCGCGGACCTGGGCGGCCGCGTCCCGACACGGGAGGAGTTCGCCGAGGCTTGTGCTCCGATGAACCTTCTGCCCATTCCCTGGATCGACGCGCGCGACGTCAGCAACGCTGTGCTGTTCCTCGCCTCCGATGAGTCGCGATATGTGACCGGACTACGCATGTCCGTCGACGCCGGCGCGCTGATCAAATAGATGCCCGTGTCCCACGGCGGGACACCCCCGAGGCATTGGACTCGGGAAGAGTATTGATTCTGCCCGGCACGCCTTGCACTGCTGACCGTTTCCCTGCGCCCCCGCGAAACCCGGGGACGCAATTCCTGAAATGGAGGTCGGTGATGCGCTTCCTCGCCTCATCGTCGCGCGCGCGGATCGTCGCCGCAGCACTGGCGGCCGCGGCCGCCGTCGTTCTCGCCGGGTGCTCACCGGCACCGAGTTCCCCGTCCGGAGGTGCGGCGGCGGGACCGTCCGGAACCACCGGTGCCGCGACGTCGGCTGCGGGGGACATCACCCCGTACTGCCCGTCGGAACCGACGAAGATCGTCTTCATCAAGTCGGCAGGTGGCCAGGTGTGGTCGGCCATCGCGAACGCCGAGTTCGAGGCCGAGGCCGCGAAGTGCCCGAACATCCAGGCCAGCTGGTACAACGGCACCTCCGGCGTCCAGGGCGCGATCGCCGCCACGAATGCGGCGGTGGCCCAGGGCGCGAAGGCACTCGTCGTCATCGCCGACTTCGGCGCCGCGCAGCTGCCGTCGCTGCGCAAGGCCGTCCAGTCGGGCGTCACCGTGGTGACCACGGTGAGCGACGGTGGCGCGCAGCGGGGAACCGACGTCACCGACTCGCTGCTGTGGGACGTCGACTCGATCGGCGAGAACCAGGCCAAGTGGCTCGACGAGCACATCAGGACCGGCAAGGTCGCCTTCCTCGGCGGCCAGCCCGGCGCCCCGTCGACCGAGACCACCTTCAACGCCTTCAAGGCCGCGCTGAGCAGGTACGCCCCCGGAATCCAGCTCGTCCCCGACACCTGGGTCCCGACGAACTGGGACTCGGCACAGAAGCGGCGCGCGGTGGCGGGCCTACTGGCCCAGAACGGCGACTACGCTGCGTTCGTCAGCGACTACGGCGCCTCCGACATCGGTGCGGTGCAGGCGATCCTGGACGCCAGGGCGAAGATGCCGGCCTTCCTCAACATCGGTTCCTCGCAGGGCTTCGTGTGCACCGCGCGGCAGAACGACATCCAGTGGCTCGGCCAGGACGGCTCGACCCGGATGACCGCCTCGGCACTCCGGATCGCGCTCGCGGACATGCAGCACAAGCCCAGCGCCGAGCCGAACCCCTACGTCCTGTTCACCTACGCCGACACCGCCGCAGGCACGATGCCCGACTGCGACCCGTCGGTCTCGCCCGACGCGGACCTGTCATCGAGCCTCTCGGTGCCCGACCTGAAGAAGGTTCTCGGTGGCTGACGACATCGTGCTCGAGGCCGTCCCCGCGCTGCGGATCGACCACGTCACGAAGACCTTCCCCGGCGTCGTCGCGCTCGATGACGTCGACCTGACGGTGCGCGCCGGGGAGGTCCACGGGATCGTGGGGGAGAACGGCGCCGGCAAGTCGACCCTCATGGCCGTGGCGTCGGGCGCCCTGGTTTCCGACGCGGGCACGGTCTCCCTCGGCGGCCGGCCGTTACGAGCGGGCTCCACGCACGCCGCACAGGAACTGGGGATGGCGATCGTCCTGCAGGAACCGGCGCTGCTGCCCGACCTCACCGTCGCCGAGAACATGTACCTGGGTCAGCCGCCGGCCGCGCGGCCACCGATCGGCCGGCTCCGGTCGTGGAGCCGGGACCGGTTGCGCGACTGGAGCGAGGAGGTCGGAATCGACCCCGACTCCCGGATCGAGGAGCTCGAACCCGAGAAGCGGTTCATCGTCGACATCGTCCGGGCACTCGCCCACGAGCCGGCAGTGCTGGTTCTCGACGAGCCGACCGAGCATCTGGCGGGTGAGGACGTCGAGCGGCTGTTCGCCGCGGTCCTGGAACGGGTGCGCGACGGTGGCGCCGTCGTCTACATCTCGCACCGCATACGTGAGGTCAAGGAGATCGCCGACCGGATCAGCGTGCTGCGCGACGGATGCCACCGCGGGACCTTCGACACGCAGTCCCTGGCCGAACGCGACATCGTCGACCTCATCGTCGGCCGCCGGCTCGACGCGGTGTTCCCGGACAAGCCCGTGCTGTCGGATGCGGGCGATCCGGTCCTGCGCGTGGAGACGTTGCGCGGCCGGGGCTTCGAGGACCTGACGTTCGACGTCGGACCGGGCGAGATCGTCGGGTTCGCCGGCATCGAGGGCAACGGGCAACGAGACGCCCTGCGTGCACTGGCCGGTCTCGGCCACCGCACAGGGTCCGTGTCCGTCGACGGGGCGCAGGTCCGGCGGAGGTCGGCGGCCGTCGCGTACCTGACCGGCGACCGACACCGAGAGGGTGTGTTCCCGGGCCTCACGGTCCGCGAGACGATCGGTCTGCGCAACCTCGACCGGTTCACGCGACTCGGCGTGGTCGAGCCGCGCCGGGAGCGGGAGTTCGCCAGGACGGCCGTGGCCGACCTGGCGGTGAAGACCCCGAGCATCGACACGCCGATCGAGTCGCTGTCCGGTGGCAACCAGCAGAAGGCGCTGCTGGCGGGCGTTCTTCGTCGCGACCCGCGCGTCCTGCTGATCGACGAACCGACCCAGGGCGTGGACATCGGCGCGAAGTCCGAGATCTACGACCTGCTGCGCGACAGCGCCCGCGACCGGGGAATGGGCGTGGTGGTCGTGTCGTCGGACGGCATCGAGCTCGCCGGGCTGTGCGACCGCGTCCTGATCTTCTCCCGTGGCCACGTCGTGGAGGAGCTGGTCGGCGACGACATCTCCGAGTCGCGGATCACCGGGGCGGCGCTGACGGCGACCACACACCGTGAGAAGGACACACATCGTGCCGGGCCCGCGGTCCGGTGGTTCGCCGGCGACACGGCGCCGATGGCGATGGTGGCGCTGGCGGTCCTCGGGCTGGGCCTGTGGACCTCGCTGACGAGCAGCTTCTATCTCACGACCCCGAGCATCGCCGGCCTGCTGGCCCTGGTGGCGGTGCTGGGGTTCGTGGCGCTCGGCCAGACCGTCGCACTCATGATCGGTGCGGTCGACCTCTCGGTCGGCCCGCTCATGGGGTTCGTCGTGGTGGCCGAGTCGTTCTTCCTGACAGCGGAGTCGATGCCGCTCGACAGAGTGCTCGGCTGGGTGCTGCTGTTCGCGATCCCGCTGGCGGTCGGCCTGGTCAACTGGGCGCTCGTCGACGTCGTGAGGATGAACGCGATCGTCGCCACGCTGATCACCTACATCGCCCTGCAGGCACTCTCCCTGGTGCTGCGACCGCAGCCGGGCGGCCTCTTCGACAGCCGCATCACCGAGGCCCTCACGTTCACCCTCGGCCCCGTCCCGATCGCCTTCATCCTCATGGTCATCGTTGCGGCGGGAATGCAGTTCTGGCTGCGGCGGACACGGACCGGCATCGCGCTGCGCTCGGTCGGCTCCGAGCCCGAGCGTGCCCGGCTCAACGGGCTGGGCGCCCCGCGGCTCCGGCTCGTCGGCTTCCTGCTCTGCAGCCTGCTGGCCGGCCTGGCGGCCCTGTTCCTCCTCGCCCAGGTCGGCTCGGGAGACCCGACGTCGGGCGTGGACTACACGCTGACCAGCATCTCCGCGGCCGTCATCGGTGGCGCCAGCATCTTCGGCGGCCGCGGCTCGTTCGTCGGCACCATCGCCGCGGCACTCCTGGTGACGCAGGCGATCGGGGCGGTGACGTTCCTGGGGCTCGACGCCGCCTGGTCGTCGTACCTGCCCGGGGCCATGACGCTGGTCGCGGTGGCCGTCTACTCCCGAACCCGCCACCTCGCCCGCACACACTGACGACTCGGAGACGTCGATGAGCAACTCCTTGAGCGATCCGGAGCAGGTCGCGACCGTCGACCCGGACGTGGCCCCTCCTCGACGCAGACATCGGTCGAACAGCCCGTACACCGGCATCGTGCTCGCGACCTGTGTGCTGTTCGTGCTCAGCGCGATCCTCGTACCGAAGTCGCTGTCGGCCGAGTCGTTGGGCGCGATGCTGCCGTTCTGGGCGATCCTCGCGATCATGTCCGCAGGCCAGACCCTGGTGATCCAGCAGCGTGGCATCGACCTGTCCATCCCCGGCGTGGTCAGCCTGACCGCCATGGGGTTCGTGGTGTTCGTCGACCGCAACGACACCCCGGTGTTCGTCGGACTGATCGTCGTCGTCGCGCTGGGCGTGGTCATCGGGCTCGTCAACGGGCTGATCATCACCCGGATCAACGTGACGCCGCTGATCACGACGCTCGCCCTCAACGCGCTGCTCGTCGGCGCGATGTTCAGCTACACCAAGGGCGTCGGGTCGGCGGCGCCGGCGAGCCTGCAGGCGTTCGCCGCAGCGCGTTTCCTCCATGTGTCCGTACTGGTCTGGCTCGCGCTCGGCACGATCGCCGTCGTCGGATTCGTGCTGCGCCGGACGACCGTCGGACGCCGTTTCGTGGCTGTCGGCTCCAACCCGGACGCGGCGCGTGCCATCGGGATCCGGGTCGATGCCTACATCGTCGGCGCCTACATCGCCGCGGCGCTGCTGTTCGCGCTGGCCGCGGTGCTGCTGGCCGGGTACGCGCAGAACCCGGCGCCCACGATGGGCAACCCGTATCTGTTCCAGACGGTCATGGCCGTCGTGATCGGTGGGACGAGCCTCGCGGGCGGCCGCGGCAGCGTCGTCGCGACGGCGGTGGCCGCACTGTTCCTGACCCAGCTGGGCCAGGTCGTCCTCACGCTGGGAGCCGACGCCGCGGTCCAACTGCTCGTGCAGGCGATCGCGATGGCGCTCGCGCTGGCCGGCGCGGCCTGGCTGAACCGTCGTCGGGGGAGCGGGGTGTGACCACGGTCGGCGGGCAGCTGGCGGCCGGCCTCCTGCCGCCCGAACGCGGTCATCCGCTGGTGAGCAGGCCGGTCGACGGGTTCCGGCTCGCATACGACCGGTGCGGGACCGGCCCCGCCGTCGTGCTGCTGCACGGCGGCCACGGCGACCGGACGGACTGGACCGATGTCGCCGTGAGCCTCCGGGGCACCGTCGTCGCGCCCGACCTGCGTGGGGTCGGCGAGTCCGACCGGTGGTCCGCCGGGGACGTGTCGGTGCCGGCCCAGGCCAGGAGCGTCGCCGGGTTGATCGACGAGCTCCGGATCGGTTCCGTCGTGGTCGCCGGCTACGGGATCGGTGCCGCAGTCGCCCTCGAGCTCGCGACGCGACGCCCGGGTCGGGTCTCGGGCCTCGTGATCACGCCGCCACCCGCGGTCCCGCCGCGCGCCACGGCCGGACCGCTGCGCGAGGTCCTGGCCAGGGCGTGGACCAGATGGTCGGGCCCGAACGTCGTCGATCTGTCGACCCGCCTCGACCACCTCGTGGCGCAGTCCGATCGACGGCTGATGCGGATGTCGGCACCACTCGGTCGCGGGGACGTCGTGACGATCCCGACGACGATCCTGTGGCCCCTGCTCGACCCGCTCGTGCGCCCGTCGTTCTTCGATCGTCTCTCGGACCGGTTCACCCGGGTGACGGTCCGAGGGCTCCCCGGGGTCGGGCACTTCGTGCCCGTCGAGCAACCGCGGGCGCTGGTCGGCGCCATTCACGAGATGATCGAGGGAAGACGGGCACGTCATGCGTCCTGAACAGGTCTCGCTGGGTGGCTGGTGCCATCTGGACGCGGCGTTCGCGGTGGAGCTGATGGCCTCGGTCGGGTTCGACTGGTGCTGTCTGGACATGCAACACGGCACGATCCGTACGCCCGAGATCGTCGGCCTGCTGCAGGCCGTCCGCGCGCGGGCCGGGACTGCGCTCGTGCGAGTGCCGGGCGGTGACCCCCACCTGGTCGGCGCGGTCCTCGACGCCGGCGCCGACGGCATCGTCGTGCCGCAGGTCTCGAGCGTCGAGCAGGCCCGAGCCGCCGTGGCCGCGTGCCGATACGCCCCGCACGGAACCCGAAGCTGGGGACCGCTCACCGCCAAGCTCGCCGGCCCCCGACCCGAGCCTGCCGAGCTCGGCGCGGCGCGGTGCTACGTGATGGTCGAGGACGGTGCCGGCGTCTCGAACGTCGCGGACATCGCGGCCGTCCCCGGTCTGGCGGGGGTGATCGTCGGGCCGGCCGATCTCGCGCTGGACCTGTTCGGCAGTCCGTACCTCACGTCGGATCCGGGGACGGTCGAGGCCGTCGCACCCGTCGTTGCGGCGTGCCGGGCCAACGACATCGCCGCAGGTGTCTTCTGCGGGACGGGAAACGTGGGGCTGTGGCGGTCGGCGGGCTTCAGCATGCTCGCGGTGGAGTCGGACTCGGCACTGCTGCTCTCGGCCGCACGGCGCGCGCTCGCGGAAGCGCGCGCGGTACTCGCCGACCGACTGCCCGATCACCGGGAGCACGCGCGGTGATGAAGCCGGGCTCGGAACCGACCTGTGGACGACGACCCGGACGGCGCCGGCGTCCCCGGACCGGGATGACCCGCCGTCCCGACGTGGGACAGCCCGGTGGCGGTTCCCCGGACGATGCTCGTGCTCGGGTGGAATGTCGACGAGAGGATTTCCGTGCCGGACAACTCCCGCAACGCGGCGCGCGGCGTCGTCGCTGCTCTCGCCGGGCCGCGGTCGGTCGAGTTGCAGCAGTATGCGCTGCCGGAACCGGGACCCGGTGAGGCGCTGCTCGAGGTACTGCGGGCCAACGTGTGCGGCTCGGATGTCGGCATCTTCCACCATCGCAACCCTGTGCTGCGCGACGTCGTGCTCGGTCACGAGTTCGTCGCGCGGGTGAGCGCGCTGGGCGACGGGCTCATCCAGGACTCGGCCGGTACGCCCGTGTCCGTCGGGGACCGGGTCGTCGTCGTGTACTTCCGCGTGTGTGGCCGTTGCCGGCCGTGTGGGCGCGGAGAGTTCAACATGTGCGTGCACTGGGCGGACACGATGGCGGCGCCGCCGGGCCGTGCGCCGCACTTCCACGGCGCGTTCGCCACGCACTACCACCTGGCCGCCGGCCGGCACTTCTACGTCGTGCCCGACGTCCTGACCGACGCCGAGGTCGCCGGGGCGAACTGCGGCCTGGCGCAGATGCTCTTCACGTCGGAACGGATGGGCGTCCGGCGAGGTCTGACTGTCGTCGTGCAGGGATGTGGTGGCCTCGGGCTCTACGCCTGCGCGATCGGCGCAGCATCCGGCGCGAGGGTGATCGCCGTCGACCGCGACCCGCGCAGGATCGCCGCGGCCGTGCAGTTCGGCGCCGCCGAGGTGGTGGACCTCGGTGTCCACACGACGGCCGCGGACCGCGAGCGACGGATGCTCGACCTCACCGACGGCGATGGCGCCGACCTGGTGGTGGAGGTGACGGGCCGGCCGGAGGCGTTCGGCGAGGCGGTCTCGTTCGCGCGTACGGGCGGTTCGATAGCCTCGGTCGGCAATCTGGGGGTCGGTCCCGGCTCCGAGCTGGCGATCTCGCCCGCGACGTTCACGCGCAAGAACCTCACGGTCAAGGGCTACCTCCGCTACGACCCGTGGTACCTGCGCCGGGCGCTCGACTTCCTCGTCGACACCCGCGACCTGCACCCCTACGGGACGATGTCCGATCGCGTCTACGCCCTCGACGAGATTCCCGCCGCGGTCGCGCGCACGGAGTCCGGCCACGCGATGCGGGCCGCCGTCGTCCCGTGACGCGACGGCAGCGCGGTCGACGCGGTGCCCGGTGCCGTCCGGTGCGCGAATCCGGTGAGGACCCGATCCCGGGTGGCTCGGGGAGCGTCCCAAGGCGGGACAACGTCCGGACCGGGCGTCTCCCTAACGTCGACGTCGCCCCGAAACATGGACTCGATCAGGGAGACACGATGACCAACGGCACTCGCGGCGTTCCGGGGCTGATCCTCGGCTACGGCAATCTCACCGGGATCGCCTTCGAGGAACGGGTTGCCGCAGCAGCGGCGGCCGGCGTCGATGCGATCGGGTACTCGGTACTCGAGTTCCAGGATGCGAAGCGCAACGGCATCGACGCGAAGGACCTCGCCGCGATCGCCGAGAACGCGGCCATCCACGTGGCGGAGGTGGAGATCGGTCTCGGGTTCGACGGACCTGCCGACGGGCGCCGATGGGGTCCCGTGTCGTTCCCCTGGGACCTGCCCTACATGGACGCAGGCGTGGAGCAGGATCTGCTCGACCTCGCCGGGGCGTTCGAGGCCCATCACATCGTGGTCGCAGGATCCTCGCACGGACAGGGAACCGACACGGCTCGTCGGTTCGCCCGCCTGTGCGATCGAGCGGCAGAGGTCGGCGCGAAGGTCGCCATCGAGTTCCTCCCCGGAACCGATATCCCGGACATCGCCACGTCGCTGGCGGTCGTGCAGTCGGCCGACCGCGACAACGGGGGGCTGTGCGTGGACAACTGGCACTTCATGCGCGGAAACCGCGACGACGCGGCGCTACGGTCGCTCCCGGCCGACCGCGTGGTGGTCGTCCAGCTGTCGGACGGCCCCGCCGCGCCGCTGACCGACGACTACTTCGAGGAGACGTTGAAGCATCGCCGGCTCTTCGGCGACGGCGACTGGGACGTCGCCGGTTTCCTCGCGACGCTGCGGACGAACGGCGTCACCGCTCCGGTCTCGATCGAGATCCTGTCGGAGAACTGGCACGCGCGGCCGATCGTGCAGACCGCCACGACCTTCGTCGCGCGTGCTCGGGCGCTCGAGGGTTGAGACGCTCCTCGGACGCCCGTGTCGCGCCGCCCCGCGGGCGCGCCCGTCGTCCCAACGCGGGACAACTCGCAGGTCGGGCCGCTGCATAGCCTCGACCTGATCCGAAGGCCGGATCAACCGTATCGAGGAAGACCGGTATGCACCCCGCGCGTCTCTCACGTTCCCACCTCTTCGCCGCCGTGACGGCGATCGTCTCGGCGGTCGCACTGGCCGCCTGCGCCCCGGCGCCGGCGGGCGGCACCACGCCGGCCGGCGGGACCACGTCCGCGGCAGCGGCGGGCGCGCCCGGCGACATCACCTCGCTGTGCCCACCGGAGCCGACGAAGGTCGTCTACATCAAGTCGGCGGGTGGGCAGGTGTGGGCGGCGATCTCCAACGCCGAGTTTCAGGCCGAGGCGGCGAAGTGCCCCACCGTGGAGGCGAGTTGGTACAACGGCACCACCGGACAGCAGGCCGCGATCGCCGCCACGAACGCCGCGGTGGCCCAGGGCGCGAAGGTCGTGGTCATCAGTCCCGACTTCGGCCCCTCGCAGCTGCCCTCGATGCGCAAGGCCATGCAGGCGGGCGTCAAGGTGGTCAGCACCGTCAACGACGTCACCGGTCAGAAGGGCACCGACTACGTCGAGTCCGTGGTGTGGGACACCGACGCGATCGCACGCAACCAGGCGACGTGGCTGGCCGAGAACGTGGGCCACGGCAAGGTGGCGTTCCTGGGTGGGCAGCCGGGCGCGCCGTCGACCGAGAAGACGTTCACCGCGTTCGCCGCCGCGCTGAAGCAGTACGCGCCGGGAATCCAGCTCGTCCCCGACACCTGGGTGCCGACGAACTGGGACGCCTCGCAGAAACGGCGCGCCGTCGCCGGGCTGATCGCCCAGAACGGCCAGTACGCGGCGTTCGTGAGTGACTACGGTGCCTCCGACATCGGCGCGGTGCAGGCGATCGTCGACGCGGGGGCGACGATGCCCGCGTTCCTCAACATCGGTTCGTCGCAGGGTTTCGTGTGCGCCGTCGCGCAACACAGGATCGCCTGGCTCGGCCAGGACGGGACCACCCAGATGTCGGCCGCGTCGCTGCGGGTCGGGCTTGCGGCGCTGGCGGGAAAGCAGAGCGCAGAACCGGTCCCGTTCGTGCTCTCCGTGTACGCCGACACCGCCGCCGGAAAGGTCCCGACGTGCGACCCGTCGATCTCGCCGGACGCGGACCTGTCGTCGAGCCTTCCGGTCGACACGCTCAAGGCGGTCCTGAACGGCGGCTGAGCGGGCCGAGGGAGGAGCCGGTCACGTGGCGACGGGCGGCCGTCCCAGGACCCGGCGCATGTGGCGCCGATCCTGTGCACGCTCGGGGGCACACCGATGCCGTCGTCAACCTGCCACCCCCGAGGAGGCGCGCACCCTCGCCAGCTCGAGGGCGCGGCCTCCGTGGGGTTCTGACCCCGCTCAGCGACCGAGGCGGTCGATTGCCGATCGGACGGCGTCGGCGAACACCTCGGGCGCCTCGACCGGGACGTAGTGTCCGACCCCGTCGACGTGGTGCACCGTCGCGGCGCCGTACCACTCGCCGACGCGGTCGGCCCATGCCCGGGGGAACAACGGGTCGAACTCCGGCCACAGCACCGTGATCGGGGTGGCGGCCGGTTCGGCCGGGGACGACTCCTCCAGCGACCGGACGACGGTCGCGCTGCCGGCGCGGTACCAGCCGACGGACGCGGCGAATGCGCCCGGCGCGCCGTAGCTCGCGGTCAGGCGGTCGAGGAGCGCCTCGGAGGGGGTGAACGCCGGACCGGACCAGTGGGACCAGAAGTGGCGGAGGTGGGCGCGCACGGCATCGGGACGCCCGTCGAGCAGCTCGTCGGCGAGCGGCAGTCGGTGGAACGACTGGTACCAGAACTCCTGCTGCGCGGTGGGGTCGAGAACCCGACGCCCGATTCCGGGCAGTGGCGGTGCGACGACGAGCTCTGCGACCCGGTCGGGGTGCTGCTGGGCGACGACCTGCGCGATCCGCGATCCGATGTCGTAGCCGCCCAGGACGGCGCGGTCGATGCCGAGCTCGTCCATCAGGGCGAGCACGCTCGCGGCCTGCGCCGAAGCCGAGTAGTCGCCGCCGCGGTGCTTGTCCGACCCGCCGAACCCGCGTAGGTCGGGAGCGATGACGTCGGCGTCGAGCAGACCGGCGACGGCGGCGTAGTCGACCCGGTCCCCGGGCCAGCCGTGCAGGAGGACGACGGGTGTTCCGGTGCCGGTGCGGTCGTAGGCGAGGCTGAAGCCGTCCACCGAGGATCGTGATCTCATCCGGCTGACGCTACGAACGAAGGCGGGCGGAATTGTGACCCAAATTGTGGCGGGGCACCCGTGCGCTCGCCCGGCGGCGGCGAGCGTCCTCGCTAATCATTGCCCTATGCAATGATGTGTCAGTGCAACGACATCCTGGCTCGACGGTCGAGGACCTGGTCGACGCGGTGATGACGGCGAGCCGGGTGATGGTCGCCGTGGCGGCGCGCTCGGTCGCCGCCGTGGACGACGACGTCACGCTCCCGCAGTACCGGGCGCTCGTCGTACTCGCCCAGCGCGGCGGCCTGCGCCCGGCCGACCTCGCCGACCTGCTCGCCGTGAACCGCTCGACGGCCAGCCGCATGTGCGAGCGGCTGGTCGGCAAGGGGCTCGTCGAGCGTGACAGGTCGGACACCGACCGGCGTGAGGTGGCGCTGACCCTCACCGAGCGGGGGCGGGTCCTCGTCGACGACGTCACGCGGCGGCGCCGCGCCGAGCTCCGCACACTCGTCACGGCGATGTCGGCCGACACCCGCGACGGGCTCGTCTCCGCGTTGCGGGCCTTCGCCGACGCTGCCGGCGAGCCGGGGGAGCCGGACTGGGCGGTGGTGCTGTGAGTAGCCCCGTGTCAAACCGCCCGCTGGCAACGGTGCGGCTCGGGGGCGCCGCGCGCCGCGCGCACCGCTGGCTCACGACGAGCCAGTCCGGCCTGGTCGGCCTCGCGCTGCTCATCGGAGTCGGTGCGGGCCTGGGCGCGGTCGTGTTCCGCCTGCTGATCGTCGGGATCACCGAGCTGGTGACGGGCCGGGCGGACTTCAGCGACGCTGGGCGGGTCGCGAGCCTGCACCTGCCGGCGCTCGGTCCCTGGTTCCTGCTGCTGGCGCCCGTCGTGGGTGGGCTGCTGTACGGACCGCTCGTGCAGCGGTTCGCGCCCGAGGCGCGCGGCCACGGCGTCCCGGAGGTGATGGTCGCGGTCGCCCGCAACGGAGGCCGCATCCCGGCACGGGTGGCGATCGTGAAGTCGCTCGCCTCCGCGCTGTGCATCGGTACCGGGGGATCGGTCGGACGCGAGGGACCGATCGTGCAGATCGGATCGGCGCTCGGATCGTCCATCGGGCAATGGCTCCGGGTGCCCGACCACCGGCTTCGGCTCATGGTGGCGTGCGGCGCGGCAGGCGGGATCTCCGCGACGTTCGACGCACCGATCGCCGGGGTCTTCTTCGGGCTCGAGGTCATCCTGCGGCGCTTCACCGCCGAGGCGTTCGGGATCGTGGTGATCTCGTCGGTCACGGCGAACGTGGTCGCCAGGGCCGTCGTCGGCGAGGACCACATCCTGACGTTGCCCGCCTACTCCCTCGGCTCGGCCGCCGAGTTCCCCTTCTACGCGGTGCTCGGGCTCGTCGCCGGTGCCGTCGGCTGGGGGTTCGCCCGGGTCCTCTACCGCATCGAGGACGTCTGCGACGCGGTCTGGCGCGGCCCGCAGTGGCTCCGCCCGGCGGTCGGCGGCCTCGTGCTCGGTGGGGTGCTGCTGGCGCTCCCGCAGATGTACGGCGTCGGCTACCCGGTGCTGGAGAAGGCCGTCGCCGGCGGGTACGCCGTCGGCTACCTGCTGGTGCTGCTCGTCGGCAAGGTCCTGGCGACGAGCCTGACCATCGGCATCGGCGGCTCGGGCGGGGTGTTCGCGCCGTCGCTGTTCATCGGTGGCATGGTCGGCACGGCGTTCGGCGACGTCGCCCACGTGGCCTTCCCCGGGCTCGACCTCTCGCCGGGGGCCTTCGGGCTGGTCGGGATGGCGGCGGTCTTCGCGGCGGCGAGCCACGCCCCGATCGCGGCCGTGCTGATCGTCTTCGAGCTGACGGGCGAGTACTCGATCATCCTGCCGCTCATGGCCGCGGTGGCGCTGGCGACCGGGCTCAGCCACCTGATCGCGCGCGACAACATCTACACGCTGAAGCTGATCCGTCGCGGGATCGACATCGACGCCGAGGCCGTCGACGCCGACCGGCTGCAGCGGCTGACCGTGGCCGACGTCATGCGCCCGGCGCCCGCGCCGGTACGCGCGTCGTCCGGCCTCGACGAGGTGACGGCCCGGCTGGCCGAGAGCCGGTACGGTGCGATGCCCGTCGTCGACGACGAGGGGCGCTACCTCGGGGCCGCGCTCGCCGGGGAGACGGCGCTCGACGTGGGCGGGCAGGTCGGCGTCGCCGCACCGCGCGCGGCCGACCTCGCCCGGCGACTGCCGGAGCTGACGCCGGGCACGTCGCTGCACGACGCCCTGCGCACCCTGACCGCACACGACGCGACGGGGCTGCCCGTCACGGCCACGCCGGGCGAACCGCCGATCGGCTGGATCGACCACCGTGACGTCCTCACGTCGTACGGCGCGGCCGACCCGGGGGGCCGGCCGGCGGGTCCCCGGTAGCGACGCCGGCCGGGCTCCGGGGCTCGACGTCGTCGGCAGCCCTCCGGAGCCGATCGGCGAGTGCGCGGACGTGGCCGCGCAGCGCGTCGGGCTCCTCGACGACGAAGGGGCGGTCGATCCAGGCCAGCAGCGACGGCACCCAGTCGAGTTCCTCTACCTCGAGGCGCAGCCGGAGCCAGCCGTCGTCGGCGGCGGCCTCGACCGTCGCGAGGCCGGGAGGGACTCTCCGGACGACGTGGGCGCGATCGGACCGCACGAGGACCCGGACGGTGTGCCGGCGCGGGGCGGTCGCCAGTGCCGTGAGCAGGCGGGCGTTCGGTTCGCGCGTGTCCGGGACCGGGAACGTGTCCTCGAGGAGGCGCGCGGCGCGGACGCGGTCGACGCGGAAGGTCCGGTCCTCGCCGCTGGCGGAGTCGGCGCCGGTGACGTACCAGCGTCCGGCGTGCGCGACGACCGCGTACGGGTGCAGCGTCCGTTCGCCGGCGTGTCCGTCGCCGGAGCGGTAGTCGATCGCGACCGCCCGCTGCTCCCGCGCGGCCTCGGCGACCAGCAGCAGGACATCGGTCGCGGGGACCTCACGCGGGCGACCGGCACCCGGAGGCCCGGCACCCTCGACGAGGGTGTCGAGGCCGGCCCCGAGTCGTCGCGGCAGGACCCGCCGGATCTTCGCGGCGGCGCTGTGGGCGGCTGCGGCCGAGGACGGGACGAGGCCGGCACGATCCGCGGCGACCATTCCCACGAGGACGGCGACGGCCTCCTCGTCGGTGAGCATCAGCGGGGGCATCCGGTACCCGCGCGCGAGCCGGAACCCGCCGTGGCGGCCGCGTTCGGACCGCACCGGGACGTCGAGCTCGACGAGGTGCGCGACGTAGCGGCGCACGGTGCGCTCGTCGACACCGATCGCGGCGGCCAGCTCGGCGGCCGTGCGGGTCCCACCGGCCTGCAGGATCGCGAGCAGGGCGAGGACGCGGCTGGTCGGGCGGGTCACGGTGACGACAATGCCAGCAATATCGGGCGGACCCTGTCCGGTATCGGTCCTAGCGTCGGTGCCGCGGCCGGAGCGGTCGCGTCGACCGACCACGAGGAGCCCGTCATGAAGTTCGTCTCGGCCCGCATCATCACCGCCGATGTGCCGCGGCTGGTGGCCTTCTACGAGCGGGTCACCGGCACAGCGGCCGTGTGGGGCAACGAGTTGTTCGCCGAGCTGCCCACGGTGGGAGGCACCCTCGCCATCGGCAGCGACCGCACCGTGGCGCTGTTCGGCGAGGGCAGCGCGGAGCCGGCCGCCAACCGCACCGTGATCGTCGAGTTCCTCGTCGACGACGTCGACGCCGACTTCGCCCGGTTGCGCGACCTCCTGGGCGACGAGCCGCTAGAGGTCGTCACCCCGCCCACCGACATGCCCTGGGGCAACCGCGCATTGCTGTTCCGCGATCCCGACGGCAACCTGGTCAACCTGTTCACGCCGGTCACGGCCACGGCGCGCGCCAAGTTCGGTGTCCGACCGTGACCGGTCACAGGTCGAGATCGAGCCACACCCGGTCGCGCAGGACGATCCCGTCGATCACGATCTCCTCCGGGTAGCCGGTGGCGGGCACGAACGCCTCGCGGTCGACTGCTCGCATCCGGAACCCGACGCGCTGGTAGAAGCGCAGGTTCCCGATGTCGGCCGCCGCGGTGGCGACGATCATCCGGCGCGCGCCCCTGGTGCCGGCCAGCGCGACGGCGGCCCGCACGAGCCGACGGCCGATCCCGTTGCCCTGCAACGACTCGTCGACGGCCATGTTCTTCAGCTCGACCTCGTCGGGACGCCCGGTCGCGACGAGCTGCAGGTGCCCGGCGAGCTTCTCGCCGATCCGGGCGACGAGCACGTCGCCGTCGTCGAGATAGGCGTCGAGCTGCGTCGCCGAGTCCTCGGCGAGCTCGAAGAGCGGGCGCAGCTGCTCACGTGGCCCCGGGTGCAGCGCGATGGTGACGTCGTGGCCACGGTCGCTCCTCGCTGCGGCCGGCGAGGCGTGGCCGCGCGGCCGTCCGACGAGCGTCGCGCGCGTGTAGAGAAGGTCGAAGCCGCGCCGCTGCGCGTTCTGCTGGGACGTCGAGCCCGGCTGGGTGACGATCACCGCGACGTCGCAGCCGGCCGCGCGGGCGTCGACGAGACGGGCGATGAGCAGCGCCGTCTGGATGCCGTGCCGACGGTGCGCCACCGCGGTGGCGGCACCGGCGAACTGGGCGATGCCGCCGGTGACCCGGAACTCGGCGCCGCCGGCGAGTACGCCGTCGCGGTATGCGGAGTAGCGGACGAGCCCGGCGGCCGCGGAGTCCCGCTCGGCGTCCTCCAGGGCCTGCCGGGGGAACTCGTCGTGCCAGGGCAGACCCTCGGCGTCCTGGTGGAGCGACGCCTCGGCGACGACGTCGATCCACGCGTCGAGCTCCGCCTCGGGGCTGATCCGGACCTCCACGCCCCGCGGGGCGGGTATGTCCGAGTCGGTGGCGTGGTCGCCGTCGAGGGCGCGGCCGAGCACGTTCTCGTAACCCTCGAGCCGGTAGCCGCGGGCGGTGAGCACCGTGGGCAGCTCGGGGTCGCCGAGGTGGGAGAGCTCGATCTGGACGGGCGCGTCGTGCGCGGCGTAGGCGTCCTCGAGTTCGTCGAGCTCGGCCTCCGTGGGGACCCCGCCGAACCCGAGCCCGACGACCTTCGTGTACGGCGAGCCGGCACCCGCGAACGTCGCCGCACCGCCGGCGAGCGGCAGGACGAAACCGGGTGTGCCGGTGCGGGCCAGGGCGGCTCGGCTCGTCGCCACGATGAGCTCGGTCTCGGCGGCTTCGATGCGCGCCGCCAGCGCCGTGTCGCAGAAGAGAGGGGACCGGTCCGTCATCGCTCGTGTCCAGGGTGTGGGTTCGACGCTGTACCGCCGTCCGACGCTACGGACGGCAGACCCGAACCGCACCCGAGTTCCGGCCGCCGTTCGCGGCCCGTAAGAGCTCGGGCGGCGATCACCTTTGCGCGCCGCCCGGAGGACGCTCGGGGACCGACCGACCGACCGACCGACCCGGACGCCGGGGCTCGGGCGCGTCCGCCTGCCGTGTGAGAGGGGCGATCAGCGGTCGGCGGAGCGCCGAGCCGCCGGTTCCTCACCGGCCCACGCCGCCCGCAGCAGGCCGAGCACCGCGGGCCGGTCGATCGGTCGGGGATTCGGGTAGGGCGTGGCGACGACGAGATCGGCCGCCTCGTCGAGATCGGCCTCCCGCATCCCGAGCCCGCGCAGCGAGCGGGGTGCCCCGGAGTCCACCACCAGCGCGAACACACCGGTGGCCGCGTCGGGGACGCCGACGGCCGCCGCGACCGCGTCCATCGCCGCCGCGGCGGCCGGCGCGTTGTAGGCGATGACGTGCGGGAGCACGACCGTGTGCGTGGCGGCGTGGGGCAGCCCGAACGAACCGCCCAGCACATGGCAGAGCTTGTGGTGCAGCCCCATCCCGACCGCCCCGAGGCAGGTCCCGGCCAGCCAGGCCCCGCGCAGCAGGTCGGCGCGGACGCCCAGGTCCGCCGGCGCGCCCGGCACCCGCCGGATGCCCCGCCCGAGGTGCGTGATCGCGTCCGTCGCCCAGCCGTCGACGACCGGGTTGGCCTGCGGCGAGTACAGCGCCTCGACAGCGTGGGCGAGGGCGTTGACCCCGCTCGTGACCGCCATCGGCACCGGGAGGCGTCGGGAGAGCTCCACGTCGTAGATGACCGTCTCGGGAAGGACGGCGAGGTCGGAGCGGGTCTGTTTGCGTCCGTCGACGGTCTCGCCGAGGACCGGGGTCACCTCGGACCCGGCGTATGTGGTCGGCAGGATGATCTGATCGACCCCGGTACGCACGGCCAGTGCCTTGGCCAGACCCGTCGTCGACCCGCCGCCGACCGCGACGACGACGTCGGCCCGGGTCTCCTCGAGGATCGCCATCGCCTTCTCGGTGACATCGACGGGGGTGTGCATGGCGGCGCCGTCAAAGCGGCCCACGCAGAGCGGTCCGAGCTCCGCGGCCACCCGGTCGCCGAGCTCGGCGATCTCCCCGCTCGCCAGGAGCAGGACCCGGGACCGGCCGAGCCGGCCGACCTCGCCGGCGACGCGGGCGGCCGTACCGACGCCGAACAGGACCCGGTAGGGCAGCGCGGTGAACTCGAAGGAGGGGACGGCCGCCGCGCCGCTCGCGGTCACCGGGCCGCCCGTGCCCGGGCGTCGGCGAGGATCGTCCCGCCCACGTTGACCTCCGTCGCGGGGACCTCGACGATCCACACCCGGAACGCGGCCTCCGGTGTGCCCGTGACCTTCGACGCCACCCGCGAGACGCTGGTCAGCAGCTCCCGCTTGCACGCCTCGTCGTGCCCCTCGCCGATCGTGATCTGGATGAACGGCATCAGGCCACCGGCTTCGTCAGGCCGCCGTCGACACGCAGGACCTGCCCGGTGATGTAGGAGGCGCGGTCCGACACCAGGAACCCGACGGCCGCCGCGATCTCCTCCGGACGTGCCCAGCGCCCGAGCGCGATGCCCAGCGCCGCCACCATCGCGGCGCGGACCTCGTCCGGCGACCGGCCCTGCTGCTCGGCCATCGCGTCGTGACGGGCCAGCCAGCCTTCGGTCGCCGTCATGCCGGGGGATACCGCGTTGACCCGGACCTGGCGCGGGGCGGCCTCGGCGGCGAGGAAGCCGGTCAGCGCGACGACGGCCGCATTGGTCATGCCGGTGACCGCCGCACCCGGGATCGGGGTGTGCGCGGTCGCTCCGGCGACGTTGACGATCGCGCCGGTTCCGCCGTCCTCGATCACGGGCAGCGCGGCCTTGGCGACGCGCGCGAAGCCGCGGAGCTTCACGTCGAGCGCCGAGCCGAGGACCTGGTCCTCGACGTCGACGATCGGCGTCGACGCCAGCTGCGGCCCGGCACAGTTGACGACGATGTCGAGCCGCCCCCGCCACCGGTGCGCGGCCTGGACGGCCTCGACGACGGACTGCTCGTCGGTGACGTCACCCGCGACCGCGAGCGACGCGCCGGGGACGCGCGTGGCCGCCTCCTTGACCGATGCGTCGTCGCGGGCCAGGAGGACGACGCCGGCGCCCTGTTCGCCCAGTGCCCGGGCCACGGCGAGGCCGATGCCGCGGCTCGCGCCGGTGACGAGCGCGGTTCGTCCGGTCAGGTCAGCGCCGGCACTCATGTGTTCTCCGATCACTTGGCGGTCCGTGCCGCGTTCCGTGCGGCCACTCCATCCGCCGCGGACGGCCGGGGCAACGCCGACTAACAGGCGGGGTCACGGCGCGGGGGCGACCGCCCAGGTGGGCTTCGCCGCTGTTCACGACCGGCCCGCGAGGATGCGGAACGTGCTGCACCAGCCCACCGTCGAGGTCACCGACGACGCGTCGGTCCGTCGCCGACCGCGCGCCGTCGCCATCGGCGTGTTCGACGGTGTCCACATCGGACATGCGCAGGTGATCGCGGGATGCGACACCGTGCTGACCTTCGACCCGCATCCGTTGCAGGTCCTGCGGCCCGACGACGTGCCCGCCCTGCTCACGACGGTGCCGACGAAGGTCGCGAGGCTCGCGGCGCTCGGAGTCCGCGAGGTCGTCGTCCTGCGGTTCGACGCCCGGTGGGCAGCAGTGGCGGCGCCGTCGTTCGTCGACGATCTTCTCGTCGGGAGGCTCGGTGCCCACACCGTGTCGGTCGGTGCGAACTTCCGCTTCGGTGCCGGCGGCGAGGGGAGCGGGCACGTCCTGCGACGGGACGGTCGATTCCGGACGCGCGTCACGCCGCTGGTGAGATCGGCGGCGGGCGTGGTCTCGTCCAGCCGGATCCGGGCGTCGCTGTCGTCGGGCGACATCGGCGCGGTGACCCGGTTGCTCGGGCGACCGCATGCGCTCACCGGCCGGGGCGCCCCCGGTCGCTCGGTGGTCGTCGACACCGGGCTCGCGGTACCGCCGGCAGGCCGCTACCGGGTACTGGTGAACGACGTCCCGACGCACGCGGTGGTCGACGACCGCGGCCGGATCACCGTCGACGAGCAGCTGCGCGGGCGCGTCGAGCTGGTGCTCCGCTGCCGGGTGGACCGTTAACCAGGGCGAAATCGAGGGTTGCACCGGCCCGTGCCCACCGCCGAAGCTGTGGACCGGCTCCGCGCTGAGGCGGCGCCACCACAGGGGGTGCGGGTCCGGTGGCAGTCGAGGAGCCCGTCGCACCGGTCCCACGCCGGGCGATCATCCGTCGCAAGATCACCCCGCCCGTGCTGGCCGGGAATCTCGTCGACCGCCCCCGGCTGTCCCGCAGGATCGCGGGTCTGGTCGCCCGCGGTGGCACGCTCACCGTCTACGCCGCGGCCGGATCGGGCAAGACGACCGCGGTGGCGGCCGCGCTGCAGACCCAGGACCGGCCGACCGCGTGGTTGTCGCTCGACGGCAGCGAGGCCGCCGCGGGCCGTCTGCTGCTCTATCTCGAAGCCGCCGTCGAGACGCACGCGTCCGACGCCCGAGGGGTGGCCACCGACGCGCTCGCGGCCCGCATCCCGGTGGGCGAGGCGGCCGGACTGCTCGCCGAGAGCCTGCACGGGTCCCGGCTCGTGCTCGTGTGCGACAACGCCGAGCGGGTGGCGGGCAGCGACGAGGCGCTCGCCGTGCTCTCCGCGCTCGCCCGGTACGCGCCGGCGGACGTGACCATCGTGCTGATCTCGCGAACCCTTCTCCCGCTGGATCTCGGCTCCACCAGCGAGCTGGCGCGAGTGTCGTCGCTGACCGGTGCCGCCCTCGCCTTCGACCTCGACGAGGTGATCGCGGCGCTGGAGGCGACCGGACGCGAACCGGACTCCGCCGCGGACACCCTCCGGCTCACCGGCGGGTGGGTCGCGGGCGTGCTGTTCAGCGAGGGCACGGCTGCCGGCGCCGCGCCCGACCACATGCGCAACTACCTCACGGCACACGTCCTCGCCGAGCTCCCCGAGCTCGAGCGGCGGTTCCTCGTCCGGACCAGCCTGCTCGACGAGGTGACCGTCGATGCCGCGCACGCGCTCGGGCTCACCGACGCCGCGCAGGCACTCGCGCGGTTGCGCGACCGGCACCTGCCCGTCACCTGGACCGCCGACCGCGCGATGATCGTGAGCCCGCAGCTGCGCGACCACCTCCGCGAGATGCTCTCGCACGAGGACGCCGCCGAGCTCCACGAGCTTCGGCTGCGCCACGCCCGGCTCCTCCTGCACCGCGGTGAGCGGGAGGAAGGTGTGCACGCACTGCTCCAGATCGGCGCCGTCGACGACGCCTGGGCCGAGGCCGCGGAGCTGCTCCCGGGCCTGGTCGAGCGGATGGACTTCCGGCCGGCAGCACGCTGGCTGGACCTGCTCGGCGCATCCAGCCGCTCGCCGACCCCGGCGATCGGCGCGATCGTCCTGCGCGTGGCGTTCGCGCTCGAACAACCCGGCCGGGCCGTCGAGCTGCTCGACCGCCACGGCTGGGGATGGGTGAGCGCGGCGGCCGCGAGCGACCAGCCGGCCAAGGACGAGGCGCTGGTCCTGCTGACGTGGTGTCTCTGGCACGCGGGTCGGCTCGACGACGCGGTCCGCGTCGGCCGGTGCCTGCCGCCGGGCAGGGCCCGTGACGTCGCCGACACGGTGCTCTCCCTGAGCCTCGACCGGCCGCCGCCGCCCTTTCCGGCGTTCGCCACCACGCCGTCGGGCCCGCTGGACAGCCTGCTGATGCGGCTCGCGTACATCCGGGGCCGGCTCGACGGTCTCGACTCGCCGGGGGTCCACGGGCCGTGGCGGAGCGTGCTCGGCGCGCCCTGGGTGATCGCCGGGCTGCGCGCGACGGGGCGGATCCAACAGGCCATGACGCTCTACGAGGCACACCGTCAGCAGCCGCAGCCGCTGTGGCTGCACGCGCTCGACGCCGCGGAGCTGATGCTCGACCTGGGACGCGGTGCCGACGCGTGGGACGCGCTGCAGCGCGGCCGGGAACAGGCCGCCGCCACGGGCTCCGAGATCTACGCGACCCTGGTCCTGCTGATGGAGGCCAAGCTGTGCCTGCGTCTGCACGGGGACCACGAGGCGGCCGTCCGGGCCCTCGACGAGGCCGAGGCCCGGGGCGCCGAGCGGCACGGGTTCACCCGGGAGCTCGCCCGGCTGTGGCGCGGACTCGCGCTCCTGCTCCAGGAGCGGTACGCGGCGGCAGCCGATCTCCTCACCTGGGCCCTGGAGAGCATGCAGCGCAGCGACCGGTTGCTCGACGTCCCGACCGCCGCCTGCTACCTCGCCGAGGCGCGCTGGCACCTGGGCCAGGAGGACGCGTCGGACGCGGCCGCAGAGCTCGCGATCGCCGTGGCCGAGGAGCGCGGGTCGATGCACCTGCTGCTCACGGCACTGGCCGACGTGCCCGCCGTCGCCGTCCGAGGCGCCGACACCCAGCCGAGCCGCACGTCGCGCTGGCACGACCTCACCGCACGGCTCACCGGAGGACGGCAGCTCACCGTCACCGGACGCGCCCCCCGGCTGGTACTCGACGAGTTCGGTGATCCGGAGCTGCGGCTCGACGGGGCGGCCGTCGTCCCGCGCCTGCGCAAGAGCGTCGAGCTGCTGGCCTACCTGCTGGCCGGCGACGACCGGGTCGCCGGCCGGAAGGAGCTCCTCGACGCGTTGTTCGAGTCCCGCAACGAAGCGGCCGGTCGCAGCTACCTCCGCCAGGCGCTCTACCGGCTGCGTGAGGTCCTCCCCGACGAGGTCGTGCCGGTTCTCGACGGCGACCGCTTCCGGCTCGCCGGACCCGAGCTCGTGACCAGCGCCGCCGCGGAGACGGTCGCGAGCCTCGCCCAGGCCGACCACCAGGACGGCGAGACCCGCCTCGCGACCCTGGCGCAGGCGATCGAGCGCGCCGAGCGCGGCCCGTACCTCGACGGCTTCCCCGGGGCGTGGGCCGAGACACGACGCGCCGAGATCGGCGCGCGCATCCGGGGCGCGCGGCTCGACCTGGCGCGGGTGGCGTTCCGGCTGGGCCGCTACCGCGAGGCGGTGGCCAACACCGACGCCGTGCTGCGCGTCGATCCCTACAGCGAGCAGGCGTGGATGCTGCGGATCTCGGTGGCGCAGGCCGGCGGCCAGGACGACCAGGTGCTGTCGCTCTACCGCCGCTACGTCGTGGCGATGCGCGAGCTGTCGGTGCCGCCGTCGGCGGAGATCCGCCGGCTGGTCACCCGGCTGCGGGCCTGACGTCGCGAGCCGGATTTCCCGAGCACTAACGACGCGGATGGCACCGTCGTGGGACGACGTTCGAGCTCCCACGGAGGTAGCGATGACCCTTCCTGCAACCACGGTGGACCCGCGGCCGTCGGCGCCCCACTTCCGGCAGGCGATCTCCCACTTCAGCACCGGGGTCGCGGTCGTCACCACCCGGACGTCGAAGGGGCCCGCCGGGATGACGGCCAGCGCCGTCGCGTCGTTGTCCCTGGATCCGGTGCAGCTCCTCGTGTGCATCGGGACCACCCTCCCGACCCGGAGCGCGATCGAGGAGTCGGGCCGCTTCGCGGTGAACGTCCTCGGTGAGGGCCAGGAGCATCTCGCGCGGCGCTTCGCGACACGTCGCGACGACAAGTTCGCCGGCGTCGCACTGCGCACCGACGACGACGTCCCGGTCCTCGCCGACGCGATCGCGCACTTCGTGTGCTCGGTGGGGTCGGCACTGCCCGGCGGTGACCACACGATCGTCATCGGTGACGTGCTGACCTGTGAGTTCCGGGCGGGGACGAGCCCGCTGGTCTACTTCGCGAGCACGTTCGGCGGTCTGTGCGACCCGCAGGGCCACGCGCGCGAGGCCTTCCACTGGCAGCTCGCGTCGGCGATGTAGGCGCGGCCGGGAGACCCCTGACGTGAGCGGCAGCCACCGGACGGCCGTCGTCCGCACCCGCCTGCGCCCGCCGGTCGCGCCACGCCATGCGCTGCACCGCGCCGGGCTGCTGGCCGTCCTCGACGCGGGCGAACAGGTCACGCTCGTGGCGGCGCCACGCGGGTCGGGCAAGACGGTGCTGCTCGCGCAGTGGGCGGCAGGCCGGGACCGCACCGCGTGGATCACCTTCAGCCGCCACGACGACTCCGCGCCCGCGGTGTGGCGCGCGCTGCTCGAGGCCCTGCGACCGTTCTGCGGCCTCGACGGGTCGGACCCGTTGCCGGCCGGGACCAGGTCGGTCGTCTTCGGTGAGGTCCTGCCCGACGTCGTGAACGCGCTGCACGCCGCGCGCGGCCTGACCCTCGTCCTGGACGGGCTCGACGTCGTCGACGACCCGCTGACCAGGCAGTCGCTGTACGAGTTCGTGGAGCGGCTCCCACCGCACGTCCGCGTCGTCCTCGCCACCGCGCGCCCGCCGGGCGGGCCCGTCGCGATGGTGCGCGCGGCGGGTCGGCTCACCGAGATCACCGAGGACGACCTCCGCCTCGACCCGCCCGACACCGCGGAGCTGCTGTCGGCCGTCGCGGGCTTCCCGATCGCGCCCTCGGTGGTGGACGACGTGCGGACCCGGTTCGACGGCTGGGCCACCGGAGTCCGGCTCGCCGGCGTCGCGCTGCGCGGCGTCGGCGGGTGCGGACCGCTGCCGGCGTCCCTGACGGAGGTGGAGGAGTACTTCTCCGCCGAGCTCCTGGAGCGTGTCACGTCCGCGCAGCGCCGGCTGCTGCTCCACTGCGGCGTGCTGGACGAGGTGACCCCGGACGGTGCCGAGGCACTGACCGGTTCACCCGGAGCCGGCGAGGAGCTCCGCGCGCTGGCGGCCTCGACCCTGTTCCTCCGGCGCACACCGCGCGGCTTCCGGATCCATCCCGCCCTCCGGCCCGTGCTGCACGACGTGCTCGTCCGCGAGGAGCCCGGCATGCTCCCGGTGCTCGCCGAGCGCGCGCACCGGGCGGCCGTCCGGGACGATGCCGGACCGGTACTGGTAGCCGGCGAACCGCTGTCGCCGCGGGAGCTGGCCGTGCTGCGCGCCCTCGCCGGTCCGCTCACCCTGCGCGAGATCGCCGCCGAGATGCACCTGTCCCACAACACGGTCAAGACACACGTGCGGTCGGTGTTCCGCAAGCTCCGCGTGCACGAACGTCGTGCGGCGGTCGTCGCCGGGCGGGAGCGGGGCGAGCCGGCCCGTCGTGGGCTCCCGGGCGGGCGGGAGCCCACGGCCGGGGGTCAGCTCGCGACGGCGCGAGCGTCCTGGCGTCGCGCGTAGGCGGCCTGCTCCGAGTACGCGGTGTCCCCGGTCGGCTCGGGCGGGGCGATCCCGCAGACCTTCCGGGCGAGGTCGGTCAGCGGTCCGGACGGCGCCATCTCCGCTCGATGCATCGTCAGCATGCGCACCGCCAGCAGCGGCGTGCCGTTGAAGTTCTCGAAGACGCCGATCCGGTCGCCCCAGTCGGAGAGGAACATGTCGCGGATGACCCGGCTGATCCGCAACCGGTCATGGGGGCGTCCCACCGGTCCGGTCTGCAGGGGCTCGAGCCACTTGCGCAGCTCCGGCCGTTCCCACTGCTTCTCCGTCGGGAAGATCAACGCGGAGCGGCCCGCGAGGGCGACGACCTCGTTCACCATCCGCGGCACGTGCTCGAGGTAGTGCGCCCGTCCGAAGTCGAACAGCAGCACGTCGGGCTTGTACAGCCCGCCCGGCGTGGTGAACCCCTCCTCCTCGCAGGCGATCACGTGCGCCCGCATCGTCTGATGGAACCCGACGAGCTGCGCGAGCCTCGTCTGCACCGGTGGCAGCTGGTAGGTCCCGATGTGCTCGGTGATCAGCATCGCCAGTCCGACCATCAGCTCGGCGCGGACGGCCTGCCGGATCAGTGCCTGGTAGTGCAGCCAGTCGAAGACCCGCTGCGGGTACAGCGCGGCGTGCGAGGGGTTGCCGACGTGGAACACGCGCTCCCACGGGATGAACACGTCGTCGAACAGCATCACGGCGTCGAGCTCGTCGCCGCGGGACGCGAGCGGATGCTCGTCGGTCCGGCCCTCCTTCACCGTGCTCTCGCGGCACACCAGGGTCACACCGCGTTCGTTGACCGGCACGGCCGCGTACACGATCTGCTCGCTCACGATCCCGGGGCGGAAGAACACCCCGATGTGGATGTAGTCGGCGAACGGCGTGCCGGTGCCGATCGCCTTCACACCCCGCACGACGATCCCGTCGTCGCGGGTCTCGACGACCCGCAGCGCCGGGGACTCGGCCTGCGCGGACTCGCGCGAGCGGTCGGTCTGCGGGTCGACGAACGCCGGGGCCGCGTTCAGGTCGCCGTCGCGGATGTGCTGCCAGAACGCGGTGATCCCGGCCGTCAGGTCCCGCCCGCCCGTGCCGACGGACTGCTCGCTCCACGGCGACGGGTCGTCCATGTAGGTCAGGAACACGTAGTTGTTGACATCAGGGGTCCGTGGCGCCGCGCCGGCGTCGAGCTCGCGGATCACCGTCTCGAGGTAGCGGCGCTTGCGGCGCAGCTCCTCCTTGTCGCGGTGCCGGAACCACATCATCGAGCGGCGTTCGCCGTCGTCGTCGACGAAGGTCATGACGTCGCGCAGGTCGGCGCGATGATGCAGGTCGTAGAACTCGGCGATGCGCCGGGCGTAGTCCCGGGTCTTCGGGTGCGTCGCGACGTTGTCGACCAGCTCGTCGCCGACCCAGACGACGCGGCCGTCGTCGAGCGCCTCGAGATACTGCTTGCCTGTCCGCAGCACGACCAATCCCTTCGCTTCCGCGGCGCCGCCCCGATGGGGCACCGACCTGCGGAGGGTCCCGCCCGCCGGGGTGACCCCGGCGTGCTCACCCCGGGTGACATCGCGGGTTCCGTCGATTTCCCTCCGGGTCACAGCCGGTCCCTACGCTCGTCGGCATGCTCGACACGGACGAGAAGACGATCACCGAGGCAGTGCTGCGGGCCGGGACCCACGGGTCCGACCAGCGGTTCAGGACCGTGCTCGACGCAGTGGTCCGGCACCTGCACGAGTTGGTGCGCGAGGTCTCGTTGACCGAGTCCGAGTGGGCCGCGGCGATCGGCTTCCTCACCAGGACAGGACAGCTCTGCACGCCGGAGCGGCAGGAGTTCATCCTGCTCTCCGACGTCCTGGGCGTCACCATGCTGGTCGACGCCGTGGCCCATCGGCGCAGCCGGACCGCGACGGAGAACAGCGTCCTCGGTCCCTTCTACCGGTCGAACCGTCCCTCGTTCGACGACGGCGCCGACATCTCCGCCGGACTTCCCGGAACACCGCTGTCGGTGCACCTGACGGTCGTCGACACCGACGGCGTGCCCGTCCCGGGTGCTGCCGTCGACGTGTGGCACGCCGACGGGGACGGACACTACGACTCCGACATCCCGGGCATCGAGAGCGCCGCGATGCGCGGCCTGTTCCACACCTCGGCGGAGGGGCGGGCGTCGTTCTCGACGATCAGCCCGGCGCCGTATCCCATCCCGGACGACGGGCCGGTGGGCGCGCTGATGCGTGCCAGCGGGCGGTCGGTGATGCGGCCCGGACACCTCCACGTCCGGATCGGGGCTCCCGGATTCGCACCGCTGACGACCATGCTCTTCCGCGAGGACGACCCGTACCTCGACAGCGACCCCGTGTTCGGGGTGAAGGCCTCGCTCCTGACCCGTTACGAGTCGCACGGTGACGGCGAGACCCTGCGCCACACGTTCGTGCTCGACCGCGAGTGACCGCCCGCTCTCACGAGGAGAGAGCGGACATCTCCGTCCTGCGATGTCGCCGACGGCGTCACGGCCCTCTGGTGGCTCGTGGGGGAAGGACGATCAGAACGTCCGCGCCGACCGGCGCCACGGGTCGTCGACCCGACGGACACCGCGGGCTCCCCACGCGTCGCGACGGTCCGGGTCACAGGCGCGCCCGGCGTCCAGGCCGGTCACCTGCCCGCACACCGAGGCGACGGGCACGGCCGGAGCCGACGGGTCCTCGGTGAGGAGCAGGGTCCGTCGACCCCGTTCCTCGGCGAGCACCGCCGTGAGCTCCGCTCGGGCAGCGGCGTCGAGGTAGCGGCCGGGTTCGTCGAGGACCACCAGTTCGGCGCGCGAGGCGAGAGCGGCGATCAGCTCGATCTTCTGTCGGTTCTCCGCCGAGTCCAGGTGTCCGGCGCGATCGGTGGCCGCGTCGAACCGCTCGATCAGTTCCGTGCGTCGCGTTCTGTCGCTGCCGCGCAGGAACGACATCGTGTCGAGGAGTTCGGCACCTGTCAGGTGGGACCAGCGGTAGACCTGCTGCGGCACATAGGCCACCCGCCGTTGCAGCTCGACGGCGTGCCGCCGGGGGTCCGTGGCGAGCACCCGCGCCGAGCCGCGGTCCGGGCGGAGCCGCCCCGCGAGGATCTGCAGCGCGGTCGTCTTGCCCGACCCCGCGGGTCCGACGAGTCCGTGCGCCTCGCCGCGCCGGACCCGGATGGTGAGGTGGTCGAGCGCGGTGACGGGCCCGAACCGCTTGACCACGTCGCGGAGGTTGACGACGAGGTCCAGACCGTCGTCGAGAACGGGCATCGTCGGGCGGGGGGCACTGCTCATGACCACCGACGGTATGCGGCGGCCGTGCCGGACTCATGGGCCGAAGGTCCATCGAATGTAGGGAAGGAAGGCACGCCCACCTGCCCAGGTCGACGAAGGCGGGTGACCTTCGGCCCTGGGCGGGACCGCGGGCCGGTCGGACCCTCGTGCGAGGAGGAGCCGATGTCCATGACCGAGCCGGTCGCGCCCGCGGACGCGGTCGTCCTCGCGGTGCAGACGGGCTCGCAGGTGCCACTGCAGATGGGTGTCGTGCTGGAGCTCGAGGGCCGGCCGGACGCCCGGCAGCTGGCCGACCTCCTCGTGTTGCGGGCGCGCGCCCAGCCGCGGCTGTGCCGGGCGGTGCTCCGGCAGCCGTTGCGGCGGTTGCGCTGGCGGCACGTCGGTGATCTCGGCGACCGGGTGTCGGTCGTCGACGCGGGGCCCGGCGAGAGCCTCCTCGACCGGGCCACCCGCGCGGTGCTGGCGCCGCTGCCCGCGGACCGTCCCATGTGGCGGGCCCTCGTCGTGCGGGGCCGGCCGTGCGCGGTGGTCCTGGTGCTCAACCACGCCGTCGCCGACGGTCTGACCGGCATGGACGTCCTCGGAGGGCTCCTCGACCGGCCGTCGGCGGCGACCGACGTGTCCGGGCCGCCGGCGCCGCGTGGGCCGCGGGCGCCGGTCACCGGCGGGCCGCGGGCGACGGCCACGCGCGGGCCGCGGGCACTGCTGGCCGCGCTGCGGGCGAGCGGAGGATTACATCCGCATCGGGCCGAGCCGTGCTCGCTGGTGGCGCCGACCGGGCCGCGGCGGCGCAGTGTCGTCGTCGACGTGGAACTCGCCACCGTGCGCGCCGCCGCCCACACGGCGGGCGGGAGCGTCAACGACGCTCTGCTCGCCGTGGTCGCCGGTGCGCTCGAGGAGCTGCTGGCCGGACGCGGCGAGCGGATCGCGACGCTGTCGGTCGGTGTGCCGATGGCGACCCGGGCCACGGGCGGGGACGCCGGGAACGCCAACGCCCCGCTGCTCGTGGACATCCCGTGCGGCCTCGCGCCGGCCGAGCGGATCAGGGCCGTCGCGGCTGCGGTCGCGGTCCGGCGGGCATCGGCCCCGCCGGCCGCGCCGCTCACGCTGCTGCGGCCGGTCATGCCGCTGGTCGCGCGGCTGGGCCTCTTCCGCCACTACCTGCGACGGCAGCGGCGGTTGCACACGATCGTGAGCCTGGTCCGGGGCCCGGCCGGACCGCTCACGCTCGGCGGGGTCCCGGTGACCCGGATGGTCCCGCTCGCACTGGGCGACCAGGGATCGATCACGGTCACCGTCGTCGCGCTGGCCGCCACGGGACGGCTCGTCGTGACGATCCACGCCGACCCCGTCCGGGTGCCGGAACTCGACCGGGTGGCCGCAGGGGTCCGCGCCGGGTTCCTCGCGCTCACGGGGGACTCGGTGAACCGCGCCCGCACCTAGCGACGGCCGGGCGGCCCCGCTGCCGACCCGGAGGCGTCATGAGCCCGACCGGACGCGCTGCCGGGCGGTGGCCCCGCGCGGCGTGGCCGGGTCCGGCACGCCGATGACGGGGCACCGGACCGTGGCGACCAGCTCGCCCGCGAGGACCGCCGCGCCCGCGCCGTGCACCGAGCAGCCGACGACCAGCAGCTCGGCGTCGATGCCGAGGGCGATCAGCAGCGGTACCGGGTCGCCGCGGACGGTCAGCAACCGGAACCGCCGATCGGCGTCGTCGGCACCCCGCCGCGCGACGGCCTGGCGGAGGTCGCGGCATGCGTGCGTCAGATCGCGCTGCCATCTCGCCAGGACGTCCGGCAGGGCATCGCCGGGATCGGCGTCCGGACCGCCCCGCACCCGGACCGCCACGAGCTCCGCGTCGCGCGCGAGCGCCTCGTGGACGGCCAGGTCGAGGACGGACGGCGCGGTCCGGGGGGCCACCGCGACGATCACGCGGCCGAGCGGGGGCACTGTGGGCGGGACCGTCGCGACCGGGCAGACCGCGGCACCGACGACCCGCGGACCCACCGCCGCGGAGACGACCATGAGCTCGGCCCCGGCGCTGACGCGCCTCAGGTCGGCTCCGAGCGGGTCGGCCACCCGGCGGGACGCCACCGGGGCGCCGGGGGCCGAGGCGCGCAGCAGCTGCGTCACGCGGGTCCTGGCGACGTCGTTCCCGGTCCCCACCACCTGCAGCGGCGCGCGCAGGCGCTCCGCCTCCGCCGCGGCCCACCTGGCCGGGACCAGGTCGTCGGCGGCGAGGACGACCGGACGGCCGCTCACGGCCGGGCCCGTCCAGGCCGGGTCTGCCGAGCAGGCCGGGCGCAACGGCCGCACGACCGGCGGCCGCGCCGACGTCGCGCCACGTCCTCGTGCCGGACGACGCGGCGCCGCCGATCGGCGCGGGCAGGCGGCGTCGGCAGGACCGGCGCGGTGCTGGTCATCGCGTCAGCGTGCGCGCCGGGACCACCCCGTCGACAGAGGCCGGTGGCCCGGTACGGCCCCGCCGAACGGCCGTGTCCGCCGAACCGATCGGCCCTGGTCGCACCTGCGCCGCACGTCGAGCCTGGTCGGGAGACAACGGGTGCGGGACGAGACGGAGAAGGCGGGCGGACGTGGACGACGTGCAGACGGACGCCGTGACGGGAGTCGTCCTCACGGCGGCGGACGTGATGAGTTCGCCGGTGGTGACGGTGCGCGCGGACACCCCGATCGCCCCTGCGGCAGCGCTCCTGGCCTCCCACGGGTTCACGGCGGCGCCGGTCCTCGGTCGCGACGGGAACGTGGTCGGGATGGTGACCGAGGCGGACCTCGTGCGCGGCCGGTTCTCGTCGGATGCCGCGGAGGCGACGACCGCGGTGCTCGTCGACGACGTCATGACGCCCCCGCCCGCGGCCCTGTGTCCCGACGACGACCTCGCCGACGTCGCGGCGGCGATGGTGGCGTCGGACGTGCGGTCCGTCCCGATCATGGACGGCGCCGAACTCGTGGGTGTCGTGACGTGGCGCGACCTGCTCAGGGTGGTGGCCCGGCACGAGCGGACCCCCGAACAGGTGCGTCGACGCCGCGGTCTGCGGGCCTGACCGTGCTCACCGCGTCCCGGCCGCGCGCGGGCCGAAGGCCCTGCCGGCGACGGTTCCCCCGACGGGAGGAAACCGGTGCGGCCGGCCGTGTCGGGCGGGCGCGATCGCGCGACACTGCCCACGACGACCGGGCGAGAGCGAGGTGAGGTGGGCGGCCGGGCGGTGCTCGCCTCTCCCTGCCGGGCGGTCATGGGTTCGTCGGTCCGACGACGGGAGGGCGATCCGGATGAGGGTGCAGGACGTCATGCGTCGCGCGGGGACCGTGGAGGCGGGCATGCCGATCCCGACCGCCTCGGCCGTCCTCGCCGCGCGCGGCGACGAGGTCGCGCCGGTGGCGGACTCGTCCGGCCGGCTGGTCGGCGTGGTCACCCGCGGCGATCTGGCCGGCCCGGTGCTGCCGAACGGCTGGCAGCTCGAGCTCGATCCGGAGGCGGTCGTCGCGGCGGTGATGACGCACAGGCCCGTCGTGGTGCGGCCCGGTGACGACCTCGGCGCCGTGGTCTCGCTGATGCGCACCCGTGCGCTGCCGGCGGTCGCCGTCGGCGACGGGGCCCGGGTGGTCGGTGTGCTGTTGCTGGCGGATGCCGCGCGGGCCGTCGATCCGGTCGGGCGGTAGCACCGTCGGTCGGATCCCGGGAGGTCGCGACGGTCCCACCGGCCGGCCGGTCCCGGGCCTTCCGGCCCACCATCCGGGAGAAGGGAGCCTCTGCCGGATCGCCACGGCGCGCTGGATCCTCGAGCGCATGTCGAACTCTCACCAGCCGGTCCACATCAGCGGTCGTCTCGACCCGGGACTCTCGCGGTGGACGTGGCTCGTCAAATGGTTCCTGCTGATACCGCACCTGATCGTGTTGGCGGTGTTGTGGATCGCGTTGGTGGTGCTCTCGATCGTCGCGCTCGTGGCCGTCGTCGTGTCCGGCCGCTATCCGAGCGCGCTGTTCGGGTTCAACGCAGGGGTCCTGCGCTGGTCCTGGCGGGTGGCCTTCTACGGCTACGCGCTCGGCGGGACCGACCGGTACCCGCCGTTCACCCTGTCCGACGTGCCCGACTATCCGGCGCGCCTGGACATCGAGCGGCCCGAGCGGCTGTCCAGACCGAAGGCGCTGGTCAAGTGGTGGCTGCTGGCGATCCCGCACTATCTGGTGGTCGTCCTGCTCGTCGGCGCGGGCCGCTGGGAGGCGCCCGGGACGAACGTGACGACGGGCGTCTTCGGCCTCGGCCTGATCGGGGTGCTCGTCCTGATCGCGCTGGTGGCGCTGCTGTTCACCGGCCGGTACCCGGCGGGCATCTTCGACGCGGTCATGGGGATGAACCGATGGGTGCTTCGGGTGGCGGCCTATGCGTTGCTGATGACCGACGTGTACCCACCCTTCCGGCTCGACCAGGGTGGCGACGACCCTCCGGCGGTCGACGACGACCGCACGGGACGGCGGGTCGCGGCCGGCCCCGAGCGGCGCTCCGGCGGGCCGCTCACGCCGGCGGCCTCGTCCGCGCCGGGCGGGGCGACGATCGTCATGGATCCGCCCGTCGACGTCGTCGAGGTTCCCGACGACGTGCCGCCCGGCGCGCGCAGGCCGGTGTCCACGACGCCGGCCCCGCCGCCCTCGACCGCCCGGGCGCTGCTCCTCGTGCTCGGCTCCGTCGTCACGGCACTCGGCGTCCTCCTGGGGGGACTGGGGACCGCGGGCCTGGTCACCGACCGGGTCGCGCGCGACGGCGGAGGCTTCCTCGCCACCGGCGTCGGCACGGCGACGACAGCCGGCGTCGCACTGCGGACCGACCCGCTGCAGATCGACGCGGACCGGCCCGACACGCCGGCCCGGGTCTTCGGCGAGGTCGCGTTGCGGGCGACGTCGAACCGGGGAGGTGACGTGTTCGTCGGGATCGGTCCGACGGCCGACGTGTCGCGCTACCTCGCCGGGGCGGCGCAGGGTGTGTGGCGGACCGGCGCGTTCGACGGACGCGGGTTCGCGGCCGGGGTTGACCAGGTCGCGGGTAGCGCGTCGGTCGCACCGCCGGGCGAACAGCCGTTCTGGGTCGCGCGGGCGTCCGGGCCCGGGACGACGACGATGTCCTGGGCACCCGTGCCGGGTGACTGGACCGCGGTGGTGATGAACGCCGACGGCACGGCGCCCGTCTCGGCCGGCGTCCAGCTCGCGGCACGGGTACCGGTGCTGGGCCTGGCCTCGATGGCCGCCTTCTGGACGGGAGTGGGGCTGCTCGTGGTCGGCATCGCGGTCATCGTCGGCGCGGCGACCACCGGCCGGCGGAGGACCGTGGAGGTGGCCCGATGATGTGGGGCGGCTGGGGTGTCTCGCCTGCGGCGTGGGTCGTCGAGCTCGTCCTGCTCCTGCTGGCTGCCGGCGGTGGCGCCGCCGGGGCCGTGCTGCTCCTCGGCCGTCGGACCGGGACGTGGCCGGACGGCCCGGAGGGCGACCGCCCCCGCCGCATCCTCGACGAGCGGCTGGCCGCGGGGGAGATCGACGTCGAGGAGTACGAGCGGCTGCGCACCGCGCTGCGGAGCGGATCGCGACCCGCTCCCTGAACCGGTCGACGGGCCCGGGACACGTCCGGGGCGCCGTGTCACCAGGACACGGCGCCCCGGCGTCGTCAGGGCCGCAGCAGGTGCCGGACCGGTTCGGGTGCGTCGGGGCGCGGCGGCCGGTCAGCCCTCGTCGCCGAGTACGCGCCCGATGCGGATGCCGGCGAAGTCGACGGCGACGTCGCCGCGGTTGCGGTCGACCGAGCCGATGTGGACGCCGGCGAAGTCACGCACCTGGCCGTCCTCACCGGCGGTGCCGAGCCGGACGCCGCTGTCGTCGACGACGAACGCACCGGTCACGACGGCGTAGGCAGACGTGGACATGGCGGCTCTCCTTCGGGTCGGCCCGGTCGTCCGGGCGGTGCCGCACACGGTCCGCCGGTTCCGGATGGTCCGACCAGGGCCGGAGGGTGGCGGCGGCCGGGACCTCGGACTCTGCGCCGCCGCCCGCGGACCGACGGTGGTCCTCCCGGACGAGGCCGATCGACCCTGCCCGCGCCCCCGTCGGACGCCCGACGATCTCCCTGTCGGCGCGACGTCGGACGAACCGCGACCCGGGAGGGCACTCATGGTGAGGACGACCGAGCGACCGGCGCCCGACCGCCCGGTACGGCGCGGCGTGCGGACGGTGGCGTCGGGGGACCGGAACCGGCTCCGGGCAGCCGCGCCGAAGGGTCCCCGACTCGTCCGGGCCGGGCCCGGGGACCGGATCGGCGACGGCGCGCGCCGGACGGGCGGGGCGATCGTGCGGCGCACATCCGGTCCCGACGGCCTCGCCGGTGCGGTGGACCGGCGCGACCGCGACGCGGGCCCGGGTCGCGGCGGGTGACGCGGGACCCGCATCGCCGCCGGTGGCCGGCAGGGCCGGACGTACCCGATCTTCCCTGCCGACAGTCCCACCGAGCACCGGGCCGTCGCGGCCCGGTCGACGGACGTTCGTCCCCTCACGACGGGGGGCACCCGATCGGAGACTCCTCGACATGCACGCACAGCAGATGACGGTGGACGAGCGGTCGCTCGGAGCCTTCCCGTTCGCGGCGCCGACCGCCGACATGCTGATGGAGGCGGTCGCCCACGCCGCCCACGGCTCGGCACAGGCGACGGGCCCGACCCCGTGGTACATCGACGCGGTTCCCGACGGCGTCGCGATGCGGATGATCGTGCGCCGGTGGACCGAGGCGTCCTCGCCCGACGCGGTTCTCGCGAGGATCGCGGCCGGGACGGCGCTGCGCGCCGCGCGCCTGGCCGTCGTCGGCTTCGGCCGCCGTCCGGTCACGGCCCACGGTCCCGAGCCCGGCGTGGTCGCGGTGCTGCGGGCCGGCGGACGTCGCGAACCGTGCCCCGAGGAGACGGCCATGCTCGACGGGCAGCGCCGGTCGGGTGTGCCACGGCGACCGGATCCGGTCGTCCCCGAGGTGGGACTCCTGCCGTGGCTGCGGCGTGCCGCCGAGCGCGAAGGTGCCTGGGCCCGCAGCACCGGGCCGATGCCACACGTCGATGTGGGTCCCGCATGGCCCGACGGACGGGCCGTTCCGGAGCACCCGTCCGGGCTGCTCCTCGGCACCGACGGGCTGGCGCTGCACGCGGACGTCCGTCTCGGGCAGGCGATCGAGGCGGTCCGGCTCACGGCCGCCGCACTGGGCTGGTGGACGCGGATCGCGGCGGCGCCCGCCGACCGGGACAGGCTCCGCGAGGCGTTGCGCGGCTCGGCCCGCGCGGTCCTGGGCGCCCACCGCCGCGGGGCCACCATGGCCGTACTGCAGCTGAGCCCCGCACTCGCCTTCGTCGCCGCCTGATGGCCCTGCAGGGCAGGGACCGGGGGTCTCGGGCCCACGGCGGCCGTGATCGGTCGGCGGTCTGCCGGGAACGTGTCGACCGGCCGTCCGATCGAGGACCTTCGGCCCTCCAGTGGTTTCGGGGCGGGTGGGGAAGCTGGCCGGGTGAGCATGCCGACGCGTGGCGACATCGCCGCCGAACCGCGGCCGGGCGCGGCCGTGCTCGACGCGGCACGATGCCGGGCGCTGCTGGAGTCGAACAGCGTCGGGAGGATCGTGTTCACCCGCGGTGCGCTGCCGGAGTGTCGTCCCGTCGCCTATGCGTGGGACCGCGGCCTGATCGTCTTCTCCGTCGACGACGCCGCCGTGGCACGCGCGATTGCCGGCAACGCCGTCGCGGCCTTCGAGGTCGACGGCGTCGCCCCGCTCGGTCCGTCGTCGTGGACGGTCCTGGCGGTGGGGGAGACCTGCCGGGTCGAGTCGGACGTCGACGCGGCGCGGATGCGGCGGCGGCTGACCGGGTCGTGGGCGGCGGGGCCGGCGGCGGACGTACTCGCCCTTCGACCGCGGCGGCTGAGCCCTGATCCACCGACGTGGTGGGGTGGTCGCTGATCTGGTGGCGTGCTCGGGATCGCGGG
>NZ_BPRG01000004.1:0-48087 GCF_036984265.1 Pseudonocardia sp. D17 | reverse complement strand
TATCACCACGAGCCAACCCACCCCAAAGATCAACAAGTGCGGACGACGGTGGATTCAGGCTGAGGGGCCCTCGCGACACGTTCGCCGCGCAGGGCCCGACGCGTCGCCCCGACCGCGACGTACGGGATACTCCCGGGCACCGGGCGTGGTTCCGCGCGGCCGGGGAGAACGTGACAGGAGGCTCGCAGGATGAGCGACGACCGGGGTCGCCAGGGCGGCGGCGCGCTTCGGCCCGGGAACGTCGGGCGGGCCGACCCGCACGCCGATCCCGCGACCGACCCGTCGCTGCGTCCGGTGGAGACGAGCGACCCCTCGGGCGGGCCCACGCTGCCGGTCCCGTCCGACCCGTCCGGCGGGCCGACCGTCCCGGTGCGGATTCCCGACCAGGAACCGTCGTCGGAGGCGGAGCGTCCGTCGCGGCAGGCGCAGCGCCCCGCGGCGCCGCGGTCGCGGCTGTCCGGACTGTGGGTCGGGCTGATCTTCTCGGCCCTGGTGCTGCTCCTGCTGCTGATCTTCATCCTGCAGAACCTGCAGACCGTCGACGTCCACTTCCTGGGTGCCGCGGGCCGGCTCCCCACGGGCGTGGCGCTGCTGTTCGCGGCGATCGCCGGCATCCTGCTCGTCGCGATCCCCGGTTCGCTGCGCATCCTGCAGCTGCGCCGGGCGGCCCGTCGCGCCCGTCCCGGAAAGGCCCGCTGACGTGCTGAACATCGCCGGCACCCCGCTGCCCGTCGTCGGCCGGGCCCGCATGTACGTGTGCGGGATCACCCCGTACGACACGACCCACCTCGGGCACGCCGCCACGTTCGTCTGGGCCGACGTCGCCGCGCGGGTGCTGCGCCACGTCGGTGTCGACGTCGACGTCTGCCGCAACGTCACCGACGTCGACGACGTGCTCGACGCCGCCGCGGCCCGCGCGGGCGCCCGCTACGACAGCTTCGCGGCCGTCCAGCAGTTCCGCTTCGAACGCGACATGGCCGCGTTGGGCGTCCGCCGCCCGACGTACGAGCCGCGCGCGCACGTCCACGTCGCGCAGGTCGTCGAGCTCGCCGAGGCGCTGCTGGAGCGCGGCGCGGCCTACCACCGCGACGGCACGGTCTGGTTCCGCGGCGCGGGGGTGCGCGAGCGCGCCGGACTGGCCGCCGACGAGGCGGCCGCGCTCGCCGACGAGTTCGGCGACCGCCGCGACGACGGTCGCGACGACCCCGCCGACGTCGTCATCTGGCGGGTGGCCGGGCATGGTGAACCGGCGTGGCCGAGTCCGTGGGGGGAGGGCAGGCCCGGCTGGCACGCCGAGTGCGCGGCGATGTCGCTGACGACGCTGGGCCCCGCGCTCGACCTGCACGTCGGGGGCGCCGATCTGCGGTACCCGCACCACGCCTACGAGGCCGCGATGGCCGAGGCCGTCACGGGCGTCACCCCGTTCGCGCGGGCGTGGCTGCACGTCGGCACGGTCCGGATCGACGGCCGGAAGATGGCCAAGTCCGCGGGGAACCTCGTGCTGGTCTCCGACGTCCTGGCCGACCGGCCCGCGGCGGCGCTGCGGCTGCTGCTCGTCGACCGCCCCTGGGCGCAGACCTGGGACTACCGCGACGAGGACCTCCGCGCGGCCGAGACCCGGCTGGAGGCGCTCTACGCGGCCGCGTCGCACGGGGTCACCGAGAACCCCGTGGCCTCCGCAGAGGTCACCGCCGCTCTGCTCGACGACCTCGACGTCCCCCGCGCCCTTGCCGTCGCGCAGGAGGCGGGCGGGACCGCCGCCCGGCAGGTGCTGTCCGTCCTGGGCCTCGGCGGCTGATCGCCGCCCGCGTTGTGTGCGCCGGGCCCGGGCGCCGGGCCGGGCGCAACCTGACGGTCGTCGAGTCCGTCGGGGGGAGCAGCCTGGTCGCGGCCGGCGGACCGGGCGCAACCTGACCGTCGTCGGACCCGGCCGGGGGGAGCAGCCAGGTTGCGGCCGGTCCGGCCGGGTGGCGTTACGCGGCGCTGGAGCGGTTCCCGCCGGACCGCCGGGCGCCGCCGCTGCGTCCGCGCGCTCCGGACCGGCCGCCCTGCGTGCCGCCCGGAGCACCGGCACCCTGGCGGGGCCGCGACCGTCGGCCCTGGCCGCGCGGCTGCTGCGGCGCGGGCCGCGGCTCGACGACGGCGATTCCGCTGGGCTCGCGCGCGCCCGTGACCCGCTGCAGCGTCGCCGACCCCGGCGCCGCGTCGTGGACCGTCGGCCGGACGCCCGCCTGGCGGGTCAGCGTGTCGACGTCGCGACGCTCCTCCGGCGTCACCAGCGTGACGACGGTGCCCGACTCGCCGCCGCGCGCGGTGCGGCCGGCGCGGTGGAGGTAGTCCTTCGGGTCGCCCGGCGGGTCGATGTGCACGACGAGGCTCACGTCGTCGACGTGGATGCCGCGGGCGGCGACGTCCGTCGCGACGAGGACGGGCGTGCGCCCCTCCTTGAAGTCGGCGATCGCGCGGTTGCGCTGGTTCTGCGACTTGCCGCCGTGCAGCCCCGCGGCGGACACCCCGTCGCGGCGTAGATTGCGGACCCACCGGTCGACGCCGTGCTTGGTGCGCGCGAACAGGATCGTCCGCCCGTCGCGCGCGGCGATCTCGGCGACGACCCTGGCCTTCGTCACGGAGTCGACCAGCAGCAGGTGATGGTCCATCGTGTCGACGGCGGCCGTGGCCGACGCGACGGCACGCGTCACCGGGTCGTGCAGGTAGCGCGACACGAGCGCGGCGACGTCGCCGTCGAGCGTCGCGGAGAACAGCAGCCGCTGCCCGTCGGCGGGGGTGAGGTCGAGAATGGCCCGGACCTGGGGCAGGAACCCCATGTCCGCCATGCGGTCCGCCTCGTCGATCGCGGTGACCTCGATGCCGGACAGGTCGGCGGTGCGCTGGTTGGTGTGGTCGGTGAGCCGTCCGGGCGTCGCGACGAGGAGGTCGACGCCGCGGGCCAGCGCGTCGGCCTGGCGGTTGAACGACAGCCCCCCGACGACGGCGGCGGCGCGCAGCCCCAGCGCGCGGGCGAACGGGTCGAGCGCGTCGACGACCTGCTGGGCGAGCTCACGAGTCGGCACCAGGACGAGACCGCGGGGGCGCCGGGCGACGGCGCGACCCCCGGCCAGCCGGGACAGCAGGGCGAGGCCGAACGCGAGCGTCTTGCCGGAGCCGGTCTGACCGCGGCCCAGCAGGTCGCGGCCGGCGAGGGTGACGGGCAGCGTCGCGGCCTGGATCGGGAACGGCGCGGTGAAGCCCTCGGCGTCGAGGGTGCGCAGGACGGCCTCGGGGAGCCCGAGCTCCGCGAAGGTCGGGAGGCCGGACGCGGGAGCCGCCCACAGCTCCTCGACCGGCATTGCGGTGGACGGACGGACCGCGGCGGCGGTGCGCGACGAGCCGTGCGCGCGGGAGCGGCCGCCGGACGGGCGCCGGGGCCGGCCCTGGCCGCTGCGGGCACGGGTGGTGGAGCCCGACGAGCGGGCGGGCTGGGGAGCCAAGAGAACCTCCGGGACGTGGCACGTCACGGAGCAGCCGACGACCGTCGGGACGACGGACGGGCGATCGCGGCGACGAGCCCGGGCGCGACGCAGCGCCCACGATGGTGAAGCTTCGGACGCGTCCGCTGCGGGTTCGACGAAGGTGTCACCGGGCCGGGTTCGGCCGGGCCGGACGCTCTGATCCACCCTACCCGAGCGTCCGGCCCCGGCCTCACCGGTGTGACGAGCCCGGCTGGGCGATACCCAGCTCGGCGAGCAGGTCGTCGAACAGCGCGTCGCGGGCCGCAACGGCGTCCGGCAGCCCGCGCGCGGCGAACCACTCCGTGATGCGGTCGACGTCGCGCCCAAGGTAGGACGGTCCGAACGGGTTGCCGACGACGTCGACGACCTGCGGGAGATCGATCAGGACGAGCCGGCCGCGGTCGACCAGCACGTTGAACGCCGACAGGTCGCCGTGCGTGAGGCCCTGGCGTGCCAGGCCGCGCAGCGCCTCGCCGAGCTGCGCCCACAGGTCGGCGAGCTCGTCGGCGTCGGGTCGCAGCTGCGCGAGCCGGGGCGCGGCGGCGGTCCCCGACCCGACGAACTCCAGCAGCACCTCGGTATCCTCGACCGACACCGGGTAGGGGACGGGCACGCCGGCCGTCCACAGCGTCGCGAGCGCGGCGAACTCGGCCCGCGCCCACTGGCCGGCGAGCAGGTCGCGGCCGAAGCCGGTGCGCCCGGCCATCGCCCGGGTCTCGCGGGACCGTCGGACGCGCCGGCCCTGCAGGTATCCGGCGTCGCGATGGAACATGCGGTGCTCGGGCGAGCGGTACCGCTTGGCGGCCACCAGCATCCCGTCCGTGCCGGGCACCGCCCGGCGCAGCAGGTGGACGTCGGCCTCCTTGCCCGTCTTGAGCACACCGAGCTCGGTGTCGACGGCGCCGGTCGCGGTCACCACCCAGCCGGGGCGGGGCTCGGGGCCCTTGTCGGCACCGTCCCATGTCGACCAGCGGTCACCCTCGGGCGGACCGTCGATCTCCGCACCGGCGCGCCCGTCGAGCTCGACGGGGGGCGGGTCGTCGCGGCGGCGGCGCCGGGTGAGGTCGTGCTCGACGTCGTCGTACTCGTCGTCGAAGCGGCGGCGGGGGCGCCGGCCGCGGGTGTGGGAACCGTCGTGCGAAGGCACCGGTGGGTCTCCTGACCGGAAGGGCCCCACCTGACGGCGCGCTACGACGGCGCGTGGACCAGCGGTGGGGCGCGGAAGGGACGAGGACGCGCCAGGTCCCGGGCGGCGGTCGACATCGGGCACCTCCTGGGGTCTCGTCTCATCCGGCCGGGAGCGATCCTGGCGGGTCCCCGCCCCGGCCCGCAACGCGATTTCGTCTCGCGGGCCCCGACGAAGGCACGGTTGCGGCCGAGGATCCGTGCGCAACCCGAGCGCTGCTCACGGGCACGCGGCCAGCAGTGAGGTTGCGGCCGACGATTGCGGCGCAACGTCAGCGCTGAACCCGAGCGGCGGGGCAGCAGTGAGGTTGCGGCCGGAGGTCGTCGGACCGGCCGTGCTCCGGGTCGGGTGGGGTGGCGGCGGACGGAGGGTCAGGGGCGGGGCGTCGGCTGCTCGGCCAGCGCCGCGAGCGTCGCCGGGTCCTGCAACCCCATCCACTCGATGACCTCGGAGTACGTGGCGCACACCGTCTCCGGCCGGGTGCACACCTCGCCCATGAACGTCTCGACGGCGGTGCTGAAGGCGCCGCCGTTCCAGTCGTTGAAGTGGTTGCCGACGACGAGCGGCGCCCGGTTCCCGGCGAGCGCGGCGTCGTAGGCGCGGAAGTAGGCCCCGACGGTCCACTCGGTGAACTGCCCGGCCTTCTCGGGCTCCTCCTTCGCGCCGTTCATCGAGTACCAGAGGTTGTAGTCCATCATGATCACCCGCTTGCCCAGGGCGGTGACGGTCACGGCGGGCATCGGGAACTCCCACACGCCGTCGACCTGGGACGGCCAGGTCAGCGCGCCCGAGGTCGTGCTGGAGTCGTAGACCAGCCCGTGGCTGCGCATCGCGGGGAGCAGCGCGTCCCGCTTGCCCTCCAGGCAGGGGGTACGGCCGCCGCGCACCGTCCCGTCGGGCAGGTCGAGTCCGGGGGCCTCGCGGACGAACCGGAAGAACTGGTCGAGCTCGGAGTTCCACTGCGCCGTCGTCCACTTCCCGACGCTCGGTTCCGAGCCGGCGCAGAAGTGCCCGTTGTAATGGGTGCCGATCTCGTGGCCGTCGGCGAGCGCGGTGTGCAGGTTCGCGATCCGCGTCTCGATGTCGGCGGCGCTGCCGCCGAACCCGACCGACGAGGCGCCCGGGTGGTGGCCGGGTCCGGTGTAGCGGGAGCGCTCGGCGCTCGGCACGAGGTACAGCCCGGTCAGGAACCCGGTGACGTGCGCGTTCGACTTCTTGGCCAGCGGCAGGATGCGCTTCCAGTGGCTGTCGGAGCCGGCGCCGTCGAAGGAGAAGAGCACGAACTGCGGGGGGCGTTCACCCGGGTCGAGCGGACGCATCCACGCCGGCGGTCCGGGGGGCGGCTGCGGATCCTCCGACGTCGGTGCGGCCGCCGACGCGCTCCCCGCCTCCTCGACCTTCGGCGCGCTCAGCGCCATCGTCAGGAACAGTGCGGCCGCGCCGAGCGCGAGCCCGATCGCGACGTTGCTCGTCGCGCGCGACCTGCGCATCGAGCTCCCCCCTCACCTGCCCGCGGAACGGGCGCCGCCCTCGCTCGACGCTAGCCGGATGATCACGCGGATCGGACACATCGGGCCCGCGTGTCGTCGACCACACGCGCGACGACCGACCCGGAACGATCAAGTCAGGACGATCACCCCCGGACGATCACCCCGGGACGATCACCTCGAGCGCGCTGCCCCGGCGTTCGACGCGCATCCCGGCCCGCCGCGCGATCGCCGCGACCCCCGCGGCGTCGGCGGGCTCGGCGCGACTCCCGGCCAGCACCCGGGCCAGCGCGCCCTTGTGCGCCTTGTTGAAATGGCTGACGACGCCGCGGCTGCCGTCGGGCTTCTCGGCCAGCACGGTCACCGTGACCGCGCCGGGGACGCGGCCGAGTGCCGCGTAGGAGCCCGAGCGCAGGTCGACCACCAGGTCATCGCCGGCGAGCCCCGCGAGCACGGGGTCGAGCGCGGGCCGCCAGCGCGCGGCGAGCGTGCCGCCCGCGGGCAGCGCGGAGCCCGCGGACAGGCGGTACGCGGGGATGGGGTCGTCGGCCCGGACCAGTCCGAACAACGCCGACCCGACGGCGAGCCGGGCCCGCGCGCGGGCGGCCGCGGCGCCCCGCAGGGTCGTCACGTCGAGGGCGTCGTAGAGGACGCCGGTGTAGCGGTGCAGTGCCGGCATCGTCGGTGCGGACCACAGGGCGGCGTTGCGGGCGATCTCGTCGTCCTGCCGGGGCGAGAGCCCGAGCGCGGTCCGGGCCGCGGCGGGGTCGGCCGCCAGCTCGACGAGCTCGTCGGCCAGCTCCTTGCGCGTGCCGCCCAGCTCGGGGAACGACAGCGCGTCCAACCGCAGCGGGGGACCGTCCCCGCCGTCGCGCTTGGTCTCCGAGGGGGGCAGCAGCACGAGCACGACGCGAGACGCTACCAACGTGGGTGAGCCCGGTTGTGCGCCCGCGGCGGCACCCGATACGTTCGGTCGGTGATCTGCCTCGTGGCGCGCCTGCATGTCGACACCATGCGGGTGACGAGCGCGGCCTGTTGCGGCCGTTGACCCGGCCCGCCGACGACCCGTGCGCCCTCGGGCCGGGGCGCGGTGCCGGGGTCGGCTCCGCCGGGCTCCGAGGAGGTCACCGGACGGATCGCCGACCCGCACCCGTGCCGCCGGGCGCGCAGCCGCCGGACCCCATCCGTTTCCGCCCTCACGCAGGAGAGTCATCGTGACCGAGCCCACCGACCCGACCGCCGCCTGGTCCTTCGAGACCAAGCAGGTGCACGCGGGTGCCACCGCGGACCCCACCACCGGCGCCCGGGCGACCCCGATCTACCAGACGACCTCGTACACCTTCCGCGACAGCGACCACGCCGCCGCGCTGTTCGGCCTCACCGAGCTGGGCAACATCTACACCCGGATCATGAACCCGACGCAGGACGTGCTCGAGCAGCGCGTCGCCGCGCTCGAGGGCGGCATCGGCGCGGTCGCGCTGGCGTCGGGCCAGGCCGCGCAGACCCTCGCGATCCTCAACGTCGCCGAGGCCGGCGACCACTTCGTCTCCAGCGCCTCGCTCTACGGCGGCACCTACAACCTGTTCCACTACACGCTGCCCAAGCTCGGCATCGAGGTCACGTTCGTCGACGACCCCGACGACGCCGACGAGTGGCGCCGCGCGGTCCGGCCGAACACCAAGGCGTTCTACGCCGAGACGATCGGCAACCCGCGCAGCAACGTGCTCGACATCCGGCTGGTGGCCGACCTCGCCCACGAGGCGGGCGTCCCGCTGATCGTCGACAACACGGTCCCGACGCCGTACCTGTCGCGCCCGATCGAGCACGGCGCCGACATCGTCGTCCACTCGCTGACGAAGTTCCTCGGCGGCCACGGCACGTCGATCGGCGGCATCGTCGTCGACTCCGGCAACTTCGACTGGGGCGCGCACGCCGACAAGTACCCGGGTCTGACGACGGCCGACCCGAGCTACCACGGCCTCAACTACTGGGAGGCGCTCGGCCCGCTGTCGTTCCTGATCAAGCTGCGGGTCCAGCTGCTGCGCGACGTCGGCCCGGCCATCGCCCCGCTCAACAGCTTCCTGATCATCCAGGGCATCGAGACGCTGTCGCTGCGCCTGGAGCGGCACGTGCAGAACGCGCAGGCCGTCGCGGAGTGGCTCGAGGCGCGCGACGAGGTCGAGACCGTCTACTACGCCGGTCTGCCGTCGAGCCCCTGGCACGCGGCGCAGCAGAAGTACCTGCCCAAGGGTGCGGGCGCGGTCGTCGCGTTCGACATCCGGGGCGGCGTCGAGGCGGGCAAGCGGTTCGTCGACGCGCTGGAGCTGCACAGCCACCTCGCCAACATCGGCGACGTGCGCAGCCTGGTCATCCACCCGGCCAGCACCACCCACAGCCAGCTCTCCGGCGAGGAGCAGCTGTCGACGGGTGTCGGCCCCGGCCTGATCCGGCTGTCCGTCGGCCTCGAGGGCATCGAGGACATCAAGGCCGACCTCGACGCGGGCTTCCGCGCGGCCAAGGGCGCCTGAGCGAGGTCACGATCACCGCGAATCCCGACGTCCTCCCTCCCGCCAGCGGTGCCTGGCGGGAGGGGGACGCCCCCGGCCGTCGTCAGTGGGTGGAGCTGCCCGGTGCGCTCCGCCTGGAGGCGGGTGGCGAGCTGCCCGGCGTCCGCCTCGCCTACGAGACCTGGGGGACGCTGAACCCGACGCGGTCCAACGCGGTGCTCGTGCTGCACGCCCTCACCGGCGACAGCCACGTCGCCGGCCCGGCCGAGCCCGGGCACCCCACCGCAGGCTGGTGGGAGGCGCTCGTCGGGCCGGGCCGCGCGCTCGACCCGGCCGAGTGGTTCGTGGTGGCGCCCAACGTGATCGGCGGCTGCCAGGGGACGACCGGGCCGTCGTCGACCGCGTCCGACGGGGTGCCGTGGGGCAGCCGGTTCCCGCTGGTGACCGCGCGCGACACCGTCGCCGCGGAGGTCGTGCTGGCCGACGCGCTCGGGATCGACGCCTGGGCCTGCGTCATCGGCGGTTCGATGGGCGGCATGCGGGCGCTGGAGTGGGCGGCGTGCGAGCCCGACCGGGTGCGCAGGCTGTTCGTCCTGGCCGCACCCGCCGCCACCTCGGCCGACCAGATCGGGTGGGCCGCGCCGCAGCTGGCCGCGATCCGGGCCGACCCGGGCTGGAACGGCGGCGACTACCACGACCTCCCGCCGGGCAAGGGCCCGCACGCGGGGCTCGGCGTCGCGCGCCGGATCGCGCACCTGAGCTACCGCAGCGGCTTCGAGCTCGCCAGCCGGTTCGGCCGCGAGGCGCAGCCCGGCGAGGACCCCTGGCGCGGCGGCCGCTACTCCGTCGAGTCCTACCTGGACCACCACGCCGACAAGCTGGTGGCGCGCTTCGACGCGGCGTCCTACGTCCGGCTCACCGAGCTGATGAACGCCCACGACGTCGGGCGCGACCGTGGGGGCGTCGCGGCGGCGCTGCGCCGGGTGCGGGCGACGACGTACGTCGCCGGGGTGAACTCCGACCGGCTCTACCCGCTGGAACAGCAGATCGAGCTGGCCGAGGGCATCCCGGGGGCGCGGCTGCAAGTGATCGACACCCCCTACGGTCACGACGGCTTCCTCATCGAGGACGAGATCGTCGGCTCGCTGCTGCGGGAGCTGCTCGCCGAGTAAGGCTATCCTCACCCGCATGAGGGTGATCGGGACCGAGGCCGAACTGCGCGAGGTGGTCTCCGAGCCGCCCGCCGCCATCGCCGACAAGGCGATCGACCACGTCGACGAGGAGTCGGGCCGGTTCATCGCCGCCAGCCCGCTCTTCCTGCTGGCGACCTCGGCGGCCGACGGCACCGTCGACGTCTCTCCCCGCGGGGACCCGCCCGGCAGCGTCGTCGTGCTCGACGAGCGGACCCTCGTCTTCGGCGACCGCAAGGGCAACCACCGGCTCGACAGCATGCGCAACATCCTGACCAACCCGCAGGTCGGGATGCTGTTCCTGATCCCGGGCATCGGTGACGTCATCCGGGTCAACGGCCGGGCCCGCATCGTCGCCGAGGCCGACTGGCTGCCGCGGCTGACGGTGCAGGGCTCGACGCCGGCGCTCGCGGTGGAGGTCACGGTCGAGGAGCTGTTCCTGCACTGCAGCAAAGCCGTGGCCCGCTCGGCGGTGTGGGACACCGCGACGTGGCCGGCGCGCACGGCAGTGCCGTCGGCGGGCACGATCGTGCGCAGCCAGCACCCGACGGTGAATGTCCCGGCGAAGGTCATCGACGCCGCCCTCGCGTCCGACGCCGAGCTCAACCGGTACTGAGACCTGGTCCCAAGACTCAGAACGCACCACGCCGGCCCTACTCACGCCGGCCTGCACCGGGAGACGAGCACTCTCGTCGGGACGTGATCGGCCATCGGTGGGGCCGTCTCGTCAGAGGCGTTCGACGCGGTCGGCCTGCGGGCCCCGGTCGCTCTGACGCACCGCGTACCGGACCCGGTCACCCTTCTGCAGCGGCTCCGACCCCATGATCACGGACACGTGGGCGAAGAGATCGTCGCCGCCTGCGTCCGGGGTGATGAAGCCGAAGCCGCGCTCTTCGTCGTAGCGCGCGACGACGCCCTCGCCGCCTCGTACGGGCGCGTCCCGCGCCGCCGGCCCTGCGGCCGCGGCAGGTGCCGACCGCTGCGGCGCCGTCCGGGGCCCGGCGCCCCGGACCAGGTGCACGTCGCGGGCCTGCGGGCCCTTCTCTCCACTGGCCACCTCGTAGGCGACGCGGTCGCCCTCCGCGAGCCACGTCAGCCCCTCGGCCAGGGCCCGGGCGTGAACGAAGACGTCCCCGGCACCGGAGTCGGGGTCGATGAAGCCGAAGCCCTTGTCCTCGTCGTACCAGGCCACCGTGCCGTCGGCACCGTCCGCGCTGCCGGCCGCAGCGGGTGAGCCGGCCCCCGCTCCCAGCGGGATCACGTGCCCGGCCTGCGGGCCGCGCTCGCCTTCGACGATCAGGAAGGCCACCCGCTGCCCCTCGGTGACCACGCCGCCGGTCACGATGGCGGAGCTGTGCACGAAGATGTCGGCGCCGCCGCCGTCCGGCGACGCGAAGCCGTACCCCTTGCCCGGCTCGTACCAGCTGACGGTGCCGAGCAGGCCCACGGCGCTGCCGGTGGTCGCGTCGGCGGTGACGCGAACGCGCAGGGCCTGGGGCCCGCGGTCGTTCTCGCCGATCTCGAACACGACGGCCTGACCCTCGCGGAGCGCTTTCGCGCCGCCGCCCCCGACGATCTCGGAGGCGTGCACGAACACGTCCGGCGAGCCGTCCTCGGGCGCGAGGAAGCCGAAACCCCGGTCGGCGTCGAACCAACGGACGGTCCCCTGCGGCATCAACGGCTCCAGATCGAGAGGGCGGGCACTGGCCCCCAGTCTCTCCGACGGACCTCGCGGTCCGTCGAGACGGGCCCACACGCGGGCGGTACGGAGCAAGGGGCGGGCCGTTGGTCCACCCAGCGACACACCGAGTTACGAGACCGGGTCCGAGCCGAATGGCCGCGGCGGCGCCCGGCCGGTCGGCGACCCGGAACCGGGGCGACGTCGTCGCGGGGGCGTCGCTACCCTTGCGCGCGTGTTGACCAGGATGTCGTCGCTGTTCCTCCGCACCCTCCGCGAGGACCCGGCCGACGCGGAGGTGCCGAGCCACAAGCTGCTCGTCCGCGCCGGCTACGTCCGCCGCGTCGCGCCGGGCGTCTACTCCTGGCTGCCGCTCGGCCTGCGCGTGCTGCGCAGGATCGAGGAGATCGTGCGCGAGGAGATGGACGCCATCGGCGCCCAGGAGATCCAGTTCCCCGCGCTGCTCCCGCGCGACCCCTACGAGTCGACGAACAGGTGGACCGAGTACGGCCCGAACCTGTTCCGGCTCAAGGACCGCAAGGGAAACGACTATCTGCTGGGCCCCACGCACGAGGAGCTCTTCACGCTCGCGGTGAAGGGCGAGTACTCGTCGTACAAGGACTATCCGGTCATCCTGTACCAGATCCAGAACAAGTACCGCGACGAGGAGCGGCCGCGGGCGGGCATCCTGCGCGGCCGGGAGTTCCTCATGAAGGACTCCTACTCGTTCGACCTGTCCGACGAGGGGCTCTCCGAGTCCTACGCCCTGCACCGCAAGGCCTACGTCAAGGTGTTCGACCGGTTGTCGCTGCGCTACGTCATCGTCTCGGCGACGTCGGGTGCGATGGGGGGCTCGGCGTCGGAGGAGTTCCTCGCCGAGGCCGAGACCGGCGAGGACACCTACGTGCGGTCGGAGTCGGGATACGCGGCCAACGTCGAGGCCGTCGTGACCCCCGCACCGCCGGCACAGCCTGTCGACGACAAGCCCGCCGCGCAGGTGCACCACACCCCGGACACCCCGACGATCGAGTCGCTCGTCGCGTTCCTCAACGGCGCGGGGCTCGGCCGTGAGTTCACCGCGGCCGACACCCTCAAGAACGTGATGGTCAAGCTGCGGCAGCCGGGGTCCGACGAGTGGGAGCTGCTCGGCGTCGGCGTTCCGGGCGACCGCGAGGTCGACATGAAGCGTCTGGAGGCCTCGCTCGCGCCCGCCGAGGTGGCGCTGCTGGAGGACAAGGACTTCGCCGCCAGCTCGTTCCTCGTCAAGGGCTACATCGGGCCGGGCGCGCTGGCGGCCAACGGGGTGCGCTACCTCGTCGACCCCCGCATCGTCACGGGCACGGCGTGGGTCACGGGCGCCGACAAGCACGACCACCACGTCGTCGACCTGGTCGTGGGCCGCGACTTCACCCCCGACGGCACGATCGAGGCCGCCGAGGTCCGCGACGGCGACCCCTCGCCCGACGGCAGGGGCACGCTCGAGTCCGCGCGCGGCATCGAGATCGGCCACATCTTCCAGCTCGGCCGCAAGTACACGAACGCGTTCGGGCTCGACGCGCTCGGCCCCGACTCCAAGCCCGTCCGCATCACGATGGGCTCGTACGGGATCGGCGTCTCCCGGCTGGTGGCCGTCATCGCCGAGCAGAGCCACGACGAGTCCGGGCTCGTGTGGCCGCGGGCCGTCTCGCCCTACGACGTGCACGTCGTCGTCGCCGGCAAGAACGAGGAGATCACCGCGGGCGGCGAGAAGCTCGCGGCGGAGCTCGAGGCCGCCGGTCTCTCGGTGCTCCTCGACGACCGCAAGGCCTCGCCCGGGGTGAAGTTCGCCGACGCCGAGCTCGTCGGGGTGCCGACGATCGTCGTCGTCGGTCGGGGTCTGGCCGACGGCAAGATCGAGGTCAAGGACCGGCGCAGCGGCGAGCGCGAGGAGATCGCCCTCGACGGCGCGGTCGCGCACCTGGTGGGAGTCGTCCGCAGCTGACCGTGAGCACAGCCGGCTCACAGGTCGTTCCCAGCCGGCACCGGGGTGCATTCGGGACAGTGGTGACGCACCGCCCACCACGTCCGCGAGGAGCACTTCCATGTCCGACCACGACGACTTCGGCGGTATCTCCCGCGACCTGCCCCGGCTCCTCGGCCGTCGCCGGCTGCTGGGGCTGCTCGCGGGCGGTGCCGCCGCGACCCTGGCGGCGGCGTGCACGTCCGGCCCGGCCGGGTCGTCGAGCACCGGGTCGTCGAGCACCGGGTCGTCGAGCGGTGCGTCGGCGGCGTCCGGGGCCGGCGCGATCCCGGCCGAGACCGGCGGCCCCTACCCGGCCGACGGATCCAACGGCCCGAACGTCCTCGACGACGCCGGCATCGTCCGCAGCGACATCCGGTCGAGCTTCGGCTCCTCGACCACGACGGCGCACGGCGTGCCGCTGCGGATCGAGCTGACGCTGACCGACACCGCGGGCGCGGCGCTGCCCGGTGCGGCCGTCTACGTGTGGCACTGCGACCGGGAGGGCCGCTACTCCCTCTACTCCCGCGGGGCGACCGGTGAGAACTACCTGCGCGGCGTCCAGGCCGCCGACCCTGCCGGCAGGTCTCGTTCACCAGCATCTTCCCGGCCTGCTACCAGGGCCGTTGGCCGCACGTCCACTTCGAGGTCTACCGCTCGCTCGCCGACGCGACGTCGTCGGGCAACGCCGTGCGCACCACCCAGCTCGCCTTGCCGAAGGAGACGTGCGAGGCCGTCTACGCGACCGATGGGTACGCGGCGAGCGTCCGCACGCTCGCGCAGGTCTCCCTGGCCTCGGACATGGTCTTCCGCGACGGCTGGGACCGCCAGCTCGCCACGGTGACCGGCGACGTCACGTCCGGCTTCACCGCGAGCCTCCCGGTCGTCGTCTGAGATCAGCCGGGCAGGAAGGACAGCCGCACCGTCCGGACCGGGTTGTCGACGTTGGTGTCGACGAGGCACACGGACTGCCAGGTCCCGAGCGCCGGGCGGCCCGCGAGGACCGGCACGGACATCGACGGGGCGACGATGGCCGGCAGCACGTGGTCGCGCCCGTGCCCGTGGGAGCCGTGCCGGTGCCGCCAGCGGTCGTCGGCCGGCAGCAGCTCGCGCAGCGCGGTGAGCAGGTCGTCGTCGCTCCCCGCGCCGGTCTCGATGACGGCCACCCCCGCGGTCGCGTGCGGCACCCACACGTTGAGCAGTCCCGCGTCGGCGCCGCTCGCGCGCAGGAACGCGTCGATCTCGGAGGTCAGGTCACGCACGGTCTCCGACGTTCCGGTGCGGATCTCGATCAGTTCGCTGTGCACGCGGCCGACCCTACGGCCCGCGCCGGTAGCGTCGGCCCCGTGCGCACGGCCTTCGGCGAGACCTTCGACGTCCCGGACGGGTACCTCAACACCGCGAGCGTCGGCGTCCCGCCGGTGCGGGTCACCGAGGCGGTGCTGGAGTCGGTGCGGCGCTGGGGGAGCGGTGGCTACTCGCCACCGGAGTTCGACGCCCCCGTGGCGACGGCCCGGGCCGCGTTCGCCGCGCTCGTCGGGGTGGCGCCCGCGCAGGTCGCGATCGGGCCGGCGGTCTCGGTCCTGCTCGGCCCGATCGCGGCCGCCGTGCCCGACGGGGCGTCGGTCGTCGTGGCGCGCGGGGAGTTCACCAGCGTCTCGTTCCCGTTCGCGGTCCAGCAGGGCCGCGGGGTGCGTGTGACCGAGGTGGAACCGGACCGGCTCGTCGAGCGGGCGGCCGACGCGGACGTCGTGGCCGTCAGCGTCGTGCAGTCCGGCGACGGCCGGATCGCCGACCTCGACGGACTGCGGGCGGTCCGGGAGCGGCACGGCACCCGGGTCGTCCTCGACGTCACGCAGGCCGCGGGCTGGCTTCCGCTGTCCCTGGGCTGGGCGGACGTCGTGGTCGGCGGCGGGTACAAGTGGCTGCTGAGCCCGCGCGGCACCGCATGGATGGCCGTGCGGCCCGGCAGCGACGCGGCGGAGGCGGTGCCGCACCTCGCGGGCTGGTACGCGAGCGAGCAGCCATGGGGCGGCATCTACGGGCTGCCGCCCGTGCTCGCGGCCGACGCCCGCCGGTTCGACACCTCCCCGGCGTGGACGTGCCAGGTCGGCGCGGCCGAGGTGTTGCCGTGGCTCGCGGGCCTCGACGTCGCCGCCGTGCACGCCCACTGCGCCGGGCTGGCCGACGCGCTGCGCGCGGCGCTGGGGATGCCGCCCGCCGGCTCGGCGATCGTCAGTGTCGCGGCGCCGGACGCGATCGACCGGCTCACCGCGGCCGGGGTGCGCGCGGCCGCTCGCGCGGGGGGTGCGCGGCTCGCGTTCCACCTCTACAACACCGCGGACGACCTCGATCGGGCGATCGACGCCCTCACCTGAGCGGCGCGGCGGCCGGACGCGGACGCTACGGGGTGCGGCCCGGGAACGTCGGGACGACCGGGGTCATGCCGGCGGACGAGCGCCACTGCGCGCAGCGCCCGGTGCACTCCAGCAGCGCGGCGAGCGCGGCCCCGCGCAACGGCAGGTCGACGGTGCGCTCCAGCAGCGAGCGCCACCGCGCCGACGCGTCGGTCTCGGCCACGACGGCAAGTGCGGACGCCGACCTCGAGTCGGTCACCGGGGTCGGCGGGGAGTAGGACGGCAGCGCCGACACCGGCCGGGCGCCGACGTCGCTGAGGGTCTGCTCGATCAGCCCGCGCAGCTTGCGGTGCGCCTCGGAGTCGGCGCGGGCCCGGGCGGCGAGGTCCGTCGGCAGGAAGGCGACGACCAGCGAGTACACCCACAGCGCCGCGTGCTCGGTGGCGAGCACGTCCTGCAGGGCGTCGATCGAGGACTGGTCGATGGTCTTGCGGGTGCCGGAGTCGTCGCCGCTCACGAGAGGACCTCCGCGTACGTGGCGCAGCACGCGACGACACCGGCGACCAGCCCGACGCGCGCGGCCTCCATCGTCGGGACGAGCTTCGCCGCGGCTTCGGCCGACGCCCGCAGCGCGTCGGTGACGGCCTTGGTCGTCGCCGGCGTGGCGGGGTTCGCGGGTGCCGACGTCGCCGGTGCCGCCGACGCCGGGGTGCCGCCCGCGACGCGGGCGACCTCGGCCTCCAGCGCCGCGGCGTGGTCGGCGCGGGCGGTCCTCGCCGGGGTCAGCCGGTCGCCCAGCGCGGGCGCCGCCGTGACGGTCGCGGTGATCAGGTCGACGTCGTCGCGGGCCTGCCGGGCCAGCGCGATCAGCGGGTCCGGGCCGTCGGAGCCGCTGCCCGGGGTGCAGGCCGCGAGCCCGGCACCCGCGGCGGGCACGAGCGCGGCCAGGGCGAGCACGCGCCGCCGCGACAGCCGCTGCGGTCCGGCCGGGAGGGGCTGGGATACCAGGCCGCGGGGTCTCACGGCGGGCCATCCTGCCAGGCCGCCCCCGGCACCCCTCGCGATACCCTTGGCGGCCACCCGGCGGCACGGCGACCGGGCGCCGGCCCGCGACGGCCGTGTGCGACCCGCCGGCCTCTGTCCCGCGTACGTCAGGAGTTGTCCCCAATGCCCACCCCCGACCAGCTCGGCCGGCAGTTGCAGGACGTGCTGGAACCGATCGTCGCCGGCGCCGGGTTCGAGCTCGACGAGCTCGACGTGCGGGCGACCGGCCGTCGGCACACGGTGAAGGTCGTCGTCGACTCGGCCGACGAGGCGGCGGGGGTCAACCTCGACGACATCGCCCGGCTCAGCCGGGCCGCGTCCGCCGAGCTCGACCAGCACGAGCACCTCATCGGCGGGTCCTACACGCTCGAGGTGACGTCTCCGGGCATCGACCGGCCGCTCACCCAGCCGCGGCACTGGCGGCGGGCGTACCTGCGGCTGGTCGAGGTCACCCTGGTCGAGGGTGGCAAGCTGGCCGGTCGCATCGGACGTGCGGGCGAGGACGCGGTCGACGTCCTCGTCGACGGGTCGGTCCGGTCGGTGGCCTATGCCGACGTGGCGAAGGCGCTGGTGCAGGTGGAGTTCAAACAGGCCCCGGAGGCCGAGATCGAGAAGCTCGGCGGGCGTGTGGAGCGGACGGAGGACGAGGTATGAACGTCGACATCGCCGCCCTGCGCGCGATCGAGCGCGACAAGGACATCCCCTTCGACATGGTCCTCGAGGCCATCGAGACGGCGCTGCTCACGGCCTACAAGCACACCGACGGCCACGAGCCGCACGCGCGCATCGACATCGACCGCAAGACCGGGCTGGTCCGCGTGCTGGCCCAGGAGCTGGGCGACGACGGCCAGGTCGCGCGCGAGTGGGACGACACCCCCGAGGGCTTCGGCCGGGTCGCGGCCACGACGGCCCGCCAGGTCATCGTCCAGCGGCTGCGCGACGCCGAGCACGAGCGCACATTCGGCGAGTTCTCCGCCAAGGAGGGCGAGATCATCACCGGCGAGGTGCAGGCCGACTCGCGGGCGAACGCCCGTGGCGTGGTCGTGGTCTCGCTGTCGGGGTCGCAGGCCGAGGGCGTGCTGCCGCAGACCGAGCAGGTGCCCGGTGAGCGCTACCAGCACGGCGACCGGCTGCGCTGCTACGTCCTGGGGGTCAGCCGCGGGCCGCGCGGCACCCAGATCACGTTGAGCCGAACGCACCCCAACCTCGTGCGCAAGCTGTTCGCGCTGGAGGTGCCCGAGCTAGTCGACGGGTCGGTGGAGATCGTCGCCGTCGCCCGCGAGGCGGGGCACCGGACGAAGATCGCCGTCCGGTCCACGGTCCCGGGCGTCAACCCCAAGGGCGCGTGCATCGGCCCGATGGGCGCGCGCGTGCGCGGCGTCATGAGCGAGCTGGCCGGCGAGAAGATCGACATCATCGACTGGTCCGACGATCCGGCCACGTTCGTGGGCAACGCGTTGTCGCCGTCGAAGGTGGTGTCCGTCACGGTGATCGACGCCAAGACCCGCACGGCGCGGGTCGTCGTACCGGACTTCCAGCTGTCGCTGGCCATCGGCAAGGAAGGCCAGAACGCGCGGCTCGCGGCCCGTCTGACCGGGTGGCGCATCGACATCCGCAGCGACTCCGACCCGCGCAACGCGGCCGCCGAGCCCGCCGCGGAGATCGCCGGGGCGACGGGTACGGAGTCGGTCGGCTGATCGGCGACGCGCTACACTCGGATCCGGCTCGCTGCCACGGGCCGTCTCCCGATCGTCCGTCCGCCGGAACCGGTGCTCGCACCGCGTCCGGGCCGGTGCGGACCTGCGTCGGGTGCCGGACCAGGGTGGCGGCCTGCGGTCTGTTGCGTGTCGCCGTGGTCGACGGGGTTCTCACCCCTGACCCCCGGCGGCGGCTTCCGGGCCGAGGGGCCTGGCTGCACCTCGACCCGGAGTGCCTCGACCGTGCCGAGCGTCGCTCGGCGTTCCCGCGCGCACTGCGTGTGCCGGGGCCGCTGGACGTCAGCGCGGTGCGGTCCCACCTTCAGTCCCGAGGGGCGCGGGAGACACCTGCGCCCGACACACCAGGAAGCAAGGTCGACCCGTCATGAGCCAGTCGTGAAGATCGCACCATGAACGTGCTTCGACACTAGGTTCGAGGTCGAGCGGGTCCTGCCGCCCGGCCTCCGGAATTAGAGGAGTGCAGTGGCAGGCAAGGCCCGCGTGCACGAGCTCGCCAAGGAGCTCGGACTCAGCAGCAAACAGGTCCTCAGCAAGTTGCAGGACCTGGGCGAGTACGTGAAGTCCCCGTCGTCGACGGTCGAAGCCCCGGTGGCGCGCAAGCTGCGCGAGTCCGTCGCGGGCGGCGCCAACGGCAACGGCGGCCGCCGCGGCGGCCCCGGCGGTGGCGGACGTCCCCGTCCCGGCTCGTCCCCGGCCCAGTCCGGCGGCGCGCCCACCCCCGGTCCGCGTCCCGGTGGCCCCGGTCCGCGCCCCGGTCCGCCCGGCCCGCGCCCGGCCACCGAGCCGGCCGCCCCCGCGGCGTCGGCCCCGGCCACCCCGGCCGAGGCCCCCTCGCGTCCTTCCGCGCCCGGCCCGCGCCCGGGTCCGCGCCCGGGTCCGCCGCAGCGCCAGCAGCCGGCGGCCGAGTCCGCGCCGGCCGAGGCCCCCTCGCGTCCGGCGCAGCCCGCTCCGGCGCAGCCCGCTCCGGCGCAGCCCGGTGCCGGACAGTCGGGCGGGCCGCGTCCCGGCCCGCGCCGTCAGGAGGCACCCGCCCCGCAGCAGCCCGCTGCCGCGGCGGCCGAGGGTGCGACGGTCCCGCCGCGCCCCCAGGCGCCCAAGCCCGGTCCGCGTACCCCGCGCGTCGGCAACAACCCGTTCGGCGTCGGCTCCGGCGCCCCGCCGCGCCCTGCCGCGCCGCGTCCCGGCCCGCCCCCGCAGCAGGGTGGCGGTTCGGCTCCCGGCCAGGGCGGCGGCGGCCGTCCGGGCGGTCCCGGCCAGGGTGGTCCCCGGCCCGGCCCGCGGCCCGGTGGTGAGGCCGGTCGTGGTGGGCCCCGCCCGCCGTCGCCCGGCAACATGCCGCCGCGTCCGAACCCGGGCATGATGCCCGCCCGTCCCGCCGCGCCGCGTCCCGGTGCGGGTGGTCGTGGCGGCCCCGGCGGTCGTCCGGGTGGCCCGGGTGGTCGTCCCGGCGGTGGCGGCGGCGGTCGTCCCGGTGGCGGCGGCTTCCGTCCCGGTGGCGGCGGTCCCGGCGGCGGTGGCGGTGGCGCCCCGGCCGGTGGTGGCTTCCGCGGTCGTCCCGGTGGCGGTGGCGGCGGTGCGCGTGGCCGCGGCGGTGCCGCGGGTGCGTTCGGTCGTCCCGGCGGCCCGGCCCGCAAGGGCCGCAAGTCGAAGCGGCAGAAGCGCCAGGAGTTCGACTCGATGCAGGCCCCGACGGTGGGCGGCGTCCGCCTGCCCAAGGGCTCGGGCGAGACGATCCGGCTGCCGCGCGGCGCGTCGCTGACCGACTTCGCCGACAAGATCAACGCCAACCCGGCGTCGCTGGTCCAGGTGCTGTTCCACCTGGGCGAGATGGTCACCGCGACCCAGTCGGTGTCCGACGAGGTGCTCGAGCTGCTCGGCACCGAGATGAACTACGTGGTGCAGGTCGTCAGCCCGGAGGAGGAGGACCGCGAGCTGCTCGACAGCTTCTCGATCTCCTACGGCGAGGACGAGGGCGGCGAGGACGACCTGGAGGTCCGCCCGCCGGTCGTGACCGTCATGGGCCACGTCGACCACGGTAAGACCCGACTGCTGGACACGATCCGCAAGACCAACGTCATCGAGACCGAGGCCGGCGGCATCACCCAGCACATCGGTGCCTACCAGGTGGCCACGGAGCTCGACGGCAACGAGCGGCTCATCACCTTCATCGACACCCCGGGTCACGAGGCGTTCACCGCCATGCGTGCCCGTGGTGCGAAGTCGACGGACATCGCGGTCATCGTGGTCGCGGCCGACGACGGCGTGATGCCGCAGACGGTGGAGGCGATCAACCACGCCCAGGCGGCCGACGTGCCGATCGTGGTCGCGGTGAACAAGATCGACAAGGAGGGGGCCAACCCCGCCAAGATCCGCCAGCAGCTCACCGAGTACGGCCTGGTCGCCGAGGAGTACGGCGGCGACACGATGTTCGTCGACATCTCGGCGCGGCAGAACATCAACATCGATCAGCTGCTCGAGGCGATCCTGCTCACGGCGGACGCCGCACTGGACCTGCGCGCCAACCCGAACATGGACGCGCAGGGCGTCACGATCGAGGGTCACCTCGACCGTGGCCGTGGTCCCGTCGCGACGGTGCTGGTCCAGCGCGGCACGCTGCGGGTCGGCGACTCGATCGTCGCGGGCGACGCCTCCGGGCGCGTCCGGCGGATGGTCGACGAGTACGGCGAGGACGTCGAGGAGGCCTACCCCTCGCGTCCGGTGCAGGTCATCGGCCTGACGTCGGTGCCGGGTGCGGGCGACACGTTCCTCGTCGTCGACGAGGACCGGGTGGCACGCCAGATCGCCGACCGGCGTCGCGCCCGCGAGCGCAACGCCGAGCTCGCCAGCCGCCGCAAGCGCGTCAGCCTCGAGGACCTCGACGCCGCGCTGAAGGAGACCAGCCAGCTCAACCTGATCATCAAGGGCGACAACTCGGGTACCGTCGAGGCCCTCGAGGACGCGCTCATGAAGATCGAGGTGGGCGACGAGGTCGAGCTCCGCGTCATCCACCGCGGCGTCGGTGGCATCACCGAGGGCGACATCAACCTCGCCATCGCCGACAACGTCATCGTCCTGGGCTTCAACGTCCGGGCCGAGGGCAAGGCGACCGAGCTGGCCAACCGCGAGGGCGTGGAGATCCGGTACTACACCGTGATCTACCAGGCCATCGAGGAGATCGAGGCCGCGCTCAAGGGCATGCTCAAGCCGGAGTTCGAGGAGGTCGAGCTGGGCCGCGCCGAGGTCCGCGAGGTCTTCAAGTCCTCCCGGTTCGGCACCATCGCCGGTTCGCTCGTCCTGTCCGGCGAGATCCGGCGCAACGCTCGCGGCCGCCTGCTGCGCGACAACGTCGTCATCGCCGAGAACCTGCCGATCAGCTCGCTGCGGCGGTTCAAGGACGACGTGGTCGAGGTCCGCGAGGGCTTCGAGTGCGGCTTCACGCTCGGCAACTACAGCGACATCAAGGTCGGCGACATCGTCGAGACCTTCGAGATGCGCGAGAAGCCGAGGGACTGACCCGGGTGCACCGGCGGCGGCTCCGAGTGGGGCGCCGCCGGTGCGGGTCGCACCGATGTACGTCGGAGCACTGGAGCTCGACGTCCTGCTCGGGGACGTCCACTCCCTCAAGCAGAAGAGGTCGGTCGTGCGGCCGATCATCGCCGAGCTGCGCCGCAGGTTCGAGGTCGCCGTCGCCGAGGCCGGGGACCAGGACCTGCACCGGCGGGCGCTGGTCGGTGTCGCGTGCGTCGGCGCCGACCACAGCCACGTCGTCGAGGTGCTCGACCGTTGCGAGCGGCACGTCGCCTCCCGACCGGAGATCGAACTGCTCTCGGCCCGGACACGCATCATCGGGCCCGAGGACGACTGAGCATCAATGCAGTAGGTCGCGCGCTTGCCGCGCGCGGCACGACATGAGGAGACCGGAGATGGTCGACCAGGCCCGCGCGCGGCGGCTCGCCAAGCGCATCTCCCAGATCGTCGCCGACGCACTGGAGCACGAGGTCAAGGACCCGCGCCTGGCCATGGTGACGATCACCGACGCCCGCGTGACGGGCGACCTGCGCGAGGCCACGGTCTACTACACCGTCCTGGGGCGCACCGTCGACGAGGAACCCGACACCGCGGGTGCCGCCGCCGCGCTGGCCAGCGCCACGGGCGTGCTGCGCACGATGGTCGGCCAGCAGACCGGCATCCGGCACACGCCGAGCCTGGCCTTCGTCCCCGACGAGGTGCCCGGCGAGGCCCGTCGGATGGAGGAGCTGCTCGCCCGGACCCGGGCGTCCGACGCCGAGGTGGCGCGGCTCGCGGCCGGCGCGAAACCCGCCGGCGACGCGGACCCGTACCGGGCTCCGCGCGCCGACGACGACGAGGCCTGATGTCGGCGGCGACCGATAGTCCGGAAACCGATGTCGCCACCGCGGTGGCAGCCGCGGCCGAACTGCTCGGCAGCGCACGCGACGTCACACTGCTCGCCCACGTCCAGCCCGACGCCGATGCACTGGGCAGCGCGCTCGCGCTCGGCACGGTGCTGGCGCGCCGCGGGGCGCAGGTGCGGGTGTCGTTCGGGTCGCCCGCCGGCGCCCCCGAGTCGCTGCGCCCGCTCGACGCCCTCGGCCTGCTCGTCCCACCCGACGAGGTGCCCGCCGCCCCCGACCTGCTCGTCATGTGCGACACGGCGGCCGTCGAACGGCTGGGGTCGCTCGCCGACAGGCTGGCCGCAGCGCGGGCGTCGCTGCTGATCGACCACCACGCGTCGAACCCCGGGTTCGGCGACGTGCAGGTGCTCGACCCGTCGGCGGAGGCGACCGCCGTGCTCGTGCACCGCGTGCTCACCGCGATGGGCGCAGCGATCGACGCGACCGTCGGCGCCTGCCTGTACGCCGGGCTGGTCACCGACACCAGCGGGTTCCGCCGGGCCGGACCGGCGGCGCACCGGATGGCTGCCCAGCTGCTGGAGGCCGGGGTCGACGTGGAGGCCGTGCTGCGGCCGATCAGCGACGACCACCCGTTCTCCTGGCTGGGTGCGCTCGCCGACGTGCTCCACGACGCCCGTCTCGACCCGGACGCGGCGGGCGGGCACGGGCTCGTCTCGGCCGTCGTGCCGGTCGCGCTGATGGAGCGGTTCCGCGTCGAGGAGGTCGACGGCGTCGTCGATCTGCTGCGCACCGCCTCGGAGGCCGACGTCGCCGTCGTCGCCAAGCAGGTCGGACCACGGCGCTGGTCGCTGTCGATGCGCTCGCGCACCGTCGACGTCGCCGCCGCGGCCGTCGCGCTCGGCGGGGGCGGGCACCCACGCGCCGCCGGGGTCACGCTCGACGGCGAGCCCGCCGAGGTGCTCGACCGGCTGAAAGCCGTGCTCGGCCGCTGACCGGCGAGCGGGAGCGGCGACGACGAGGAGGCTGGGTGGAACCCGATCCCGTAGACGCTCCCGTGGCGCGCCCGGCGCGGCCGTTCGACGTCGCGCGCGCGACCGACACGGCGCGCTGGCAGTTCCTGTCCGCGGCGCTGCGCAACCCGGGGCAGATCGGGGCCGTCACGCCGAGCTCCGCGCAGCTCGCGGCGCTCCTCGCCGCGGTCGTGCCGAGGGCGGGTGCGCCCGTCGTCGTCGAGCTGGGGCCGGGCACCGGGTCGGTGTCCGCCGCGATCGACGCCCGGCTCCCGGCGGGGGCGCGGCACCTCGCCGTGGAGCTCGACCCGGTGATGGCGCGCTACCTGCGCCGCACCCGTCCCGGGCTCGAGGTGGTCGAGGCCGACGTCGCCGACCTGGCCGCGCTGCTCGTCGAGCGTGGCGTGGCGCACGTCGACGCGATCGTCAGCGGTCTGCCGTGGGCGCTGTTCGACGTGCAGACGCAGCAGTCCGTGCTGACCCAGGTCGGGGCGGCCCTCGGCCCCCACGGCGTGTTCGCCTCGTTCGGCTACGTGCACGCCCTCCCGATGCCGGCCGCCCGGCGGTTCCGTGACACGCTGCGGGAGATGTTCGACGAGGTGATGGCGACTCGGACGGTCTGGCGCAACCTGCCGCCCGCGTTCGCGTACGTGTGTCGCAGGCCCGCGGCGGTATGACGAGCTCCAGGACGAACCCCGCCGAGGGGCCGGTCCCGGCACGCGAGGTGGCCCGGCTCGCGCTGCCGGCGTTGCCGGTGCTGGCCGCCGAGCCGCTGTACGTGCTCGTCGACACGGCCGTCGTGGGCAGGCTGGGCGCGCTACCGCTGGCCGGGCTGGCCGTCGCCGGTGTGATGTTCGCGCAGGTCACGAGCCAGCTCACGTTCCTGTCCTACGGCACGACGGCGCGGGCCGCCCGGTTGCACGGTGCCGGCAGGCGCTCGGCGGCGGTCGGCGAGGGCGTGCAGGCGACGTGGCTTGCGCTGGCCGTCGGGCTCGTGGTGCTCGCCGTCGGGCAGGTCGTGGCGCCGTGGGTCGCCGGCGCGCTCGGCGGGTCCGGCGAGATCGCCGACGCCGCGGTGTCGTGGCTGCGGATCGCGCTGTTCGGGGCGCCGCTGGTGCTGGTGACGCTCGCCGGCAACGGCTGGATGCGCGGCGTGCACGACACCGTTCGACCGATGCGCTACGTGCTGGCCGGGAACGGTCTCTCGGCCCTGGCCTGCCCGGTGCTGGTGCACGGCATCGGCGGCTGGGACGGCTGGGGGCTCGAGGGCTCGGCCGCCGCCAACGTCGGGGCGCAGGTCGTCGTCGCGGTCCTGTTCCTGGTCGCACTGCTGCGCGAACGGTCCGCCGCGCCCGGCGACGACCCGGTGTCGCTGCGGCCCCACCTGCGGCTCATCCGCGCCCAGCTCGGCCTCGGGCGCGACCTCGTGCTGCGCAGCCTGTCGTTCCAGGCGTGCTTCCTGTCGGCGACGGCCGTCGCGGCTCGGTTCGGTGCGCCGTCGGTCGCCGCGCACCAGATCGTGCTGCAGCTGTGGACGTTCCAGTCGCTCACGCTCGACGCCGTGGCGATCGCCGCGCAGGCGCTCGTCGGGTCCGCGCTCGGGGCCGGGGGAGTGGGCCGGGCACGCGCCGTCGCCGGACAGATCGCGCGCTACGGCACGGTGATCGGCCTGCTGTGCGGGATCGCCTTCGCGGCCCTGTACTTCGTGCTGCCCGGCGTGTTCACCCAGGACGCCGCGGTGCTCGCCGTCGTGCCGGTGGCCTGGTGGTTCTTCGCGGCGCTGCAACCCGTCGGCGGCCTGGTCTTCGCGCTCGACGGGGTGCTGCTCGGCGCGGGCGACGCGGCCTACCTGCGGACGACGACACTGCTGTCGGCCGCCGTCGGCTTCCTGCCGATGATCTGGCTGTCGCTGGCGTTCGGGTGGGGGCTCGCGGGAATCTGGACGGGACTGAGCCTGTTCATGCTCGGCCGCCTCGCCGCCGTGACGCTCCGGACGCGCTCGGGACGCTGGGCCGTCGCGGGGGCGGTCCGCCCCTGAGCGCAGCGCTCCCGGCGGCAGCCATCCGAGCAGCCGCCGCGCTGCCCCGGGATCCGCCGGGCGCAACCTCACTGCTCGAATCCGCGCCCGGGAGGACCGTGGGGTTGCGCTCGACGTCTGGTGCGCAACGTCTCTGCTGCTGGGCGGGCCGGCTCGCGGCACCGGCCCGGCGGGCGGGTGCCGTCGTCGACCGGGGCGCGCTGCTCGACGAGGTCTGCGGCGCCCCGGGCCCGGGCGTGCGGAGCGGACCCTGGATGCGCACGTGGGGTCGTCGCGCGCGAGCCGGGCCGTCCGCGGGCCGTCCGCACGGTCCGCGGGGTGGGGTACCGGTCGAGCCGTCGAGCCCGACAGGGGAGGATCGCGTCCCGTGCCCGGACTCGTGATCGTCGACAAGCCCGCGGGGTTCACCTCCCACGACGTGGTGGCCCGGCTGCGCCGCATCCTGCGCACCCGCAAGGTCGGCCACGCCGGCACGCTCGACCCGATGGCCACCGGCGTCCTGGTGTGCGGCGTCGACCGGGGCACCAAGCTGCTCGGTCACCTGGCGCTCGACACCAAGGCCTACACGGCCACCATCCGCCTGGGGGTCGCGACCACCACCGACGACGCCGAGGGCGAGCCCACGGGGGGTGCCGACGCCGCGGCCGTCGACGAGGCCGTCGTGCGGGCCGGGATGGCCGCGCTGACCGGCGCGATCGAGCAGCGCCCCAGCTCGGTGAGCGCCATCAAGGTCGACGGCAGGCGCGCCTACGCCCGGGTCCGTGCGGGCGAGGACGTCGTGCTGCCCGCCCGCCCGGTCACCGTCTCGGAGTTCACCCTCGACGCCTTGCGCCGCGGCCCCGGCGTCACGGACCTGGACGTCACGGTGTCGTGCTCGTCAGGGACCTACGTCCGGGCGCTGGCCCGCGACCTCGGCGCCGGGCTCGGGGTCGGCGGGCACCTGACGGCGTTGCGCCGCACCAGGGTCGGGCCGTTCACGCTCGAACACGCCAGGACCCTCGAGGACCTCGAGGCCGATCCGGGGCTGTCACTGGGGCTCGACGACGCCGTCGCCGTCGCGTTCCCGCGTCGCGACGTCGACGAGGCCGCCGCGGCCGACCTCTCGCACGGCCGCCCGCTGCCGCCGGCCGGGCTGACCGGCACGTACGGGGTCTTCGCGCCCGACGGTCACGCGGTCGGCCTGGTCGCCGACCGGGACGGTTCGGCACGTCCCGTCGTGGTGCTCGCCCCGGCCGGGAGCGGGGCCGCGACGGCGGGTCCGTAGGCTTCGGCCCGTGCAGCGCTGGCGGGGACTGGAGGCGGTGCCGACGGGCTGGGGCCGCAGTGTCGTGACGATCGGCATCTTCGACGGCGTCCACCGGGGCCACCAGAAGTTGATCGGCCGTGCCGTCGACCTGGGCCGCGGCCTCGGGCTGCCGACGGTGCTGGTCACCTTCGACCCGCACCCGGCCGAGCTCGTGCGGCCCGGCAGCCATCCCGCGCGGCTCACCAGCCTCGCGCGCCGCTCCGAGCTGGTCGCCGACCTCGGTGTCGACGCGTTCTGCGTGCTGCCCTTCACCGCGGAGCTGTCGCGGCGCACGCCGGCGGAGTTCGTCCACGACATCCTGGTCGACCGCCTGCACGCCGCGGTCGTCGTCGTCGGGGACAACTTCACCTTCGGTTACAGGGCCGAGGGCGACGTGACGATGCTGGCCGAGCTCGGCCGCCGCTTCGGCTTCTCCGTCGAGGGCTACGGCCTGGTCAGCGAGGCCGACGTCACCCTGTCGTCGACGTTCGTGCGCGCATGCATCGACGCGGGCGACGTCGAGACCGCGGCCGCCGTGCTCGGCAGGCCGCACCGGATCGACGGCGTCGTCGTGCACGGCGACCAGCGGGGACGCGACCTGGGCTACCCGACCGCGAACGTCGCGGCGCCGCCCTACACCGCGCTGCCGGCCGACGGCGTGTACGCGGGCCGGTTCCTGCACGCGGGACGCGCGCTGCCCGCCGCGATCTCCGTCGGCACCAACCCGACGTTCTCCGGCCGGGAGCGGACCGTCGAGGCGTACGTCCTCGACGTCGAGGAGGACTTCTACGGCCACGAGGTCTCCGTCGAGTTCGTGCACCGGCTGCGCGGCATGGAGAAGTTCGACAGCATCGAGGCACTGGTCGAGCAGATGGGCCGCGACGTCGAGCAGACCCGGGAGCTGCTCTCGCGCTGACGTGGCCCGGGGGTGGACGGCACGGGAGTGAACGGCTCGGCGGTGAATTGCTCCGAACGGCCCACGCGCCGCGGCCCGCACTGTCAGCATTCGGCCATGACCGACGATCGAGCCGACGCCGAACGCATCGGCGCCGCCCGCGACCGCCAGCGTGAGCTCTACGGCGCGCCGGTGGGCGAGCGGGTCCGCCGGATCACCGCAGGCCTGGACATCACGCAGGGCAGGCTGGCCCGCACGCTCGGGCTGAGCCCGGCGATGCTCAGCCAGCTCGTCAGCGGTCGCCGGGTCAAGATCGGCGACCCCGCCGTCCTCGCCCGGCTGATGGCGCTCGACGCCGCCGTCCCCGCCGGTCCCGGCACGCCGCCGCCGGCCGAGGAGGTCGAGGCCCTGCTCGGACGGGTCCGCGCCGCTCGCCCGGGCTGGACGCCGGGCCCGGACCTGCTGCCGGTCCGGTCGCCGGACGACGCCGCGGCGGCGGTGCCGCACCAGGTCCCGGCGTCGGCGGGGCGGGGTGCGACGGTGCACCGGCTGCACCCCGGTCGCCGGCCGGTGGCCGCGTTCGACCCGCGGCCCGGGCCCGCCGGTCCGGCCGACGTGTCCGGCGCGACCGCCCCGGGCGCACCCGTCGCGCCGGTCCCCGGTGCCGCGGCCGAGCCCGCGGGGGCCCGGCACGCGGCCGCCGCCGCGCTGCGGGCGGTCAGTGGCCCGGCGCGCCTCGTCGCGGCCGCCGCGGTGCTCGACGGTGCCTTCCCCGAGGTGGCCGACGTGCTGCGCTGCGCCGCCGTGCACGGCCGCTGACCAGGCCCGTCGCCGGAGACCGCGGCGCGGGCGCGGCCTGGCGGGCGGCACCGGGCCGAACGCGGCCGCACGGTACGCACTGGTAGCCTGACACGTCGGGTACGGCTGCGGTCCGTGGCGGCCGACCCGGAGCTTCCGCCGCCGGCCGCACCGGCCGAGCGAGCACCCGCACGGCACAGAACACCGAGGAGTACCACCCGTGGCTCTCGACGCCGCACAGAAGAAGACCATCCTGGACGCCTACGGCGTCCACGAGGGCGACACCGGCTCGCCCGAGGCGCAGGTCGCGCTGCTGACCAAGCGGATCAGCGACCTGACCGAGCACCTCAAGCAGCACAAGCACGACCACCACTCGCGGCGGGGGCTGCTGCTCATGGTCGGCCGCCGCCGCCGGCTGCTGAAGTACCTGGCGTCGGTCGACGTGTCGCGGTACCGGTCGCTCATCGAGCGCCTGGGCCTGCGCCGCTGACCCACCGCCGCCCGGGGCCCGAACGGTCCCGGGCGGCGCGGCACCACCGAGCGACTCGGTGAGCCACTCCGACAACTCAACACCCTGCGCACCCGCGCAGCAGCCACGCACCGCGTCATCGCGCCCAGGACGAATCCGCCGGTCCTCGGTAGTGGCTCCCGGGCCCGCCGCCGTCCCCGTCGGGGAGCGGCACGCCCGAGGGCTTCGATCGAAGACCGGCTCCGCCGAGGATCGCCCGCGTCGTGGTGGCCAGGTGCCCTCCACGAGGAGACACCTCACTTCATGACCGATCCCATCACCGATGACGTCCACGAGACCACGGCCGTCATCGACAACGGGTCCTTCGGGACCCGCACCATCCGGTTCGAGACCGGCCGGCTCGCCCGGCAGGCCGCCGGCTCCGTCGTCGCCTACCTGGATGACGAGACCATGCTGCTGTCGGCCACCACGGCCTCGAAGCAGCCCAAGGAGCAGTTCGACTTCTTCCCGCTGACGGTCGACGTCGAAGAGCGCATGTACGCGATCGGCAAGATCCCGGGCTCGTTCTTCCGCCGCGAGGGCCGCCCGGGCACCGACGCGATCCTCACCTGCCGGCTCATCGACCGGCCGCTGCGCCCGTCGTTCGTCGACGGCCTGCGCAACGAGATCCAGATCGTCGTCACGGTCCTCTCGCTCGACCCGCGCGACCCCTACGACGCGCTGGCCATCAACGCCGCCTCGGCGTCGACCCAGCTCGCCGGGCTGCCCTTCTCGGGCCCGATCGGCGGCGTCCGCGTCGCGCTGATCGACGGCCAGTGGGTCGCCTTCCCGCAGTACGAGGACCTGCAGCGGGCCGTGTTCGACATGGTCGTCGCCGGGCGCATCGTGGGTGACGACGTCGCGATCATGATGGTCGAGGCCGAGGCCACGACCGAGACGGTCGAGCTCGTCGCCGGCGGCGCGCAGGCGCCCACCGAGCAGGTCGTCGCGCAGGGCCTGGAGGCGGCCAAGCCGTTCATCCGCAGCCTGTGCGTCGCGCAGCAGCAGCTGGCCGACGTCGCCGCCAAGCCGACGGGCTCGTTCCCGACCTACCCGGCCTACCAGCCCGACGCGTTCGAGGCGGTCGAGGCCGCCGCGAGCGACGACCTGGCCGCCGCGCTGACCATCGCGGGCAAGCAGGAGCGCGAGGCGCGGATCGACGAGGTCAAGGCGGGCGTGCTGGCCTCCCTCGGTGAGAAGTTCGAGGGCCGCGAGAAGGAGCTCGGCGCCGCGTTCCGGTCGCTGAACAAGAAGCTCGTGCGCCGTCGCATCCTCACCGACCAGGTGCGCATCGACGGCCGCGGCCTCACCGACATCCGGCCGCTCTCGGCCGAGGTCGAGGTCGTCCCGCGGGCGCACGGCTCGGCGCTGTTCGAGCGCGGCGAGACCCAGATCATGGGTGTCACCACGCTGAACATGCTGCGCATGGAGCAGCAGATCGACTCGCTGGGGCCGGAGACGCACAAGCGCTACCTGCACCACTACAACTTCCCGCCGTACTCGACCGGTGAGACCGGCCGCGTCGGCTCGCCCAAGCGTCGCGAGATCGGCCACGGCGCGCTCGCCGAGCGTGCCCTGCTGCCGGTGCTGCCGACGCGCGAGGAGTTCCCCTACGCCATCCGGCAGGTGTCGGAGGCGCTGGGCTCCAACGGGTCCACGTCGATGGGCTCGGTCTGCGCATCGACGATGTCGCTGCTCAACGCCGGTGTGCCGCTGAAGGCGCCGGTCGCGGGCATCGCGATGGGCCTGGTGTCCGACGAGGTCGACGGCAAGGCCACCTACGTGGCGCTGACCGACATCCTCGGCGCCGAGGACGCGTTCGGCGACATGGACTTCAAGGTCGCGGGCACGTCGGACTTCGTCACCGCGCTGCAGCTCGACACCAAGCTCGACGGCATCCCGTCCGAGGTGCTCGCGGCCGCGCTGAACCAGGCGAAGGACGCGCGGCTGACGATCCTCGAGGTCCTCGGCGAGGCCATCGACGGCCCCGACGAGATGAGCACCTACGCGCCTCGCGTCACCGCGATCAAGGTCCCGGTCGACAAGATCGGCGAGGTCATCGGCCCGAAGGGCAAGATGATCAACTCGATCACCGAGCAGACCGGCGCGGACATCTCGATCGAGGACGACGGCACCATCTACGTCGGTGCGGCCGACGGCCCGTCCGCGGAGGCGGCGATCGGCATGATCAACGCCATCGCCAACCCGCAGCTGCCGAAGATCGGCGAGCGGTTCCTGGGCACGGTCGTCAAGACCGCGGCCTTCGGCGCCTTCGTCTCGCTGGTCCCCGGCAAGGACGGCCTCGTCCACATCTCGAAGCTGGGCAACGGCAAGCGCATCGGCAAGGTCGAGGACGTCGTCAAGGTCGGCGACAAGCTGCGCGTCGAGGTCACCGACATCGACAACCGCGGCAAGATCAGCCTCGTCCCGGTGCAGGAGGAGTCGGCCGCCGTGGGTGGCGACGACACCGCACCCGCCGAGGGCGAGCCCGTCGCCGCGGCCGCCGAGGCCGAGTGACCGCAACGGTCTCCACGCCGGGGGCGGGTGCTTCGGCACCCGCCCCCGGCGTCTTGCGGTCGGAGCTTCCCGGCGGCATCCGGCTGGTCACCGAGACGGTGCCCGGGGTGCGGTCGGTGTCGCTGGGCATCTGGATCGGCATCGGCTCGCGCGACGAGACACCGGAGCAGGCCGGCGCCGCGCACTTCCTCGAGCACCTGCTGTTCAAGGGCACGCAGCGGCGCAGCGCCTCGGGGATCGCGGAGGAGATCGACGCCGTCGGCGGCGAGCTCAACGCGTTCACCGCCAAGGAGCACACCTGCTACTACGCGCAGGTCCTCGACACCGACGTCGCCCTCGCGGTCGATCTCCTCGCCGACGTCGTCACCGACGCCCGGCTCGCGCACGCCGACACCGAGCTCGAGCGCGGCGTCGTGCTCGAGGAGATCGCGATGCGCGACGACGACCCCGAGGACCTGCTCGGCGAGCTGTTCGACGCGGCCCTGTTCGGCGACCACCCGTTGGGGCTGCCGATCGTCGGCTCCGAGGAGTCGATCCGGGCGATGAGCCGCGAGACGCTGCACGCGTTCTGGCGCAGCGAGTACACGACCCCCCGGATGGTCGTCGCCGCGGCGGGCAACCTCGACCACGCGCACCTGGCCGAGCTGGCCGGTGCCGCCCTCGCCGCGGCGGCCGAGCGCACCGAGCCCGGCGTCGTGCCGGTGCCGCCACGGCGCGGCGGCGCGCACCCGGCCGGCGGCGGGGACCGGCTGGTCCTGCACAGTGACGACACCGAGCAGGCGCACCTGCTCCTCGGCGTGCCCGGCGTCGACCGGCACGACCCGCGCAGGCAGGCCCTCGCGGTGCTCAACACCGCACTGGGCGGCGGGCTGTCGTCGCGGCTGTTCCAGCAGGTGCGCGAGCAGCGCGGGCTGGCCTACTCGGTCTACTCGGCAGCGGCCTCCTACGCCGACGCCGGCAGCCTCTCCGTCTATGCGGGGTGCGCGCCCGAGCGCCTCGGCGAGGTCGTGGGCGTCGTGCGCGACGTGCTCTCCGACGTCGCCGCGAACGGCCTGACGACGGCCGAGCTGGTCCGCGCGCAGGGCTCGCTGCGCGGGGGGCTGGTGCTGGGCAGCGAGGACACCGCGTCGCGGATGAACCGCATCGGGCGCTCCGAGCTCGACCACGGCCGCCAGCGCAGCCTCTCCGAGAGCCTCGACCGCATCGCGGGCGTCACCGCCGACGAGGTCGCCGCCGTCGCGCGCGAGCTGCTCGCCCGGCCGCTGACCGCGGCGGTCGTCGGCCCGTTCGACGAGGTCGGCGACCTCCCCGCCGCGCTGCGGGAACTCGCCGACTGAGGCCCCCGCGAGTGACCGTCGCCCCAGGGGGTTCCATGACCGCAGTTCTGGCCGGTGTGATCATCGCCGTCGGGTTGCTCGGCATCGTGTCCCTGGTCCTGCCGGGGCTCGTCGTCGTGCTCGCCGGCGTGGCGGTGTGGGCGGTCCCGCGCGGCGACGCCCTCGGCTGGTGGGTGCTCGGGATCGCCGGCCTGCTGGTCGTCGCCGGGACCGTCGCGAAGTACCTGCTGCCCGGCCGCGCGCTCAAGGAGGCAGGCGTCCCCGGTCGGACACTGATGCTGGGCGCGGGGCTCGGCGTCGTCGGCTTCTTCGTGATCCCGGTGATCGGGCTCTTCCTCGGGTTCGTGCTCGGGGTGTGGCTCGCCGAGCTCGTGCGGCTGCCCGACCGCCGGCAGGCGTGGACGTCGGCCAGGCACGCGCTGCGCGCGGTGGGCTACAGCATGCTCATCGAGCTCGCCGCCGGGCTGCTGGCGACGACGGCGTGGATCGTCGGGCTCGTGGTGGGGTGACCTACCCTGCTCCGGTGACGAACGAGCGGATCAGGGTCGGGGTACTGGGCGCGAAGGGCCGCATGGGGTCCGAGGTGTGCCGCGCGGTCGAGGGCGCACACGACACGGAACTGGTCGTCGCGCTCGACGACGGCGACGCGCTGTCGGCGCTGGTCGACGCCGGCGCCCAGGTCGCGGTCGACTTCACCCACCCCGGCGCCGTGCTCGGCAACGTCGAGTTCTGCGTGCGCAACGGGATCGCCGCGGTCGTCGGCACCTCCGGCTTCGACGAGTCCCGCTTCGAGACCGTCCGCGGCTGGCTCGCCGACGCGCCCGGTGCGGCGGTGCTCGTGGCGCCGAACTTCGGCGTCGGCGCCGTGCTGTCGATGCAGTTCGCCCGGCAGGCCGCGCGCTTCTTCGACTCCGTCGAGATCATCGAGCTGCACCACGCCGGCAAGGTCGACGCGCCGTCGGGCACCGCCGCGCGCACCGCGTCGCTGGTGGCGCAGGCCCGCGCGGAGGCTGGTGCGGGGCCGGTCCCGGACGCGACGACCACCGCGCTCGACGGTGCCCGCGGCGCCGACGTCGACGGCATCCACGTGCACTCGGTGCGGATGCCGGGGCTCGTCGCGCACCAGGAGGTCGTGCTCGGCACCGACGGCGAGGTCCTGACGATCCGGCACGACTCCATGAACCGCACGTCGTTCATGCCGGGGGTGCTGCTCGCGGTGCGGGAGGTCAGGTCGCGGCCGGGGCTGACGATCGGACTCGAGCCCCTGCTGGGGCTCTGACCGCCTACTCCTTGAGCGCGAGGTCGAGCGGCCCGGACACGCGGAGCTCGCGCAGCGCGCCGTCGCCGGTGTCGAGGGTGCGGGCGGCGCCGTCGGGCTCCCAGCCGGCGGTGCCGTAGAAGCGCAGCGACGCCGCGTCCGGCTCCGGAACCCACGCCCGCCCGCGCTCGGCGCCGCCGGCCCGCAGCGCCGCGGCCGCGTGTGCCAGCAGCCGGCCACCGTGCCCGCGGCGCCCCCACCGCGGTTCGACGAGCAACGTGCTCACCTCGGCGATCGTCCCGCCCTCGCCGCGGTACCCGGCCGCGGCGCAGAACCCGACCGTCCACTCGCCCTCCGTCGCGACGAGCACGTGGAAGGCGTTGCCGCCCGGCGTGCCGGCCGACCCGGCCGCGGCGACGGCGTCGGTCCACGCCTGCCGGGCCTGCGGGCCGTCGAGCTGCGCGATCGCGTCGTCGGGCACCAGGCCCGCGTACGCCGCCCGCCACGTCACCGACTGGATCCTGACGATGTCGTCGACGTCGGCGAGCTGGGCGGAACGGACCGCGGCGATGGCCATGGCGCATGGATACCCGGGCGCGGCGCCCGGGGTGAGGGCGGGGTCACCTCGCGTGCGGTTCTTCGCTATGGCAACGTCCGACGGGTGAGTGCCCTCGGCGTCGACCCGGCCGCGGCCGCCCGGACCGGGCGACCCGGGGCGGCGTGGGCCGCCCTCGCGGTCGTGTACGTCCTCTGGGGCTCGACCTACCTGGGCAACAAGCTCGTCATCGTCGCGGTCCCGCCGCTGCTCACGGGCGGCTTCCGGTTCGTGGTCGGCGGGGTCGCGATGAGCCTGCTGCTCCTCGCGGTCCGCGGGCCGTCGGTCTTCCGGATGTCGCGCAGGCAGTTCGCGACGTGCGCCCTCACCGGTCTGCTGCTTCCGGCCTGGGGCAACGGGCTGGTGACGCTCGGGCAGGAGAACGTGTCGTCCGGCGTCGCGGCGCTGCTCATCGCCTCGGTGCCGCTGTGGATCGTCCTGCTGCGGGCGCTGACCGGCGACCGGCCGCGGCCCGCGACCTTCATCGGAGTCGCGATCGGCATCGCCGGGCTCGCGGTCCTGCTGCTCGGCGGCACGTCCGGCGGGTCCGGCGGGGTGTCGGGCAACGCCTGGTGGGGCCCGTGGATCGTGCTGCTCGCGGGGCTGGGCTGGGCCGTCGGGACGTTCTCGTCGACGAAGCTGCCGACGCCCGCCAACCCGCTCACGCTCGTCGCCGTCCAGATGACGGTCGGCGGGGTGATCCTGCTGGCCGTCGGCTTCGGCAAGGGCGACCGCGTCGACTTCGGCTCGGTGCCGGCCGTCTCCTGGTGGGCGTGGGTCTACATGGCGCTCGTCGCGTCGTGCTGCGGGTTCAGCGCCTTCGCCTACACCCTCGACCGGCTGCCGGTCTCGACCGTCGCCACCTACGCCTACGTCAACCCCGTGATCGCCGTGCTGCTCGGCGTGCTGGTCGCGGGGGAGCGGTTCTCGCCGGTGCAGATCGTCGGCGGGCTGATCGTCGTCGTGGCGGTGGTGCTCGTCGTGGCCGCGGAACGACGTCCACCGGCCCCGGAGCCTGCGCCCGATCCTGGTGGCGCCGACCCGGAACTGTCGGGGCGTGATGGCACCATGCGCGCGTGACCGAGATCGGTGCGGACGGCGCCCGTCGGGCGGTGCTGGCGGCGCAGGGCTTCGCCGATGCGCGCCCGTCCGGCACCGTCACCCGCGCGCACCTGCAGCGCGTCCTCGGGCGGCTGCACCTGCTGCAGCTCGACTCGGTCAACGTCGCGGTCCGGGCGCACTACATGCCACTGTTCTCCCGCCTGGGCGCCTACCCGCGCGACCTCGTCGACGGCGCGGCCTGGAGCCACTCCGCTCGGCGCCCGCGGCTGCTCGCCGAGTACTGGGCGCACGAGGCGTGCCTGCTGCCCGTCGCCGACTGGCCGCTGCTGCTGTCGGGGGCCAAGCGTCGTGGCTGGTGGAAGCACTACGGGCCGCTCGTCGAGCGCGAGCCGGGCCTGGTCTCCGACGTGCTGGCCGCGGTGAAGGAGCTGGGGCCCGTCGGGGCCGGGGCGCTGGAGGACGCGCTGGGTGGCCGGTCCACGCCCCGGCCGCCGGGTGCGACGTGGTGGGAGCGGTCGGAGGTCAAGCGCATCTGCGAGTACCTCTTCGGCGTCGGTGAGCTCACCACCGGCACCCGTGTCCACTTCCAGCGCCGCTACGACCTCCCCGAGCGGGTCCTGCCCGCCGCGGTGCTGGCCGCGCCGCCGGTCCCCGACGACGAGGCGGCCCGCCGGCTGGTGTGCAAGGCCGTCGCCGCGCTGGGTGTGGCCACCGAACCCGAGGTGCGCGACTACTACCGGCTCGGGCCCGAGCGCAACAGCCGGGCACTGGCCGAGCTCGTCGAGGCCGGAGAGGTCGAGCGCATCACCGTCCGCGGGTGGCGGCGCCCCGCGTTCCGGGTGCCGGGGGCGCGGGTGCCGCGCCGGGTCACCGGTCGCGCGCTGCTGTGCCCCTTCGATCCGCTGATCTGGGAGCGGGCGCGTGCCGAACGGCTCTTCGGGTTCAGGTACCGCATCGAGATCTACGTGCCCGAGCCCAAGCGCGAGTTCGGGTACTACGTCTTCCCGTTCCTGCTCGACGGCCGGCTGGTCGCCCGCGTCGACCTCAAGTCCGAGCGGGCGACGGGCACCCTGCGGGTGAAGGGCGCGTTCGTCGAGGAGGGCGTCGACGAGGTGCGGGTCGCCGCCGAGCTGGCCGCCGAGCTGCGGGTCATGGCCGAGTGGCTGGGCCTCGACGCGGTCGAGGTCGGGGACCGGGGTGGGCTGGCGACGAGGCTGGCGCGCGAGGTGCGCGCGGCCTGAACCGGGGGTCGCGGCCGGCCCGCCGCCATCCGGTGGCCCCGGTCCGGATGCGCCTCCCGGCGCGTCCGGGTTTCACCCGGGTGGGTATGTGCGAACTCGCCGGCCCGGGGAACCCGACGTGCGAGGGCCCGGTCGCGGCTCCCCCTCGCGACCGGGCCCCCACCAGTGCGCCGGACCCCCACCCGGCGCGTGTCTCCTCGGTGCGTCCGCCGCAGCGGTGCGACGGCGGACGGTGTCGTCAGACGGTTGCGGCGGCCGCCCGGGACACCACGACGTCGCCCGTCCCCGCCCGGCCGCGGATGCGCAACGCCGGAGCCGACTGCGGGGCCACCCCGGTGACCTCCAGCTCGCTGCGCGCCCGACCGGTGCCCGACGAGAGGTCCAGCTCCGCGGCCACGCCGGAGTGCACGCCGATCCGGATGCCCCCGGAACCCGTCGTGAGCTCGAACGTGCCGGACACCGCGTCCGCGATCCGGACCTCGCCGGACCCCGTGCGTACCCCGAGGTCGCCGGTGACCTCGCCGAGCTCGACGTCGCCGCTGCCGGACTTCACCTCGCTCGGCCCGCTCAGCGCGGCGACGGCGATGCGGCCCGAGCCGGTCCGGATTTTCCCGCGGCCACCGACGACGCCGAGGTCGACGTCGCCGGAGCCCGTCGTGACGTCGACATCGCCCGTCGTCTCCTCCAGCCGGACCTCGCCCGATCCGGTGCGCACCGCGCCCCAGCCGGCGCGCCCGGTCACGGTGACCTCACCCGCTCCGGTGCGCACCGCGTGCCGTGACGACACCGGCGCGCGCACCGTCACCGCGAGCGGCACCATGCGCAGCGGCATCTCCTGCGACGAGCGCACGACGAGCCGCCGGGACGCTTCCGACCAGCGGATCTCGGCCGCCTCGACGGCGCGTGCGGCGAGCTCCTCGGTGATCTGACCCGGGTCGAACCCGCCGAACCCCGCGCTCGGGAAGCCCTGCACGTCACCGAGGCCCTGCACGTTCCCGAACCCGCCGCGGCCCGCCGCGGACCCGAGCCAGTTGAACAGGCCCGCGATGCCGTTGGTCCAGACGTTGCCGCCCTGCGCCTCGTGACGGACCTCGACCCACACCTCGCGGGTGTCGGAGAGCTCGACGCGGACCGAGCCGACGTCGATGTTCAGCTCCAGCTCGGCCGGCCCCGAGGCGTCCCAGCGCTCCTGCCGGGTGAGCTCGTGGCCGGTCTCGTCCGCGGCTCCCGTCCGGCTCTCGCCGGGCCGGTCGTCCGGGTGTCGGTCGTCGTCACGCGTGTCGTCGGTCATCGTCCTCACCCCTGAACCCAGCCGCGGACGCGGCGTCCGTCGTCGCCGCGGCTGCGGCCCCGTCCTCCGCGGCCACCCCGGTCGCCGCGGTCCCAGCTGCCGCGGTCCCAGCCGCCGCGGTCCCAGTTGGGCCCGCCGCGGCCGGACAGGGCGCCCTGCACGGCCTGCGCGACCCACGAGTTCAGCGACACACCCTGCGCCGCCGCGGCCTGTTCGGCCTGGTTCTTGATCTGCTCGACGAGCCGCAGCGTGATGCGGCTGATGTCGCCCGCGTCGGCGCCGGGCGGCGGCATCGTGGGCGCGGGCTCCGGCTCGGGCTCGTGGGCGGGCTCGTCGCCGGTGACGACGACCCGCACGTCGCGGCCGTCGAGGCGCACCTCGACGACCCGGTCGCCCAGGGCGGCCGTGACCTCGGCGGCCAGGTCCGACAGGGCGTTCATGACGGCCAGCCTCGCGGCCGGCTCGATCGCCGCGCCGAGCAACGCGGCCGTGCGCCGGGTCTGCTCGTCGCCTGCGGCCGCGGCGGAGGAGAGATCCTCCCGCAGCTGGGCTACGTACTGGCTGACATCCATGACACCACTATGGCGTCATGCTGACGTCATCGCAAGAAAATCGTGACGGCACTCGTGGTGCGTGCGGCTCCTTCCGGAGGAACGTGCGGTGGCCGCGGATCGCTCCCGGGCCCCGGTACCGGTCCGGGCGTTGTCGGAGTGCCCGGTTACGCTGCCGGTATGCCGGAGATCGTGCCGCTGGGCGTCCAGCTCGTCGCGAAGACCGAGTTCTTCCCGCCGTCCGACGTTCCGTGGAGCACGGATGCCGACGGCGGCCAGGCACTCGCGGAGTTCGCCGGCCGGGCGTGCTACCAGTCGTGGGCCAAGCCGAACCCGGCGACGGCCACCAACGCGGGCTACCTGCGGCACATCCTCGAGGTCGGGCACCTCTCGGTGCTGGAGCACGGGACGGTCAGCTTCTACCTCACCGGCGTCTCCCGCTCGCTCACCCACGAGCTGATCCGGCACCGCCACTTCTCGTACTCGCAGCTCTCGCAGCGCTACGTCCCCGAGCGCGACGCCGCGATGGTCGAGCCCGCCGCGATCGCCGAGGACCCCGAGCTGCACGCCCTGTTCGAGGAGGCGGCGGAGGCGTCGGTCAAGGCCTACACCGACCTGCTCGCAGGCCTGGAGAAGCGCTTCGCCGACGTGCCCAACGCCACCCTGCGCCGCAAGCAGGCCCGGCAGGCCGCGCGCGCGATCCTGCCCAACGCCACCGAGACGCGGATCGTCGTCACGGGCAACTACCGGGCCTGGCGGCACTTCATCGCCATGCGCGCCTCCGAACACGCCGACGTCGAGATCCGCGAGTTGGCCGTCGAGTGCCTGCGCCAGCTGCAGCGCGAGGTGCCGAACGTGTTCAACGACTTCGACATCCAGAAGCTCGAGGACGGCACGGAGATCGCGTCGAGCCCGTACGTCACCGAGGGGTAGCGGAGCGCCCGAGCATCGGTACCGAGGGGTAGCGGAGCGCCCGAGCGTCAGCACGAGGGCGGCACGACGGGACGCCGCGAACGGTGGCATATCGCCCGACCAGCGCAGACCGGACAGGCGCGGCTCCCTCGGGGGCGACCCGGGCGGTGCGGGACGGCGCGGACGGCTAGGTTCGCGATCGTGAGCCTCGCGACGACCGAACGAGCGGCCCTGTGCGACGAGATGGAGCGGTCCGGGCCGGACCGCCCGACGTTGTGCGCGGGCTGGACGAGCCGCGACCTGCTGGCCCATCTGCTGGTGCGCGAGCGCCAGCCGTGGGCGGCGTCGGGGATCGTCGTGCCGGCCCTGGCCCCGATCACCGAGCGGGCGATGTCGGGGTACGCCGACACGCCGTGGTCGGAGATGATCGCCGAGCTGCGTGACGGTCCTCCGGCGTGGTCGCCCTACCGCGTCGGCAAGGTCGACGAGTTCGCGAACGGCGCCGAGTTCTTCGTCCACCACGAGGACGTGCGCCGCGGCGAGCCGGGCTGGGAGCCCCGCCCACCGGACACGGAGCGCGACGGTGCGCTCTGGGCGTTGCTCGGCCGGATGGGCCGGGTGCTGTGGCGGCGCAGCCCCGTGGGCGTGGTGGTGCGCCGCCCCGAGGGAGCCGTGCAGGTGGTGCGGACCGGCCCGGGGCTGGTGACGATCGTCGGCGAGCCTGCCGAGATCGTGCTGCACGCGTTCGGGCGCGACGCGGCGCGGGTGTCGCTGGAGGGCGCCGCCGCCGACCTCGAGACCTACGGCCGGGCGTCCCGCGGCCTGTGACCGCCCGGCCGGGCGTCCCGCGGCCTCGAATCCGGCCGGGCGCCGCCGAGCTCGTCCCGCCGGACGGGCCGGCGGGCCGGGGACCGCGCGCGAGCCGCTGTGAGGCACGGCGCACGCGCGCCGGTCGGAACGCCGGATCGGGAGATGCGGCGGTACGGTCATCACCCATGAGCCCGACCCCTGCTCCATCCCGGCCGCCTGGCCGCCCGTTCGGCCAGGTGCTGACCGCAATGGTCACCCCCTTCGACTCCGACGGCGGCCTCGACCTGGGGAAAGCCGAGGAGCTGGCGGCCCACCTCGTCGAGCTGGGCAACGACGGGCTGGTCGTCAACGGGACGACGGGTGAGGGCCCGACGACGTCGGACGCCGAGAAGGCGGAGCTGGTCCGGGCGGTCGTGAGCGCGGTGGGCGACCGGGCCGTCGTCGTCGCGGGTGCGGGCACCTACGACACGGCCCACAGCATCCGGCTGGCCCGCGAGGCGGAGAAGGCGGGTGCGCACGGGCTGCTGGTGGTCACGCCGTACTACTCACGGCCGCCGCAGTCGGGGCTGGTCGCGCACTTCACGGCGGTCGCGGACGCCACCGAGCTGCCGATGATGCTCTACGACATCCCGCCGCGCAGCGTCATCCCGATCGAGCTGGAGACGCTGCAGAAGCTGGCCGAGCACCCGCGCATCGTCGCGGTGAAGGACGCGCGCAACGACCTGCGCGTCGGCACCGAGGTCCTGGCGACGACGACGCTGACCTACTACTCCGGCGACGACCCCGTGAACCTGCCGTGGCTCGCGGTGGGCGCAGTGGGCTTCGTGAGCGTCATCGGGCACGTCGTGGCCGACCGGCTGCGCGCGCTGATCGACGCGTACGAGGCGGGCGAGCACGACCGGGCCCGCGCGCTGCACTACGCGACGCTGCCGGTCATCCGGGCCATGGGCCGCGTCGGCGGGGTGGTGTTCGCGAAGACGGCGCTGCGGCTGCGGGGCATCGACGTGGGCGACCCGCGGCTCCCGCTGCCCCCGGCGACCGACGAGCAGGTCGCGGCGATCGTCGGCGACCTCGCGGCGGCGGGGATCGCGCTCGACCCCGAGGCGGTGGGCGTCCGGCGCGACCGCGGCTACGGAGCGCTCGGTGCCCGGGCGACCCTCGACATCGGGGCGGAGGTCGCGTACCGGTGACCCGCCCTCCCGCACGGTCGGACCGCAGGCCCGACCGCCGTTCCCGTGGGCCCCGTCGCGACCGCCCGGCGCCCCCGCCGCCGCCGGACGCGGAGAACGCCGCCGAGCTGCCCATGCACCCGCCACCGGCGCTCGCCCCGGGCGGCCTGCGCGTCTTCGCGCTGGGCGGCATCGGCGAGGTCGGCCGCAACATGACGGTCTTCGAGTACGACGGGCGGCTGCTCGTCGTCGACTGCGGGGTGCTGTTCCCGTCCGAGGACTCGCCGGGCGTGGACCTGATCCTGCCCGACTTCCGGGCGATCGAGGACCGCCTCGACGACGTCGACGCGCTCGTGCTCACCCACGGCCACGAGGACCACATCGGCGCGGTCCCGTTCCTGCTGCGGCAGAAGCCGGACCTGCTGGTCGTGGGCTCCCGGTTCACGCTCGCGCTGGTCGCGGCCAAGTGCAGGGAGCACCGGCTCACCCCGCACCTGCTCGAGGTCGCCGAGGGTGCCCGGCTCACGCACGGGCCCTGGGACTGCGAGTACTTCGCGGTCAACCACTCGATCCCCGACGCGCTGGCCCTCGCGGTCCGCACGCCCGCGGGGCTGGTGCTGCACACCGGCGACATCAAGCTCGACCAGCTCCCGCTCGACAACCGGCTCACCGACCTGGCGGGCTTCTCCCGGTTGGGCGACGAGGGGGTCGACCTCTTCCTCGTCGACTCCACGAACGCCGACATCCCCGGCTTCGTGACGCCCGAGCGCGAGATCGGCCCCGTCATCGAGGGGGTGTTCCACCGGGCGTCGTCGCGGATCATCGTGGCGTGCTTCGCCAGCCACGTGCACCGCGTCCAGCAGGTCCTCGACGCCGCGGCCAAGCACGGCCGCCGGGTCTGCCTGGTGGGCCGGTCGATGGTGCGCAACATGGGTATCGCGGGCGAGCTGGGCCTGCTGCAGATCCCCGACGGACTGCTCGTCGACCTCGACGAGGCGATGACGCTGCCCGACGACCAGCTCGTCCTGGTCTCGACGGGGTCGCAGGGGGAGCCGCTGTCGGCGCTGTCGCGGATGGCCCGCGGCGACCACCGCTCGGTGCGCATCCGGCCCGAGGACACGATCATCCTGGCCAGCTCGCTGATCCCGGGCAACGAGACGGCCGTCTTCGGCGTCATCAACGGCCTGACCCGGCTGGGCGCGTCGGTGATCCACCAGGGCAACGCCAAGGTGCACGTCTCCGGGCATGCGCCTGCGGGTGAGCTGCTGTTCCTCTACAACGCGGTCCGGCCGTCGAACGTCGTCCCGGTACACGGGGAGTGGCGGCACCTGCGTGCCAACGGCCGGCTCGCCGTGCAGACCGGGGTGCAGGAGGACCGCGTGGTGCTGGCGGAGAACGGGGTCGTCGTCGACCTCGTCGACGGCATCGCGGCGATCTCGGGCCGCGTCGAGGTCGGCCGCGTCTACGTCGACGGGCTGGCGGTCGGCGACATCGGCGAGACGACGCTGTCCGACCGGCTCACGCTCGGCGAGGGCGGGTTCATCCAGATCACCGTCGCGGTCGACGCCCGCACGGGCCGGGCGGTGGCGCCGCCGACCCTGGCCGGGCGCGGGTTCTCCGACGACCCCAAGGCGCTCGACGTCGTGCTGCCGTTGATCGAGGACGAGCTGTCGCGGACCGAGAACGAGGGCATCACCGACCCGTACCGGATCGCGCAGGCGGTGCGCCGGGTCGTCGGCAAATGGGTGGGGGAGACCTACCGCCGCCGCCCGATGATCGTGCCGACGGTCATCGCAGTGTGACGGGCGCCGCCGGACCCGCCCGGGGGAACCGGCGGTTCGCGGAGGCAACCCGCGTAACCGGCATTGTGTACACCGTTCTCGCAGGTCGGACGGCATGCGCGAAGCGGGCAACCGGCTTAACCGCCGCGTTACCGGATCCCACTGTCGGGTGACACGCACACTGCTCACCGTTGTATGCATGACCGAGGCCAGGATGCACCCCCGAACGGTTCGCCGCTCGAGTGCCGCGCGTCGCGTCCGGGACCTGCTCCGCGTGGCGATCGTCCACGAGGAGTTCCCGGCGGGCGCGTTGCCGGGCGAGACCGAGCTCATGCTGTCGTTCTCCGCGAGCCGGCAGGTCGTCCGCGACGCGCTCGCGATGCTGCGCGACGAGGGGCTCGTCAAGCGGGTCCAGGGCACCGGGACGTTCTCGGTGGCCTCGAAGGTCCGGCACAGCTTCACCCACCTGCACGGCCCGGAGCCCGAGCACGAACGGGTCTCGCACCGCATCCTCTCGGCGAGCCGCGAGCTCGCGGCGCCGCGGGTCGCGGAGCGGCTCGGGATCGAGCGGGGCGGGCAGGTCGGTGTCGTCGAGTACCTGACGGTGCTGGGCGACGAGCCCTACTACTGCGCGACGGCCTACGTGCCGACGGAGCTGCTCGCGGTGGTGGAGCGCGCCCGGGCCGTCGACGAGTGGTACGCGCTCTACGAGATGGCGGGGTTCGAGTTCGGGGTCGCCGACCAGGCCGTCGAGGCGATCCTGGCCGACGAGCTGGTCGCCGACCTGCTCGACGTCGCGCCCGGCGCCCCCCTGATGTTGTTCGAGCGCCTGCTGCGCGACAGCTACGGGCGGCCGTTGGAGTACGCGATCTCCCGGGTCCGTGGCGACCGGTTGACGCTGATGGCGCAGCTGCCCCGGCACGGGATGCTGCGGGCGTTCGGCCGGGTCGGTCCCGCGCACCGGACCGCTCCGGTGTCCGTCGATCCCGTGGTCGGGGAGGTCTGATGCTGGGGTACGTCGGCCGCCGGCTGCTGATGGCGATCCCGATCCTGTTCGGGGTCTCGATCGTCATCTTCATCACCATCAAGATCATTCCGGGTGATCCGGTCGCCTCCCTGCTCGGTCCGACGGGGTCGCCGGAGGCCCGCGCCGCGCTCACCGAACGGCTCGGCCTGAACGAGCCGTGGCCGGTCCAGTACGTGACCTGGCTGGGGCACACCCTGACCGGGGACCTCGGGACGAGCATCGCCCGGCGCAGCGACGTCGCGCCGATGGTGCTGGACGCGCTGATGAACACCCTGATCCTCAGCGCCGCCGCGGCGGTCATCGCGATCGTGCTCGGCGTCGCGGTCGGCGCGCTGACGGCGCTGCGCCGCACCGGCATCCTGGCCCGGCTGGGCAATGCGCTCGCGCTGTTCTCGATCTCGGTGCCGCAGTACTCGATCGGTCTGCTGCTCATCATCTACCTGGCGGCGGGAGCCGGGTTGTTCCCGGTGAGCGGCATGTACAACCCGAACGGCGACGGCGGGTTCGTCGACCTGTTCAACCACCTGATCCTGCCCGCGGTCACCGCCGCGCTCGTCCCCGCCGGGATCATCGCCCGGATGTTCCGCTCGTCGGTGCTCGACGTGATGAGCATGGACTTCGTCGAGGCCCTGACCTCGCGCGGGCTCTCGCACCGCCGGGTGATGGTGCACGCGTTCCACAACACCGTGCCGTCGTTGCTGACGGTCGCGGGCCTGCAGATCGGCTACCTGCTCGGTGGCGTCATCTTCGTCGAGGCGGTGTTCGCCTGGCCGGGGATCGGGCTGCTGGTCTACCAGTCGATCACCCAGCGGGACCTGCCGGTCATCCAGGCGGGGGTGCTCGTCTCCGCGCTCGCGTTCGTCGTGCTGAACCTCGTCGTCGACGCCCTGCACGGGCTCGTCGACCCCCGAATCCGCGCCTGACCCCGACCCCGAGTTCGCGCCCGACCCGCCGAATCCCGTTCGAGGAGCCTCGTGACCGCCACCATCGAAGCGTCGCCGAACGCCGTTCCCGGCAGCGGCGCCGCCCCCACCACCGCCCCGCGCCGCAGGCGCCGCATGACCGTGTCCGCCCGGATCGCGGCGGGCGTCGTCGCGCTGATCGTGCTCGTCGCGATCGTCGGGCCGCTGCTCGTCGGCGACCCGAACGCGGGCGACGCGGCGCGCCGGCTGCTGCCCGCCGGCAGCGCCGGGCACATCCTCGGCACCGACGGCCAGGGCCGCGACGTCTTCGCCCGGCTGATCGACGGTACCCGGCTCTCGCTGCTCGCGGGACTGGTCCCGGTGCTGTTCGCCGCCGTCGTCGGCACCACGTTGGGGGTGACGGCCGGGCTCTCGGGCAAGTGGGGGCACCGGGCGATCATGCGCACCCTCGACGTCTTCTACGCCTTCCCCGCGGTGCTGCTGGCCATCGCCATCGCGGCCGCGCTCGGCTCGGGCATCTCCAACTCGATCATCGCGCTCGCCGTGATCCTGGTGCCGCCCGTCGCCCGGGTCGCGGAGACGGAGACGCGCCGGCTGGCCGACCTCGACTACATGGACGCCGCCCGGGCGAGCGGGGCGTCGCGGCTCGCCATCGCGACGCGGCAGGTACTGCCCAACGTGGCCCCGCCCGTCGTCGTCTACTGCACGGCACTGATCGGGCTCTCGATCGTCTACGCCGCGGGTCTGAGCTTCCTGGGACTCGGGGTGTCACCGCCCACGGCCGAGTGGGGGCTCATGGTCAGCGACCACACGCAGTACATCTACACGGCGCCGTTCCTCGCGGCGATCCCCGCGCTCGCGATCCTCGTCGCGTCGGTGGCGTTCAACGTCCTCGGCGACGGGCTGCGCGACCTGCTCGACGTCCGATCGGAGGCCCGCGCGTGACCACCTCGCTGGAGAAGGACCCGGCGGCGACCGACACCACCGTCGCCCCGCTGCAGGTCACCGACCTCACGACGACGTTCGTGTCCCGGCACCGCAGCGTCGACGTCGTGCGCGGCGTCTCGTTCACCCTGCGCCGCGGCGAGACGATGATGCTGCTGGGCGAGAGCGGCAGCGGCAAGTCGGTCACCGCCCGGTCGATCATGCAGCTCTACGGGTCGGCGGCGAAGATCGGCGGCAGCGTGACGATGAACGGCCGCGAGCTGCTGGGCCTGCCCGCGCCGGAGCTGCGCAGCTTGCGCGGCGGTCAGGTCGCGCTCATCCCGCAGGACCCGACGGGTGCGCTGGACCCGTTGCGGCGCATCGGCTCGCAGCTCGTCGAGGTCCTGGGTGTGCACGGCGTCGCCACGACGAAGCAGGCCGCGCGCAGGCGGGCGGAGGAGCTGCTGGCGATGGTCGGCATCCCCGACCCGAAGCGCGTCGCCGACAGCTACCCGCACCAGCTCTCGGGCGGCATGCGGCAGCGGGCGGTCATCGCGATCGCCGTCAGCTGCGACCCGCAGGTGCTCATCGCCGACGAGCCGACGACCGCGCTGGACGTCACGGTGCAGGCCCAGATCCTGGAGCTGATCGTCGAGCTGCAGCAGCGGTCGGGCACGGCCGTCCTGATGGTCACGCACGACGTCGGCGTCGCCCGCGACTTCGGTGGCCGCATCGGGGTCATGTACGCGGGCAGGCTCGTCGAGGAGGGTCCGGCCGCGCAGGTGCTCGGCGAGCCGCGGCACCCGTACACGTCGGGTCTGCTGGCCGCCCTGCCGACACCGGGCGTCGCCAGGGGAGCGCTGCGCTCGATCGTCGGGTCGCCACCGCCCGTCGGCGCCTTCCCGGCGGGCTGCGCGTTCGCCCCGCGCTGCCCGCAGGCCCGCCCGTCGTGCCACGAGCAGGACCCGCCGCTGGTGACGGTCGCCCCCGACCGGGCGGCCGCCTGCCCGGTCGCCAACCCCGGCCCGGCCCAGGAGCGTGCGGCGTGAGTTGCCCTGTGTCAAGCCGCCGCTGGTTGATCTTGGTTGAGGACGCGTTGAAGGGCGT
>NZ_BPRG01000003.1:0-7212 GCF_036984265.1 Pseudonocardia sp. D17 | reverse complement strand
TGCTGCAGTGGGACTTGAACATTTCGGGCCTCGTCTCGGTGGGGTTCGTGCGCCGGGTTCGTGCTGTGGGGGGTGTTTCCGTGTTGAGGAGAACTCTGCCGTCGCGGAGGCCTCGCGACGATCGAGTGCGCCCCCGTTCCCGAGGGGGAGAACCCCACTTCCTCAGCGGGCGCCGCGGACCCGGTCGACGGTCTCGCGGACGCGTCGGGCCACCGCGGTCCACGACGCCTCGGCCTCCAGCCAGGCCGCACCGGCGTCGCCCATCGACTGTGCGCGGTCGGCGTCGGTGAGCAGGTCGACCAGTGCCGCGGCGAGCGCGTCGGGGTCGTCGGGCGGTACCAGCAGCCCGGTCTCGCCGTCGCGGACCGCGGCCGGGATGTCCCCGACCGCCGTCGCGACGACCGGCCGGGCGAACGTGTACGCGAGATGCACGACGCCGCTCTGCGTGGCCCGCCGGTACGGCGTGACGACGACCCTGGCCTCCCCGAACAGCCGCGGCACCTCGGCCGTCGCCACGTAGCCGGGGCGGGCGTCCACGCCCAGCGCCCGGGCGCGCGCCGTCAGCGCCGCCTCGTCGACACCCAGCACCGATCCCGCGACGACGATCCGCGCGTCCGGGACCTTGTGCCGCACGGCGGGAACCGCGTCGAAGAGCAGGTCGATGCCCTTGTAGGCGGTCCAGGCGCCGAAGAACAGGACGACCGGCCCGGTCCGCGCACACGGCGGGACCGGCGCGTCGCCGCGCAGGGCCGCCTCGTCGCCGTGCGGGATCACGACGACCGGGCACGCGACCTGCCAGCGCTCGTGCACCTTCGCGCGAGCCTCCTCACCGAGCACGAAGACGGCGTCGACGCTGTGCCACGCCCGCTCCAGCGCGGGGTCGAGGACGCGCCCGTGCCGCTCCTTCGTGGTGTCGGCGCGCACCCGCGGCACCGGCTCGTGCGCGACGAGGACGATCGTCGAACGCGGCAGCAGCCGACGGGCCGCGACGGCGCCCAGCGCGTCCATGCTGAACCGCCACGTCGACCAGACGACGACGTCGGGGCGGCTGCGCCGCAACAGGGCCAGCACGACGAGCCAGGCCAGCGCCCGCTGTCCCGCTCGGAGCACGCGCCGCGCCTTCTTCGCGAGCCGGCCGATGGGCTTCTCGTCGGCCGGGTGCCAGGTGGGCAGCACCGGCCGCATCCGGACGCCGGGGTGGGTCGGGCCGAGCTCCGGGTCGGGGCCGGTGATGAAGTCGACGGCGTCACCACCCGCCGCGACACCCCCGGCGAGCTGCGCCGAGAACTGGAACAGCCCGCCGGAGGGGCTGAACTCCACGAACGTCACGGTGCGACGCCTGCCGCCTCCCGAATCCACGCGTCGAGGCTAGGGGTTGTGCGCCGGCCGACCCGCCGCGGGCGTTCGCCGCCCGCGGCGACGGCGGCCGTCCTCAGAGGGACGGCTCCCGGTCGGCCCACGGCCGGAGGGCCTCCAGCTGCGCCGCCAGCGCGAGCAGCCGGCCCTCACCACCCAGCGGGCCGACGAACTGCACCCCCAGAGGCAGCCCGGCCGGCGTCCGGTACAACGGCACCGACATCGCCGGACGGCCGGTGATGTTGGCCAGCTGCGTGTACGGCACCGGCGACAGGTTCTGGTCGATCAGCGTGTCCAGCACGTTGGTCCTCGCCAGCAGGCCCGCGGCGTGCGCGCGCAGCAGCACCCGGCTCGCCCGCGCGACGGCCTCCGGCGCGGCCAGCTCGCCGATCCGCACCGGCGGCCGGGCCAGCGTCGGGGTGAGCAGGAGGTCGTACCGCTCGTGGAACGCGGCCAGCCTGCGGGTGTGGGAGTTCCAGCGGTCGTGCGCCGCGATGTAGGTGGGTGCCGACGTCGCCCGTCCGACCGCGGCCATGATCCGCGTGTCCAGCTCGAACGCGTCGACGCCGCAGCCGGTCACCGCCCGGGTCTCGGCGACCTCCGCGGCGACGGCCGCGAACCACATCGTCAGGAAGTCCTTGGCGAGACCGCGTTCGTCCACCCCGGTCGAGGCCGGCTCGACGTCGTGACCCGCCGCCTCCAGCAGCGCTGCCGCGTCCTCCACCGCCGCGACGGCCTGCGGGTCGACGGGGGTGCCCAGCGGTGAGGCCGTCGCGAAACCGATGCGCAGGCGTCCGGGATCGCGGCGGGCGACCTCGGCGAAGGACTCCGGGGGGCGGGGGGTCGGGAAGGGACCGCCCGGATCCGGGCCGACGAGGACGTCCAGCATCGCCGCGGTGTCGCGCACCGTCCGTGAGACGACGCCGTTGACCGCCGCGCCGTGCAGCCGTTCGCCGACGTCCGGCCCGTCGGGCAGGAGCCCGCGGCCGGGCTTGAGGCCGAACAGCCCGCAGCACGCGGCCGGGATCCGGATCGACCCGCCGCCGTCCGAGGCCCCGGCCACCGGCACGATCCCGGCCGCGACCGCCGCCGCCGACCCTCCCGACGAGCCGCCCGGCGTCCGTGTGGTGTCCCACGGGTTGCGCGTCGGACCGAACACCTCGGGCTCGGTGATGCCCTTCGCGCCGAACTCCGGGGTGTTGGTCTTGCCGAACGGGACCAGGCCGGCGTCGAGCCACCGCTGGACGACGAGCGCGTGCGCAGGCTGCGGGTGCCTCGCCAGTGCCCGGTTCCCGGCCGACGTCGGCAGCCCGGCGTAGTGCTGGCCGAGGTCCTTGAGCAGGAACGGCACCCCGGCGAACGGCCCGCTGAGCTCGCCGCGCGCGCGTTCCCGCGCGATCTCGTACATCGGCCGGACGATCGCGTTGATCCGCGCACCGACGGCGTCGGCGCGCGCGATCGCCGCCTCGAGCAGCTCCGACGCCGACACCTCGCCCTTCGCGACGAGCTCGGCGAGCCCCACGGCGTCGTACGAGCGGTACTCGGGCTGGTCCACGCTGCCTCCCTGCGCCGGGCGGGACGTCCGGACGTGCGGTCCCGGCGACCCTAGCCCCGGCCGCACCCCCCGACCGTCCGCCGCGGCCGGGCCCGGCGCGCCGACCCGCCCGCGCAACCTCCGCAGCACGTGGCCACCCGCGCCGACCCCGCCCCGGGCGCAACCTCCGCCGCGCGCGCCGCCCCCGTCCCGCGCGCAACCTCGCTGCTGCTCCGAGGCCCGGCGACGACGGTGAGGTTGCGCGCGGATGCGTCCGGTCGCGGGCCGGTCAGGCGCGCCGGGGCGGGCTAGCCTCCGAACGTGGCGATGTTGGAGTTCGGCGACGAGGAAGCGCGGCGACTGGACCGCAGCTACGCGACGAGCGACGTCGTCGCCCAGCGTGCCCAGGTGCTCGACATGTTGCGGCTGCGGCGCGGGGAGCGGGTGCTCGACGTCGGGTCCGGACCCGGCCATCTGCTCGCGTCGATGGCCGAGGCGGTCGGCCCGGCGGGGGCGGTGCAGGGGATGGACCCGAGCCCGGCGATGAACGCGATCGCCCGGCAGCGGTGCGCGGCGATGCCATGGGCGACGGTCGGTGAGGGCGACGCCTGCGCGCTGCCGTACCCGGACGAGGAGTTCGACGTCGTCGTCGCGACGCAGGTCTACGAGTACGTCCCCGACATGCCCGCGGCGATCGCCGAGGTCGGCCGGGTGCTGCGGCCCGGCGGGCGGGTCGTCGTGCTGGACACCGACTGGGACTCGCTGGTCTGGAACGTCGCCGACCGCGCCCGGCACGAGCGGATCGTCGCGGCCTGGGAGGAGCACCTGGCCGACTCCCGGCTCCCGCGACGGCTCGCCGGGCTGCTGCGCCGCGGCGGCTTCGAGGTCGTCGACCAGCGCGTCATCCCGCTGTTCAACCCGCGCCTGCACGCCGACACCTTCAGCGCGAACATCATGGAGACGATCGCCGCGTTCGTGCCCGGGCGGCGCGGCGTCACCGCGCAGGACGCCGCCGACTGGCTCGCCGACCTGCGCGCCCGCGCCGCCGAGGACGAGTACCTGTTCAGCCTCAACCGCTACAGCATCTCGGCGGTCCGGACGTAGGCCCGGTCCCGGCGCGCGACTCAGCCGTGCCGGGCGGGCGTGTAGTGCCCCGGCGCCAACCGGGAGGTGACGCCGAAGCGGTTCCAGGCGTTGATCACGGTGATCGCCACGATCAGGTGGGCGAGCTCGGTCTCGTCGAACTCCGCGGCGGCGCGCGCGTAGACGTCGTCGGGCACGAACCCGTCGGTGAGGACGGTCATCGCCTCCGTCAGCTCCAGGGCCGCGACCTCCTTGGCGCTGTAGAAGTGCCGTGACTCCTCCCAGGCCGACAGCTGGATGATCCGTTCGACGCTCTCGCCCGCGGCGAGCGCGTCCCTGGTGTGCATGTCGAGACAGAACGCGCAGTGGTTGAGCTGCGAGGCGCGGATCTTCACCAGCTCGGCGACGACGGGGTCGAGGCCACGGCGGGCGGCGCCGTCGAGGGCGATCATCGCCTTGTAGGCCTCGGGGGCGAGCTCGGCCAGCTCGAGGCGCGCCGGGCGCTCGACGTTGCGTTCGGGGGCGGTGGTCCGTTGCGACATGTACGCGACGGTAGTTCCGCAGTGGCCGGTGAACATGGTCCACTTCTGGTGTGAGTTCGCGGTCCACTTCGGCAGGTTCCGATCTGCACCTGGACCTGTCCGTCGGTCACGGCCGCGGCGTGCGCGTCGCGCTGACGGACGCGGTGCGCGACGCGATCCGCGACGGGCGGCTGGCGCCGGGCGCGCGGCTCCCGTCGTCACGTTCGCTCGCGGCCGATCTCGGGCTGGCCCGGACGACCGTCGTCGAGGCGTATGCGGAGCTGGTCGCCGAGGGGTGGCTGACGGCGCGGCACGGGTCGGGGACCCGGGTCGCGACGCGCTCGCCCGCGGTCCCGCAGCACCCGACGTCGCCCGCCCCGCCGCACACCTCCGGCCCGCGCCACGACCTGATCGCCGGGCGGCCGGACGTCGCGAGCTTCCCGCGGGCGCAGTGGCTGCGCGCGACCCGCCGCGCGCTGGCCGCCGCGCCCGACGAGGCGTTCGGTTACGGCGGCCCGCGCGGTCGTCCCGAGCTGCGCGAGGCGCTGGCCGACTACCTCGCGCGAGCCCGTGGCGTGCGCACCGACCCGGCCCGGATCGTCGTCTGTGCCGGGGTGTCGCACGCGCTGACCCTGCTCGCGACGGTGCTGCGCCGTCGCGGGGTGCGCGCCGTCGCCGTCGAGTCGGTGGGGCTGCACGTGCACCGCGACCTGCTGCGCGCCGAGGGCCTGCGCATCCCGCCCGTCGAGGTCGACGGGCTCGGCGCCCGCACCGACACCCTGGGTCGCGACGTCGGCGCCGTCCTGCTCACCCCGGCCCACCAGTTCCCGACGGGCGTCGCCCTCGACCCGTCCCGGCGCGCCGCGGCAGTCGAGTGGGCCCGCACGACGGGCGGCCTCGTCGTCGAGGACGACTACGACGGCGAGTTCCGCTACGACCGGCAGCCGGTCGGCGCGTTGCAGGGGCTCGATCCCGAACACGTCGTCCTCCTCGGCACGACGAGCAAGGCGCTCGCCCCCGCCGTCCGGCTGGGCTGGATGGTGCTGCCCGCGTCGCTGGTCGCCGAGGTCGAACGGGCCAAGGGGCTGGTCGAGCCGGTCACGAGCGGCCTCGACCAGCTCGTCCTGGCCGATCTGGTCGGGTCCGGGGCCTACGACCGGCACGTGCGCGCCCGGCGCCGCAGCTACCGGCGCCGTCGCGACGAGCTGGTCGCCGCGCTGGCGCGGCGGGCGCCGCACGTCGGGGTGAGCGGCCTGGCCGCGGGCCTGCACCTGGTGCTGACGTTGCCGCCGGGCACCGAGGCCGACGTGCTGCGCGCCGCGGCGTGGCACCGGCTCGCCCTCGAGGGCCTCGGGACCTTCCGCCATCCCGACGCCGGCCCGGGTCCCGACGGTGTCGTCGTCGGGTACGCGACCCCGTCGGACAGCGCGTGGGCCGGGACGCTCGACGCCCTGTGCCGGGTGCTCGCCCCGTGACCCCCCGGAGCGCGCGCCGCGTCCCCGCGGTCAGCCGCGGGCGTGCCGGTACCCGGCGGCCACGATGCCCGTCACCGTCTCCAGCTCGGCGTCGTCGCGCGGCCCCGGCACCAGCACCATCCCCGGGCTGACCCGCACCCCGGCCAGCGGGTGCGCGACGGCCCAGCCCTTGGCCACCGCGTCGTAGGCCTGTTCGGGCGGCAGGACGAGGTGCAGGCTGAAGTCGGGCGCGGGGTGCTGGTGGGCGAACTCGCCGTCGGCGGGCAGCACGAACGCGACGTCGGGCCCGTTGCTCGCGTCCCGGTCGAGCAGCAGGGCCCGGGTGCCGTCGACGCCGACGCGGGTGGGTCCCGTCGTCACGCCGTCGAAGGCCGCGATCCGCGACCACAGCGCCTCGGCGAGCTCGGCCGGCCCGTTCTGCGACGACTGGTGCTGCGGCACCCCGGCGGTCACCTCGGGAGGCTCGCCCGCGCGGGGCGGCAACGGGCCGCCGAGGGTAGGCCAGGCGGGCTCGTCGCCGTCGGCGAGGGGGTTCTCGCCGTGGGCGCGCAGCCAGTCGAGGCGGTCGCCCAGCCACGTCCCCAGATCGCCGACGACCTTGCCCGCGAGCTGGTCCCCGCCCGGTTCGCGCTCGGCGAGGACCGGTGCGCCGCTGTGCCGCGTCAGCCAGTCCCACGTGCGCTCGAGCAGCGGTGGCGGGGTGCGGGTGTCGTCGGCGCCGTGGGCGAGGAAGACCGGCATCCCGGCGAGCGCACCGCGGGGCATGGGGATCCCGGCGTCGAACGGCAGCGCGCCGTAGAGCAGCACCGCACCGGAGAACCGGTCGGGCGCCACCAGCATCAGCGCCCCGGCCAGCGCCACGCCCTCCCGGAAGCCGAGCAGCAGGACGGGCCGCTCGGGGTCGCCCTCGGTGTCGAGCCAGGCCAGCACCCAGCGGCAGGCGGCGGCGAGGCCCTCGGCCTCGGGCGAGCCGTCGACGAGGGGGAACCACGAGTAGCCCGTCGGCCCGGCGATCGGCGCGCGGACCGACACGTACCCGACCGGCCCGTGGGGCAGCCACGGGGAGATCTCGATCAGCGAGTGCTCGCTGGTCCCGTTGCCGTGCAACGCGACGACCAGTGGTGCCGACGGATGCTCCCACCCCCACCGGGCGACCATCGGCTCGTCGCCCGGCAGCCCGACGTCGGTCACTGGTCCACCCTCTTCTGTGCGGGGGTCATGAGGGCCTCTGTGGTAGGAAACG
>NZ_BPRG01000002.1:0-220 GCF_036984265.1 Pseudonocardia sp. D17 | reverse complement strand
GGCCCCACACAGGTGTGCGAACGCGGCCTCGCTGCGCAGCCGGTCCGGGTTGTCGCCAGCGGTGACCAGCAGCTGGCCGGCGATCTCAGTGCTGATGCCCAGCAGCCCAGTGGTCCGCGGCGCGGTGCGCTGGGTCAGCGGCCGCAGCTGACGGTCCGCGGCGGCCACCTCCTCCAGGAGCGCCTGGACGCGTCGAGCGACCGCCCGGAGGGCTGCCTTG
>NZ_BPRG01000001.1:0-312 GCF_036984265.1 Pseudonocardia sp. D17 | reverse complement strand
CACCGCTGGCGACAACCCGGACCGGCTGCGCAGCGAGGCCGCGTTCGCACACCTGTGTGGGGCCGCCCCGATCCCGGCGAGCTCCGGGCGTCGCGATCGCCACCGTCTCAACCGAGGTGGCGACCGGGCGGCGAACGCGGCCCTGCACATGGCGCTGGTGACCCGCCTGCGCTACCACGAACCCCACCCGGGCCTACGTCGCGCGACGCACCGCTCAAGGTCTGTCCAAGAAGGACATCATGCGGTGTCTGAAGCGCTTCCTCGTCCGCGAGGTCCACGCGGCCGTCCTCGCCGACTTCTCCGCATCCCGCG